>CAIPFK010000100.1 GCA_903864315.1 uncultured Burkholderiales bacterium | reverse complement strand
TGCCATCACTGCCACCCGTGAATATTTTGGCGCCCAAGCCTCGCAGTTGATCCACGAGTTGTACACCTGCTTCACCCACCACAAAATGCTTCCCTGCCTTTTGCGCGGCCTGGGCCGACTTGAGCGTTGCGGCAATCACCTCGGCATGGTTGGTTTGCCCAGGTAGACCCAACTCAAAACTCAAGTCCATGGGGCCCATCATCAAGGCGTCGATGCCTGGTACTGATGCAATTGGATCCGCATTGGCTGCCCCCAAGGCGTTTTCAATCATGGCGATCACGTCCACACGGTCTTCGCGCTCTTTTTTCAATTCAGGTGCAGGTTTCTTTTGATAAAGGGATGCTGCGCTCAATGCGGCCATGGATCTTTTACCGTGCGGTGGATATTTGCACAACTGGACCGCCAAGCTTGCCTCCTCAGGCGTCCCCACATGCGGGAAAATAATTCCACTCGCTCCCGCATCCAAAATTGGACCCACCACAGCAACAGTCGCCTCAGGCACCCTGACCCATGCAATCAATCCATTGGACTGAGCGGCCATGCACAGATCTGAGATTTCTCTCAAACTAAAAATCCCGTGTTCTGTATCGATGTAAAAGCCGTCAAATCCAGCCTCTTTGACCAAATAAACGATATCAGCAGATTTGACCTGGCGAACTGAAATAATTTTGACAAAACCCGACTGGGCAATTTTTTGACGCAACAAGGTAGACATGCTTGTGACTCACTTCAATTCAAGGATGATCGGGGGGAGCGTAACCTCGGCTGGCAAAACCAGCGTCAACGGTGATCACGTGACCGGATATGGCTCCAGCCCGGGGTGAACATGCAAACGTCACCACATCGGCCACTTCTTGTGGCGCGAGCAAATGACCTCTGGGGAAAATTCGGGTGAGCTCTGGCCACTTGTTTTCGTCGCCCAGTTCGAGTAAAGCTCGTTTTTTAAGTGAGCGTTTCGATTTTTCAGTTTCAACCCAACCTGGATTGACCCCTAAAACTCGGACTCCATGATCCATACTGACACTACCCACCGTCTTCGTGAATGCGACCAAGGAAGCGTTGCCCATTGAGCCGGCGACATATGCATATTCAAGCCTTTCAGCGCCGATGCCAATGACATTCAAAATCACGCCCGATCGGCGCTTGACCATGTAGCGGTAGACCTCGCGGGACAAATTGATATAGCCAAAGATCTTCAGCTCCCACCCAGGTCGCCACTCCTCTTCTTCAAGTGTGAGCAGCGTTCCACGCGGCGTATTGCCAGCATTGTTGATCAAAATATCAACAGGTGGACAAGTGTCGATCAACGCCTTGGCCGAACCCGCTTGCATCAAATCAGTCGGATGGACGTCAACAGCCACTTGATAATCTTTGCGGAGTTCTTCAGCCAAAGCATTGAGTGCGTCCGCATGCCTTGCCACCAAGTGCAACGCACAGCCCTCTTTCGCCAAAGAAATTGCGATGGCTCTCCCAATCCCCTGAGAAGCACCACTCACCAACGCCGATTTGCCTTTGAGCCCAAGATCCATGATGCTTAAACTTTCAATTCAAAACTCAGAACATTCAGCCCAAGCGGGGTCGTAGCTCGATCAAATCGGGGCAACAACCATCAGAAGCCGACACGGCATAAAGCACAGAATCAGCCACATCTTGCGCGGAAATCGGAGAGAAAGGTCGACTGGCGATGGCTTTTAAAACATCCGGGTGAGTCACAGAATTGCGGATTTCAGTATCCACCATTCCGGGTGCGATCTCAGTGACCTTGATCATGTCTTTTTTCAATTCCAAACGAAATCCTTTGGCAAAGGCAGACAATGCATGCTTGGTCGCGGCATAAACCACGGCATGCATATTCACATTTCGAGCTGACAAAGACGTGATGAAGACCATGTGCCCTCGACCTCTTTCTTTCATGCGCAGCGCCATTTCTCGTGTCACATCATAGGCCGCGACGACGTTGAGTGAAAACATTTGTGCGCATTCATCCGTGGTCACCTCCAAAATGGGCGCGTAAACCAATGACCCGGCGTTGTTGATAAAAATGGCTGCCTCTTGGCTCCAATCCACAAGCTCTTTGACAAAACCACGAGACGACAAGTCGCCCACCAAATATTGAGCTTGTACGCCGAAGTCTTTGCAACTTTTTTGCACTTCTTTCAACGCTGCCTCATTGCGACCCGTCAAAAACACATTGATACCCGCTTTGGCCAAAGTGATGGCGCAGGCTTTACCAATCCCGGCACTGGAGCCGGTGATCATGGCCCATTGACCCTTCATGGGGCCGTTGACTTCAATCAGACTGCTCATTTTTAACATGGCCTCCAGGTGGTTCGTTCAAATTCACAGTGTCGTAATTGGCGGGAATGATGACTTCCAAAATTTCCAAATCATCTGAAAAGTCTAAAACCGTGTGCTTGATTTTAGGCGGTTGCAACCAGCAACTGCCTTCCTTCATTAAAAATTCACCATGGCCCTCAAATTCATTTTTCACCCAACCCTTTAAAACATACACCATTTGGTAATGGACATTGTGAAAGTGCCGGTGTGAAATGTCTTTTGCATTGAAGGGGCGAGCGCGTCGATTGACATGCACATCGACCATACCGCCAGTGGCCTCGACCATGCCCATGTCTCTGGACAGAGCCCAAGGCCTGAATCCATCGGTCTTGAAAGAATTGTCTTCCAAATGGCTCACATGAAAAACCTGCTTGGGCCAATCTTGGTAGTCACTCGCTTTTTTGTCTTTTGGGTAATCTTCTTCTTTGTAAACTTTGAACTCACGTTTGAACGGCTCACTCATTGCTCGCTTCTCCTCTATACAAAATGCCAACAAACATGATATTGTGCAATTCAAATTTTCCAATAGGGGAAGCCCTTGTCAATCAAAGATAAAGTTGTTTTAATCACTGGTGCAGCATCTGGCATAGGCCGAGCCGCAGCCATTCATTTTGCGCAACAAGGTGCCCAAGTCATGATGGCCGATGTGGCCAAGGAAGAACTGGCGCAAACGCACGAGACTTGCATCCCCTTTCAGTCTCTCACCAAAGCCCAAGTCTGTGATGTAGGCGACTCAAGTGCCGTCAACGTTCTCGTGAACCAAACCCATGCGCATTTCGGCCGCATTGATGTTTTGATACACGCAGCGGGCATTTGTCGCGCCGCCCCGCTGCTGGAGATGACCGATGAACAATGGCTTGAGACGTTGCGCGTTAACCTCAATGGCAGCTTTTACATCACCCGTGAAACCGGCAAAATCATGGCGGCCCAACAGTCTGGGACGATGATCTTGATGACCTCAGACAGAGGCATTTATGGCTCGGCCGATTATGCTCAATACGCGGCCTCCAAGGGTGGCATGATTGCCCTTGTCAAAAGCCTTGCCCTGCACATGGGCCAATACAACGTGACGGTCAATGGACTGAACCCAGGCATGACAGACACACCCCTCTCGCGAGGGGCCAACCCCACCAAATACGATTCCAAACTCGTCGCCGATGTTCTTGGCAAGGCCACGACGGCCCAAGAGGTCGCCCACACCTTGATGTATTTGGCCACACAAGCCAGCACGTACACCACGGGTCAAATCATTGGCACTCGACTGCGCCATGGTCAATAATTCAAGGAAACATCTCACATGACTTCAGTTCAAGATAAAGTGGCCGTGATCACAGGATCACTGGGTGGTATTGGTTTTGAAATTGCCCAGTCCTTGGCCCGACAAGGTGCTCGGATCGTTTTGAATGGCTTGGGTGAGGAGGTATTGATCCAATCCCAACTCGAAAAAATCAAGTCCTTGGGTGCACAAGTGATTTACCATGGGGCCGACTTGTCCAAGCCATCGGAAATAGAGGATTTGGTCAAGACCACATTGAAGCAATTTCACCAAATCGACATTTTGGTCAACAACGCCGTGACCCGATTTGACGCCCAAGTCGACAGCATGCCGATTGAAAAATGGGATTATGCCTTGGCAGTCAACTTGTCAGCACCGTTTCATCTGAGTCGCTTGGTTTTACCGGGCATGAAAGAAAGAAACTGGGGACGCATCATCAATTTGGCGTCCATCTTCGGTGTTCAAGGCATGGCTGGACGATTGGACTACGTGGCCACCAAACACGGCCTGGTTGGCATGACCAAAGTGATTGCCCTGGAATGCGTTGACTACAACATCACCTGCAATGCGTTGTGCCCGGGAGCCGTGGAGACCGATCACATCAAACAGTTGGTGGTCAAGCGTGCCAACGACCAAGGCGTGAGCGTTGAAGATTTCACCAACGACTTTTTGAAAGCAAGGCAGCCCACACGGCGTTTTGTGACCCCCGCGCATGTGGCCGCTTTGGCTCTCTTTTTGTGCTCGGAGGAAGCCAGGGACATGACTGGCACTCCCATTCCCATGGATGGCGGTTGGCAAGCACGAGCCTGATCGACTGAATTTGAATTTTATTCGGGCTTGATCTTTGCAAACTTGACGACATCGCTCCAGAGTTGCAAATCATCTTTGAGTAATTTGTTGAATTTTGGCGCATTGCTACTGGCATCGGTCACGTTCGCTGTGCTGATGAGCTTTTCTTGAACTTCAGGCTTCAAGAGCACTTTGTTAAAAGCCACCACCAAACGATCCACAACCGGTTGCGGCAAGCCCTTGGGCCCAAAAATTCCATTCCAATAACTTGCGTTGAAATTGGGATAGCCCAATTCCTCCATGGTCGGAATTTCTGGAGCAATGCTCAAACGCTCTTTGCTCGTGACCGCCAACGCTTTGACTCGCCCCTCTTTAGCGGGCGGCAAAGCGGTGGATGCCACGGCAAAGTGAAACGCCACACGACCAGAAATTTGCTCCATCATGGCCTCGGGTGAACTCTTCATGGGAACCAAGGTGGCTTTGATGCCTGTGCGCGCTCTGAACAATTCTGCGACAAAGTGTGATGGGGCGCCATATCCAGACGACGCGTAAAAGAGATCGCCTTTTTTAGAGACTGCCAACGCAACCAAGTCTTGAGGCGTTTTGACGTCCAATCCGGGATAGGCCACCAAGACCATGGGCGAGCTGAACACGTTGAGAATGGGCGTGAAGGATTCAGGCATCTTGTAGGCAGTCGAGGTGCCCATGGCGGCGAGCATATTCATGGCTGCAGAATTAAAGAGAAGCGTGTAGCCATCTGCAGGTGCATTGGCCACAAAGGCCGATCCCAAGGCGCCTGCAGCACCCGCTTTGTTTTCGATCACAATGGTTTGCCCAAGCTCTTCTTTTAATGGCTCAGCGAGTTTGCGCATCACGATGTCAATGCCACTCGCAGGCGCCCAAGCCACCACCATGTGTATGGGTTTGTTTGGATAATCGCTTTGTGCGAATCCAGTCAATTGAACCCCCAAAAACACCAATCCCAATGCACCGTGAATTAAACGCATGAATGCCTCTTGTTTTTTTATGAAATACGGATTTGACCTGAGTTGTTCTTCAAGTCAATTGGTAGAAATACAGTGATGCAGTGGCGACTGTTTTTGAATTCAAAAATAAAAGGGTTAACCCTAGGACCACATCATTCCTATGAAAACCATGGCATTCATCTGCTCAATTCGAGATGGCGATTCAAGCCCTGAAGCAAGGCATAGGCATGCTCAAGGTTCGGAATGGGTGTATTGTTTCGCTTTGCCAACTCGACCACCGAGCCAAAGACAGCGTCAATCTCAAGCGGTTTATTCTTCAACACATCTTGAAGCATCGAAGGCTTGGAACCCTTGACATTGGGGTTGAGTCTTTTCAACACAATCTCTCGCGTGGTGTCACCCAAGTCAAATCCGTAGGATGAGGCCACAAGAGCAACGTCTTTGGTCAAATCAATGGCCCATTGAACGAGTCCATCATGGGCATAAATTTCATCGGTCGATAGACGGGTCAAACTTGCCAAGGCGTGATTGGGAATATTGAGCAGCAACTTGCGCCAAATTTCAAGCTTGATCTGAGTGGTCGCCAAGGCACCAAGGCCCACGCCTGCAAACGCACTCACCACTTGGTCTAGACGCTGACTCCTCTTGCCACTGGGCTCACCCAAATACCAAGTATTCATGCTGTTGTGACGGATCACGCCGGGACTGACCACCTCATTGTTGGACATCGCCACACAACCCAGCACCTTCGAGGGGTCTAGCGCGCGCCAAATGTCATCTCTGTGCAATGCACCGACACCATGGGTGTTCAATTCTTCAGGATAATCCCACCACCAAGGAATTCCATTGTTGACAAAGACCACCACCCCATGGGCGCGAGTCAACGCGTTGATCTCTTGGGCACTGTGAACAATGGAATTGGCTTTGAGTGTCACGATCACCAAATCGTGCTGGCCCAGTTCCTGGGCTTTTTCCGAGGCCTGGTGTACACGGGCAAACTCATCGGGGCCGCCTTGGGCATCTTGGACTCGCAAGCCTTGGTCTTGAATGGCTTGGAGCTGCGCGCCTCTGGCCACCACATTCAAGGTCTTGATGATCGGACTGTGTGCCAGTTTAGTGCACAAATAGCCACCCACCGCCCCCACACCAAAGATACAAACCTTCATGGCTTATTGACCAAAAAACGCGTTGGCTTTGAAAACCACTTCTTGGGTCATGTTTTGTGATGAATCCGCATGGGCTTTGTCCCCATGCGGATTGACCCGCCCCTCCAAGCCCAAAAAGGACTCATTGGGCGAACCAATTCTGAGCATCACCAAGGGCTCTGTGCTGGTGGCATGGAATTTATAAAAACTACCTTTGGGAATCAATATCCCCTCATGCTGTTTCAGATTCGCCAAATATCCTGTCTCGTTGTGAAACTCCGCAGAACCCGCGAGCAAGATGAACACATGGTCTTCATTGACATGGGTATGAAGGGCGTTTTCTCCCCCTGATGCATACACTTTTAACCGCACTGTCAGGCCAGCACTGGCAGCAAGAACGGTGTCCGTTCGTCCTTGATCGAGGAGCTGGGCGCTCACTTTGAAGCCGCTGGGCTTATCCTTTTGAACTTTGCTCACTTGCTGAGCAATGATCTCCTCATAGGTCATGGCGGGTTCAATGAAATCGACACGAAATTTTTCACTCATCAGGAAATCCTTTTTAAAACTCAATTGGCATCAGCAGATTTCAAAAGAGGGGTGATTCGATCGGCTTCTTTGGCCAAAAAGACATCGAAGCCCGCCAAACTCAAACCATTGGGATTCAAGCCTTGTAAAAGCAATTTTGCTTTGACCTCTGGGTCCTCGGTGACCGTGTTGACCGCCTTTCTCAACATCTCCAAGACGTCGACAGGTGTTTTACTCGGAGCCAAAATTCCATACCAAGTCGAATTGATATAGTCCACACCTTGTGACTTGGCATTGGGCGCGTAAAAAGGATCCTGCAAATCAGCAGTGGAAGAAATGGCCAAGGCTTTGAGGCGACCGTCCTTGATCATGGCCGGCAGGTAAGCTGGCGGAGCAAACACGGATTGAACCCTTGAGGCCAACAAATCGGAAACAATATCAGCACTCAATTTATAGGGCACATGCACCAAATTGATGCCGGCTTGTTGAGCAAAATAGGCCCCTGCCACATGAGTGGGGGTTCCAATGCCAGCGGATGCGTAGTTGATGCTACCCGGTTTGGCTTTGGCAAGGGCGACAAATTCCTTGAGGTTTTGCACACCGAGCGCTGGGTTGATGATCACGACCGATGGCGTATCGGCAATCAAGGTGATGCCCTTGAAGTCCTTGATGGGGTCAAAGGGTAAGTTTTTGTTGAGCACTGGCAAAATCACGTGACCGGTGTTTGTCATGAGCAAGGTGTAGCCATCGGGCACTGCACTCGCCACCGATTGCGCACCAATGATCCCCCCTGCTCCGGGGCGGTTCACCACCACCACGGGCTGTCCCAGTATTTTGGTGAGCTTTTCAGCATAGAGGCGTCCTATGGCGTCAAGCGTGATGCCAGGCGACAATGGAACAACCAAGTTGATGGCGCGACTTGGGTATTTGTCTTGAGCGAACAAGAACCCTCCAGCGCTGCACAGGAACAACAAGACAACACGACTGATCAAAAGGGTGATTTTATTCATCGTCAATCCTTACAGTAAAACGACAGCGCGAACGGGTGAGGCCTCGGCATCCACGATTTTGAGCGGCAGAGCAACCAGCGTGACTCGTTTTTGCCCAATGAAGTCCAATTGAATCAGAGAGGGCAAGGTCACAATTCCCGCTTCACTCAAAAGGCGCAAAGTGTGCCAGAGTCTGGGCTGATTGGGCAGCAATTCCTCGGCGCCATGGTAACAGTCAAAGCCCACCAAGGGCACCTTGTGATCGATACACCACTGGGCGGCATCAGGCGTCAAATAAGGTGAACGTTTTTGCCAATCGTCTTTCATGTAGGTTTTATTCACATCGGTCCTGAGCAACAACCGGTCTCCAGTTTGAACAACATCCCCCACTGCCGCGTCCAGTTCTGCACCGGTGATGGCACCACCGGGCACCAAGTGCCTGAGGTCGGCCACCACAGCAGGTCCCACAAACACATCGGGCGCCAAGTCAGTGATTTGCGCGGCCCCTTTGGTGTTGTGTTCAGGCGCATCCACATGACTGCCCGCATGCAAACGCATGTGCACACCCCGTACGATTTGCTCACCACCCTCAGCCGAATCATGTTCCTTCAATACCTCCATCTCAAACTGCATGTCTTTTTTAAACCCTTTGGGCGTTCTCATTGAAAACTTCGTGTTTTCCAATGGCAAACTGATGTCGATGATTTTGTTGATTTGAAATGTCATGGCAATTGAAAGATCCGTTAAAAAGATTTTGGCAATGAATAGCTTCTCAGAGAGCTCGATTTTGATGGAAGGTCATATGTTAATTTTAGTGGCGGATTGGAAACTGAAAAAAAGAACTTCAACAAAACGGTATATCGATGTAAGCAAGTTGCTGAGCGGTGGCGTGCACAGTGACTGTGTTGTCAAAAATAGCCTTCGGCCGATCCTCGACATCATCGTGCCTGAAAGGCCCCACTCCCGTGGCGGGTTGTCCGATCTTGCCCGATACCGCACTCAAGTCCCCTGGGTAGACATAGTCATTGCCACGAATCGACAATCCAATCCGGTAGCCTTTGGGAATGACAATGCATGTTGGCCAAATCTCCACATTCGCAGCATAGATTTCATCAGGATTCAAGAGATCGGTGTTTGCATTCGTGTAGGCTGGCAATACAGATGCACGGCCAGACTCATCCAAGCGCCGACTCGACATCCTGAGCCAACCATGTGCCACCGGCGTGTGCGGGTCATTCGCACCAGAAAAGGTGACCTCTCGCATATCGGGTGCAAACACCCTCAAGATGAGAAATAAATCAGCATCGCTTGTTGAAGACGACACCCACAACTTCACGCATGCGTGTCCAATGAGTGTGCGCTCGTGGGTCATGGGTTGAGATAAAAAGGTCAGCCCCGCGCCAGGACTGTCATAACTCACCGCTTGAGAGCTCTGCACTGCCGTTGTGGTCAAGCCACTGCTGTTGGGTTCCAAATAATAGCGCTCATACCGGGTCGATTCGGGGGGCCACGTCAACTCAGAGCGCAGGGTCACCTCTTTTTCTGGGTGGCGTACTTGCATCATGACCTTGGGCTCATGGCCCCAACCGGTGTCTTCACCTTTTAAAAAATGGCCAAAAAATTTCTTTTGCAGCTCAATACCCCTGGAGGTGTAAAACTCAGTCCAATGTTCTAGGCAATGAAAATGCAACCACTTTTCTTTGGAAGCGGCTTGTTGATAGCCATTCACATTACCGCGCAAATGCAGACCTTGACCACCCCAGTTGGCGCTTGAGAGAAGTGGCGCTTCAATGCGCGAGAAGTCCACTTGTCGCTCTATCCAGTAGGGATCATTGGCCAAGGGGTTTGCTCGGGTGTACGTTCGCCAATCTTTTCTGTTGGCCGCAAGTTGCGCATCACTCAATTGCGTGTCACCTGACACCCAGTGGCCATTGATATGGCTCTTCCAGCCCCTTTGCCCCAAACCGTATTGAACTGGCAAAATATATTTGTTGTACCACAGGTCACCAAAGAGACTGTGAATACCACCGTGCCGATAAAACTCGCGATAAAAATCAGAGCACCCCTCCCAGATGCACATTGCGCTCAAATGCGCAGGCCTCAAGGCAGCCACTTGCCACTGATTCATGGCCAGGTAAGATACACCGTTGAGCCCGACTTTTGAGTTGGACCACGGCTGGACCGCAGCCCACTCGATACACTCAAAATAGTCTTGCGTCTCCCTCGTTGAGAGCAAATCCATCACACCCGGCGAGCGCCCCGTGCCTCGCACATCCACACGAATCAACACGTAGCCATCGGGCACGAAACGCTCTGGATCGGCAAACTCATAATTTTGAAAACGGTTGGACGAGAGCTTTAAGATCTCGGGCTCCTGTGCACACAGCATCTTCCACTGCCCGCCCCAAACCTCATCTTGGAATGAGAGCCACTTCCCGTAGGGGCCGACCGCCATGATGACCGGATACTGGCCAGGCGCATCGGGTCTGAACACATCGCATCGAAGCACCAAGCCATCGCTCATGGCTATGGGGACATCCCAATCGATGTGGATTCCATTGCTTTTTTCGCTGAACATGGCGGCAGTATTGATCACGCTAAAACCTTTATGTCAAGAGAGGTGGGAAATTCAAGATTTTCAATCTGAGGCGAGACCTTCTAAGCCATTGGTCCATTGTAAAAAGCTCCAAGGCCTCCATCCCGCATGCAATTGTTTTTTTTAATCGGGAATCTCCCTAGCGTTCAACTGCGCATATCGTGCTAAATTAAATTGTGAAATTTGTCATGCAACCCATTTGCACCACGACAATTTTTTATTGAAGTCAATGCTTCGTCATTTTAAAAACATTCGTGGGTAAGCACATTGTTCGCTTTTAAATCTTGGATTTCTCCCCGTCTTGTCAAGTTCTACTGGACTGTGATCACGATGGGTTGCCTCGTTGTCACCACGGATACTTGTCTTGGGCAAACTGCTTACCCCAAACACCCCATTCGCATTTTGGTTGGTTTTTCTCCTGGCGGCTTCACGGACTTTGCGGCCAGACTCATTGGCCAAAAATTAAGCGATTCATTGGGACAGCCCGTCATTGTTGAAAACAAAACAGGCGCCAACGGTTTGATCGCTGGGGATGCCACCGCCAAAGCCAGCGCAGACGGCTACACGCTTTTTATGTCCTCCATTGGGCTCACCACCAACCCGATCTTGTACGACAAAATGTGGCACGATCCAGTCAAGGACTTCACGCCCATTTCATTGTTGGCAACGGTGCCCAATTTATTGGTCGTCCACCCTTCTGTTCCCGTCAAAAACTTGAATGAACTCATTGCCTACGCCAAGTCACAAAAAGACCCCATGACCCAGGCCTCGGCGGGCAACGCTTCACCTGGCCATTTATCAGGTGCCTTGCTACAAATCATGGCCAACATCAAATTTGAGCATATTCCTTACAAGGGCACCGGCCAAGCCATGAGTGACTTGCTGGCCGGTAATGTAGCGCTCTCTTTTCCTGTGCTGTCCACTGCATTGCCGCATCTCAAAACCGGCAAACTCAGGGCCATCGCTGTCACGAGCGCCAAGCGCTCACCCATGCTTCCTGATGTTCCAAGCATCGCAGAGTCTGGCGTGGCAGGCTATGACACAGGAGGCTGGTATGGCATCGTTGGCCCCTTGGGAATTCCCCCAGACATCAGCGCTTTGTTGTCCAAAGAGATGGCCCTCATCATGAAAATGCCAGACGTGCGAGAGCGCTTCTTCACTGAGGGTGCCGAACCCATTGGTTCAAATTCGGCCGAGATGAGTGACTTTTTAGCCCGCGACTTCAAACGCTGGACTGAGGTCATCAAGTCGGCCAACATCAAGGCCAGCAATTTGTGATGGGACCATCCCCCATCTTCATCAAGCCCCAATCAACGCATTGCCACATTGCGTTGAGACTTGATTTTTAAAACCCATCTGCATACAACTCTTAAGGGAGTACACCATGAAATTATGGTACCAAAGCTTGGCCCGTGAAACCGAGTCCACGCCCTACGGCAAACGACTCAAAGCGGTACTCGAGCGCATCGTTGATCCGGGTACACACATTCACCTCCAAGGCGTGCGTGGAGCCGCTGCAATTGGCGTGCAATACCGTGCCATGGCCCATTACGACATGCGAGACGTGATCACCAACGCCATTCAAGCTGAAAAAGAAGGGTACGACGCCTTCATGGTGGGCAACATCAGTGACTATGGGTTGCGTGAAGCCCGCGAGATGGTCAATATCCCCATCTTGGGCCTGTGCGAGACGAGCGTTCACATGGCAAGCATCATGGGGGCCAATTTTGGTTTCGTCGGAATCAGCCCCAAGTGGTCACAAATGCTCCACGAAAACGTGGCCCGTTATGGATTATCGACTCGCATGGTGGCCATAGAGCCGGTTGACACCACACCACTGCAACTCAAAGTGGCCATGCACGACGATGATTACTTGAAGGTGGTGATGGCGCAGTTCAATGCTGCGGCACAAAAGCTCGTGGACAAGGGGGCCGAAGTGGTGATCCCTGCGGGGGGGAACTTGATGGTGGTGTTTGCCGAACAAGGCATCAATCAATTTGGTAACGCACCCATCGTGAGCGGCATCATTGAAATGGTCAAAATGGCCGAGACTGCTGTCAAATTGCATCGACTGACCGGTCGATTCACCAGCAAAGCCCTGAGCTATGCCCCGCCCACTGGAGACTACCTTGAGCGGGTACACCACTATTACGGCAATGAGTTTTATCCCAGCGCTAAACCATGGATCAAGCCTTGAGTAAAACCACGGATTAAAGACATGAATACGTTAAAGATCTTCCTGCTCAGAACTTGGTGGCTCAGCGGCGTGATTTTTTTATGCGCTTGCGCTCACGCACAAAATTATCCGACTCGTCCCATCAAATTCATTGTGCCCTGGCCGCCTGGCGGTGGCGCGGATATCTTGGCGAGGATGATCACGCCCAAACTTGCTGAGGTGCTCGGTCAAGCCGTGGTGATCGATAACCGCGGCGGCGCGGCGGGTAATATTGGCGCTGAATTGGCATCGAAGTCATTGCCCGATGGATATTCAATCCTATTTGCATATTCGGGTACCCATTCGATCAATCCACACATGATGAGCAAAATGCCCTTCAGTGCAAAAGACTTCTCGAGCGTGATCTTTCTCACCTTGGTACCCGAGATCTTGGTGGTGAACCCGTCACTGCCGGTGAAGAACGTGAAAGAGTTGATTGCTTTGGCAAAGACCGCTGTCAATCCCATGACCTTTGGCTCTGCGGGCAACGGCTCCATCAACCACTTGACTGGGGTTCTTTTTGAAATGATGTCGGGTGTACAACTGCTCCACATCCCATACCGTGGCGGAGGTCCTGCCTTGAACTCGATTTTGGCAGGAGAGACTCAACTCTTTTTTGGCGTCCCAGCCATCCTCGAGCAGCAAATCAAGGCTGGAAAATTGAAAGCCTTGGGCGTCACCAGTGCCCATCGCACCTTGGCTTTTCCAGACTTGCCCACCATCACCGAGTCGGGTGTACCGGGATATGACGTGACCTCTTGGAATGGCGTGATGGTCCCCAGCGGCACGCCCTTGTCCATCATCACCAAGCTCAATGATGCCTTTAATAAAACCCTGTCTTCCCCAGAGCTTCGTCAAAAACTGATCGATTCAGGTTTCGAACCTATCGGTGGCGAGCCCGAAAAATTTGCCAAATTCGTCAATAGCGAGCTCAACAAATGGGCTCCTGTGGTCAAAAAAGCCGGACTGCAACCGGGCAACAACGATGAGCCGTGAAATCCCCCTTCTCAAGCGTGCGATTGTAAAACCAGCTCCTCACGGCCTCATCGATATCCCTGTGATTTCTCCCCAACCATCAGCCCTATGAGTCAACCCCTTCAGTCCAAGCCCAAGGTCACCCCAGGCCACGCCTTACCCATGGTGGAGTTTTTACTCAATTTACAGACCTGCAATGATCTCCCACTTTTGCAATTGGCCAAAGGTTGCTTGATTGACGCCTTGGGGTGCGGTCTATTTGGCGCACAACAGCCTTGGGGCTTGATCATGCGCGAAGAGGCCTTGCACGACCAAAGCCGAGGCGATTGCACCGTCTTGGGTCATGGCCAAACGGTGTCTGCCAGTTTGGCGGCCTTGTGCAACGGAACTGCGATCCATGGCTTTGAACTTGACGATCTCCTGAGTGAAGCGGTCATCCACCCAGGAGCAGTGATTGTTCCAGTCGTCTTGGCCGTCGCCGAAGCCGTCAACGCTTCAGGCACAGATGTGCTGAGGGGCATCATTGCGGGTTATGAGGCGACCGCTCGCATCAGTTTGGCACTGGGCATGGCGCCATCCTTGCAAGGTTTTCACAAGACCAGCGTGGTGGGCCCAGTGGCGGGGGCGATGGCAGCCAGTGTCACGATGAAACTGAATTTAGAGCAAACCTTGTGCGCCATTGGGCTGGCTTGTTCATGTTCAAGTGGTATTAAAAATTTCGCCGCCGGCTCAGGCGGCGGGATGGTCAAACGCATGCATGCGGGTCATGCAGCCGAGTCTGCCGTGAGGATGAGCATGCTGGCCAAGCGTGGCTTCACGGCGCCCAGCACTGCGCTGGATGGACACTTTGGACTCTTGGATGTTTACAGTGCGCAGCACGCGAGGCCTGAGCTTCTCGATCACAAACTGGGGCATCAATGGGCCTTGCAGGATGTCTGGGTCAAGGTGTATCCGGTCTGCGGTTGGATTCAAGGCGTGGCGCAACTCCTCACCGAGATGCGTGCTCGATTGAACTTTGACGTTGCCCAAATTGCGAAAGTCGTTGTGGCCACGAGCAGTTTTGCCAAACAAAACAACAGCAATCCACTGGTGAGTGACACCATGGAGGCGCAATACAGTATCCCATATTGTGTGGCAGTCAGCCTCACAGCAGACCCCTGCAATCCAGCAGAATTCGACACGGCCCGTTTAAAGGACCCCGCTCGCCTCGCATTGGCTCAAAAAGTAGAGGTCTTGGCCGATCCCGATGCAGACAAGGTGTATCCCAAACAATTTGCTTGCAAGGTGAGCGTTCATCTCAACAGTGGTGAGGTTCACCAAGCGCAAACCAACGACCCATTGGGCACAAGTGGTAATCCTTTGAATGAGACCCAAAAGATGAACAAATTCATTCAGTTGGCCAACTGCTCTGGTCTTCAGACATCCGCCGCTCACATGGCCAAGTCACTTGAAAACCTCTCAAGCCTTGACTCCATCAGAGACTTGATGCGACTGTGCCGTTGAACGTTCAAGTCCATTTTTTAGCCAGCGCTGACCTCATGGCCAATCAACGTTTGGGGGTTTTAAGCTTCAAGGCTTGACGCGCCTGCTCAGGCGTCGCAATCGTTTTGCCCATCCTGAGCGCCAGTTGTGCCATCTGATCCACCAAAGACGCATTGCTCTGCGCAGGGCCTGTGCCCCTGAAGTCAAGCGGCGAGTCTTCAAAGCCCACCCTCACATGGCCACCGAGTTCCATGGCCAAAGTTTTGAGGGCAAGTTGGTGGACTCCACCCTTGGCCACCCACCAATGGGAGTTCACAGGTACCAAGGCAGACAGTGCCAGCAGCTTCTCCACACCGACTCTCAGGCTTGGAGGATCTCCCACAATGAGCCCAAAACAATGTGGCGCTTGGACTGCGCCGTGAGAGATGATGCGCAAAGCACCCTCCATCATGGCATTGCCGTAAATGGCCATCTCGGGCTTGATGGCGTGCTGACCCATCAAAGCCGCCATGCCAACAATCTTGTCTTGCAATTCGGTGTCATTGATCTCAAATGCACCGAGTGGCAATGAGCCCATTTCCACATCCAAGGTGATGGGTTCAACGGCTTGCTCTACGCTCAGGCCTTTGGTGCCCAAAGACAATTGAATGATGATGTCACTCTTGTCGCGAATGCGATCGACAATGTCGCGAAAGATGTCAATCGATTGAGTCGCTCGCCCCTGCTCATCTCTCGCATGCAAGTGAGCAATGCAGGCCCCACGTTTTGCACACTCGATCACTTCAGCGGCAATGGATTTTGGGTTGATGGGTGTATTGGGGTATTGTGTTGCATTGACTCGGGCACCCGTGGGTGCGACCGTGATCATCAAAGGCTCAAATGCGCAGCCGGCCATTGAACTGTTCACTGGCGAGCTCACGCTGGCGAGCCCGAGTAAGGCAGTTTCATCTCGGGGTGTAATTCGAGGTGAAGTTTCAATGCGCTTTGCAAACCACCCACTCTCACGAGTTGCGACAAAATGGGTGACAATGCGGGCGCCAAAGTTTGGGTCCCTTGGGTATGGTTCTGAATCGTGCCGTCCATAAAATTCACTTCAATGTCATCATGGTCCTGAGCAAATGACCTCAGGTCCGTGAATCCCGTCAAGATGGCAACCCCCTTGGCGATGGCACCGCGATGGGCTTTGTAAGGCATGGACTCACACAGGACACTCAAACCCAGACTGGCCATGGCGATGAAGCCTTGCATGTGCGCTTTGCCGCTGGCGAAATTTTTCCCTGCCAAAACGAAATCCCCTGGCTTGATCTTGGCCGCAAGGCTTGAATCCACCCCACAAAACAAGTGGGGTATCAATTGTGCTGGATCGGTGATGCGATTGATCGCAAAACTAAACGGCATGATGCCCTCATCAAGCGGGATATCGTCCCCCAACACATGGCAGCGTCCTCGGCGAATCAGGGCTTCTTTATGCATGGACCACCTCCAGCGATCGTGGATCGGTAATCTCACCGCGAATGGCTGACGCCACCACGGTGAGTGGACTGCCCAAATAGGCCAGGCTGTCCTTGGGACCAAAACGACCCGTGTGATTGGTGGCGGCGGTTGAGATGGACGTCTCCCCCGAGCCAAGAGGGGCCATCATGCCCCCTGCACAAGGCCCGCAACCTGGGGGCAACACCATGGCCCCTGCATCCATGAATTGCTGCAATATGCCATCATTGGCCAGCCGTTTTTGAGTCTGGACGGTGCCCGGCACCACGAACATCCTGACATCGGCACTGACGTGGTGTCCCTTCAAGAGTGCCGCAGCATCCACAAAGTCTTCATACATGCCCGAGCCACAAGCACCAATGAAGGCGTGCTGCACTGGGGTCCCCAATGCTTGACTGACAGGACAAGCCAGATCGGGACCGCCTGGGAGTGCAAGTTGGGGCTCAATGAGAGACAAATCAAAGTCCAAAAGAGCCTCAAATTCAGCCCCCTCATCACTCAGACAATCATAGGAGGCATCGAGGTGCTGAGGGAAAAGCACCGAGGCCACACCAATTTCCGTGATGGAATTGCACAAGGCCACCTTGCTTGACAAGGGCATGCTACTGAGCGCATCTCCCACAAACTCAATGAGCCGGTAGTCTCCTGCAACCCCCCAGGTGCTTTTCGAGAG
Source organism: uncultured Burkholderiales bacterium (assembly GCA_903864315.1). Taxonomy (GTDB): domain Bacteria; phylum Pseudomonadota; class Gammaproteobacteria; order Burkholderiales; family Burkholderiaceae_C; genus Limnohabitans. Next base: position 55,038 of record CAIPFK010000100.1, on the reverse strand, counting down.
GCCCTGGGCCAACAAAAAACCCAAGTCTCTTGGGTGTGAGCCCTCGCGCCATTGGCCGCTCAAATTCACTCGGATGGTTGAGGGCACTTTGACCCAAACGCTGCCAGTGGCCAACACACTGGTGATCTCAGAGCTCACGGGAATGGCCAAGGCCCCCACGGCACCAAAGTTGGTGGCATGCATGTCATACGCAAACACGAACATGCCGGGCTTGATCAACCCCATCTCCATGGGATGCAGGTGTCCATGCCCGGCTCTGCCCGCATCAAAAAACTCGCCCACTTGCCAATCTTTGGCCACTTTGCGGATGGTCTGACCCCGAAGCAAAGCCCGTTGGGTGGAATAGGCCACTTCATGGTCGGTCACAAACATGACACGCTCGGGATGTGCCACCCTTGCATAGCCCATTTCACTGAGTTCTTTGTGAGCAATTTCGACATACCCATCATGAAGGATGACCCATTGGGGTGTGGGGTAGACGATCTCACCCACCTGGGTCGACTGCAGGCCACTGGCATGGGCCAGTATCTTTTGAACTGAGGTTTGTGCTTGCGTCATGTGGTTCTCGAACTTTCAAAAAATTCAATTTTCTTGAGTCGCAAGTATAGGGGATTGATGCCTAGAGCAAGGCGTCGAAGCATCGCCGCCTGAAGACCTCCCTCAACACAAGACACCTAGCGTTAACCCTAGTGCCTGCCTTTTATTGTCCCCATTGAACTCTCCAATGACGATAATCCAACTTTGTTTGCGAATTGAATCTTCACCATGTCTAAAAATTTGTTGCTCCCCCTGTTGGTAGGCCTGTCATTGAGTACGCTGAGCCTTGGCGCTTGGTCCGAGGGCTATCCCAACCACCCCATCAAACTCATCATTCCACATGCGGCAGGCTCTTCGCCAGACGCCGTGGCAAGGGTGATCACGCCGAAATTGTCAGAGCGTTTGGGCCAACCCATCGTGATCGACAACCGTGTCGGCGCAGGTGGAGCCATTGGCTTGGGAGCTGCCGCCAAGGCGCCAGCCGATGGTTACACCTTGGTGGTTGGGCATGTGGGCACACTGACCATCAACCCCAACATCTATACCAATCTTCCCTATGACAGCAAAAAAGACTTTGCGCCCATTTCGATGTCGGTGACGACACCGCTTTTGATGGTGGTCTCTGCCGAGTCCCCCTTCAAAACCGTGAGCGATGTGATTGCGTATGCAAAAAAGAACCCAGAAAAAATCACTTTTTCTTCTGCTGGTAACGGCACGGCATCCCACATGGCGGGCGTTTTATTTGGCGCCATGGCTGGCATCAACATCACCCACATCCCCTATAAAGCAGCGCCTGCCGCATTGACGTCGGTGATCGCAGGGGACGTGACCTTCACCTTTGGAGGCCAACCGCCGGCTTGGCCGCTGGTCAAGGGCAACAAGTTGAGAGCTTTGGGTCTATCGAGTTTGACCCGCGTCAGTGATTTTCCTGAAACACCCGCCGTTGCAGAGTCGGTGAGTGGATTTGAGGTCTTGGATTGGAATGGTTTGATGGCACCGACTGGAACACCCAGCGAGGTCATTGAGCGACTCAACACCGAAATCAAGGAAGTGTTCAAAGACCCGGAGATCATTAAAAAATTAAGGTCTCAAGGCCTCTTGCCTGCCACGGGAAGCCCAGCACAATTCAGCGAGCGCATTGAGAGCGAGACCCTCAAGTGGGCCAGAGTTTCCAAGGATATCAAGTTGCAGCTCGACTGAGTTCCACGATCAGCCCACACGGTCAGTCTTTTGCTTGCCAAAACTGATCAAAATCCACGGCGCGCTTTTCTTTGAAAGCCGTCAAGCCCTCGCGCCACTCCTTGGGGTCCATCTCGCCTAGCAAGTGGTGAATGGCTTGCCAGTCGTTGGGGTCCACACGACCCAAATTGCGCTTGACTGCCCCGATGATGGTGGGGGGTGCGCTGATGATGTCATTGGCCAGCGCAATGGACTCGGCGAGCAAGTGCTCTGGCTCACACACCCGGTTGATCAGACCCCACGACAAAGCCTCGTTGGCATCGATGCGTCTGCGAGTCAGTATCATCTCCAGAGCTCGGCGTCTGCCGATGATTTCAGACAAACGCACTGTCGCAGTTCTTGGCAAAATCCCCAAGCTGATCTCGGGCATGCCAAATTTGGCCGCAGGAGTCGCCAGCACCAAATCCGAACACATCACCACTTCAACGCCCCCGCCCAAGGCCGCGCCATTGACCGCGGCGATGATGGGGCGGGAATCGTCGATCAGCGTTTGAAAAAGCACCATCGGTGCATACTCTGCGACGGGAGCCTGTGGGTTGAGCAATTGCCCCTTTAAAAATTCATTGATGTCGGCTCCAGCACAGAAATGCTTGTCGCTTGAGGTGATCACCAATGCACGCGCTTTTTGAGTGCGACTTTGAGCGTGAGCGGCCAAGAAGGCTTTCACCTGCAAGGGCCCGAGTGCATTGTGCTGTTCGTGGTGTTGCATGGTCAACACCCCCACGTGACCGTGCATCGCAAAACCCACGCGTTGCGCGTTGTGCTCGAGTTCGTTCGTCATTGCAAGTCCTTTGCGTTCGAGAGGGAGATTGAATAGGCGTGCATCACGGCTCAGACTTTAACCCAGTAAATTGCGGGCAATTTGTATCCTCAAGATCTCCGAAGTGCCCTCGCCTATTCTGAAGGCACGCGCATCGCGGTACATGCGCTCAATGGGCAAATCGCTCACAAAGCCTGCACCCCCAAAAATTTGCACCACGCGGTCTGCCACTCGACCCACCATCTCGCTGCCGTAGAGTTTGCATTGGGCTGCAGAAATGCGGGCGTGGGGGTTTCCTGCGTCGGCCTCTTGGGCGGCCATGAACATGAGGAGGCGAGCGGCATTTTTCTCCACATCACTGTCAGCCAACATGAACTGCAAGGATTGGTGCTGACTGAGCGGCACGCCTGAGGTGACCCGCTGCGCCGCATAATCCAGCGCCATCTCCATCAACACGTTGGCCATCCCTATGTAGCGACCACTCAAGTGCACACGTGTGGCATTGATGGTGGACATGACCGCGGCAAACCCACCGCCAACCTCACCGAGCACGTGGTGGTCATCGAGCCAGCAGTCCTCCAGCACAAACACACCCAATGGGTGACCTCGCCAACCCATTTTTTTGAATGTTCGCACGTAAGAGTAGCCCGGGCTTGTCGTGTCCACAATGAACATGGTGAATCGCGATCGAAGCGGTGCAGTGGGGTCGGTCACCGCCACCACCAAGATGAAGTCAGCGGACTCCGCATTGGAGATGTATTGCTTGGTTCCGTTCAAGCGCCAACGGCCATTTTCACGTTTGGCACTCGTCGTGACCCGGCCAAAATCTGACCCCGCATCGGGCTCAGTGACGGCATAGGCCACGATCTTTTCAGCCTGGAGAATGGGATCTAAAAACCACGGGCGTTGGGACTCATTTGTGAAGCGCAAGCTTCCCGGCAAATACCCCACGGTTGAAGCCAGTGCCATGGTGGTGCGTCCGAGCTCCTCACCAATCAAGGCTTGCCCCAGGGTGCTCACGCCACCGCCTCCAAGGTTTTCTGGCAAGTTGTGCCCATAAAGCCCCACAGCCACCGCTTTTTTTCTCAGCGCGAGGTCCAACTCTTTGGCGATGTGGTCATCCTCTTCAATTTGCTTTTCAAGAGGACGCAACTCTTTTTTGACATAGGACTCAACCGTGTGTTGAATCATTTGCAGTTCATGGGGGATATCAAAATTCATGAAAACTTTCACCTAATGTGCATCTGGCAAAATCGAGTGTGATCAACAACAGTTGATACGAATTGCGCCCAAGGTGAGGATTCTAAAGCCAGTCGATGGGCCATGAGCCTGTCCTCACGAAAAGGTCAAGGCACAGCCCAAGAGGCCTGTATTGAGCGGCGAGAGCCCTGTTTTCGCTTTTTGGCCAAGCGGCTCGGATGATTTCATCGGGCCTGGCGAATGGCAGCGCGTGGTCCTCTGGGAGCCTGGAAGCGTCCATCGACGCCATCCACAAGGGCCTGACCGTGACCCATTGTGCTCAATCTTTGGGTTGCAATGATGCGGCCAAGGCCACGGCTTCAATGGCGTCAACACTGATGCCATCCACGCCAAAGTCACTCGCCTTGAGGTCCATCACGGTGAAGATGGGGCCCCCCAGCAAAATAACTGAGCGCGGGTTGAGGGATGATTTTTTAATTTGTTCAATCAAGGCGCCCAGGCCTTTCAATTGGACTTCAACACTGACCGACAAGCCGATGGCATCGAACCACTCCCGTTGGACCGCTTGCACGAGCTCCTTGGACGAGGGAGAGACCTCCAAGACCACTTGCCAAGCGGCTTTGCGAAAAAACTCTGAGACGATGCTCGCTCCCAGCAAATGCTCGGAACCAGGGGCAGATGCGATCATCACCCGCTTCACCTCACCACTGGCCAAGGGGCCGTGCTGATTGGCGTAGCCAATGAGATGCGTGATGGACTGCAGCCTGATCAGACCATGGGTGACCTCCAAAAAGTCAATTTTCTCCTCCTCCCACAGCTGACCCAAATACCTCGCTGCCGGGGTGATCAATTCCAAGAAAACGGTTTCTCGGCTCATCCCCTTTGCCAGCATTTGCTCCACAAAAGCCTGGGCCAACAATGGGCCTTCGTCAATGGTCAATGCAGAGAATGTATCCAACTCAGAACGCGTGGGCAAGAGGTGTGTCTCTTGGGTTGAATGAGTCTGTCTCAGATGAAGACTCTGAGAGCTCAAAAGCCTTGGAATGATTTGAGAATCAATCACGGATTGGATTGAAGACTCACATTCAGAGGAGAGATATTTTAATTTCTTGGGATGGGAGTCGTTGGATGCGCTGCCTGAATTCCTTGAAAAGACAGACATCAATGTCAAGTCAAGAGAGGGCAATGAAATCTGTCCGTCAAAACCATGTGATTCGACTGCTTCCGAATTCATATTTGACAGCTTTCAAAAAAATGGGCAACAGCGAGATAGCCATTGCGTACCTAATTTACTGAGTTTATCAATATTTTTCGATAGTAAAAACCACCAAAGGGTATTCCCTTGAATTGTGCTGGGGGCGTCGTTAAGAAGGATATTGGGATTGATAATGTCAATCCGTTTCCATTGCACCCTATTGACCCACATCCATTGCAATGAACAAGTGAGCAGTTGGGTCAGTCATTTCAGCATTTGACCGTGTTGATCTCAACCCATGATCCCCGATCCCCGATCCCCGATCATCACGCATCAATAGACACAAGGATTCAACATGACCGAGAATGAATGCACTTTACTGATGGGTTTTTTACGACAACTCAATCAGACTCCGATGCGCTTCAAAGACCCCTTGGCCAATAAGCTCATTCGAGAGCAAATGGACCTCACGCCGGATGCCCATTACTTGTTGGTTCAACGAGCCATTGGCTTGGAGTTGGAGTTAACGCGTTTACAAAAGCACATGAAAGAATCCCAGTTAGACATGGCGCTCACACCTCCACAAAGCCCCAATCCCTATGGATTTATCAACTCCAATCCCAATGTTTGGGGACAAAGTTCAGGAACCAAGCCCGAGCGTTCTTGGGTGGGCAACACCAATGCCCCGAACACCAAGATGACCTGGGAAGACAAAGCCGTGAAAATTTTGAGTCAACACAGTTTGAAAATATGGATGGCCATTACGGGTATTTGGGGCCTGGCCATCTACCTCAAGTAGTCAGCGGCGGCGCTGGTTGCCAAAAAATCCAATCCAACGCTCGTGGTGCTGGATCACGGTCCTTTGAGAGCTGTTTCTGGCATTTGCCCACCGTCCATTGATTCTGACAGGATTCCTTTGTGAGCTGGAATGCCGGTGTTACCCCCATCATTCATTACAAAACCGTAAGAATCCAGGCTCAAATAGATAGCCATCAAAAAATGAAACTTGTATGATCGCACTTCGCGTGTTTTCTACAAGGGTGCCGATGGCCTTCAATTCAAGTTGTTGGCGCCATGCGCCGATTTCAAGTTGATTGACATTCATTTGACCCGCAACCTACCCACTCAATGGCCAGCAACAGCATCATCATCACCACGGCGTCTGGCACAGTAGGCTCAGCCAATCAAACCCTGGCAGGCACAGGTACACCTGGGGCCAGTATCGGCATTTGGAATGGCAATACCCAAGTGGCCACCACCACAGTGTCCAACAACGGGACCTGGAGCGTGGGCGTCACGCTCAATTTGGGCAACAACACCATCTCGGCCAACATGCTCGCCACCATGGCCAACTTCAAGTCCAGTGTAGGCATGAACCCCAATGGCAACTTGATCGCAGACGCTGCGGGGAATTTGCTGGGCATCGCAAGCCTCGGGGGTGCCAGCAACCAAGGCTCAATATTTCAACTCTCGGGAAACAACTACCAAACCATCACCAATATCTTGTCATTCAATGGCAGCAATGGGGCATACCCCTTCAGCGGCCTGATTGAAGACTCCTCGGGCAATATTTTTGGCACCACACAACTCGGTGGCAGTGGCAAGTCCAGCGTCGGAACCGTGTTTGAGCTCTCGGGCGCCAATCACCAAACACTCACCACCCTTTATAGCTTCAACACAGGCAACGCTGCATTGCCCCTCAGCAATTTGGTCATGTCTGCATCAGGCAGCCTCATTGGTGCAACCATGCAAGGCGGCAGTTTCAACAAGGGAACCATCTTTGAGCTGAGCGGACCCAATTTTCAGACCTACAAGACCTTGGTCAACTTCAACGGAACGAACGGCTATCAGCCCAACTATTTGATGATTGACCCCAGTGGCAGGATTTTTGGCCTGACCACGGATGGGGGCAGCAACAACTTGGGCACCGTGTTTCAATTGAGTGGGAGCGATAACACCACACTCACGACCTTGGTCAATTTTTCAGCGCAAACCGGCAACTACCCGACATCCCTCATCGAGGATGCCAATGGAAATTTGTTTGGCGTCACCATCGCGGGAGGAAGCAAAGGTTCTGGCACCATTTTCGAACTCAACGGCGCCAATTTCCAAAATTTCAGTGTTTTGTACAACTTCCCCACCTCCAATCTAGAAAATCCGTCGAGCAACTTGGTGATAGACACGGCAGGGAATTTATATGGCGAGCTCTCCAATCTGAATGGCGGCTCCATCTTTGAGTTGAGTGGACCCAATTATCAAACTTTCACGACGCTGAACAATTTCTCTGGCAGCAACGGAGGCAGTCCCAATCAGTTGGCGATCATTGGGGGAGTCTTGTACGGGGTGACCAGCAGTGGTGGATCCAACCAAAACGGAACGGTTTTTCAGATCACGTCGACCCCTACCCCCACCAACCTGAGCTACGTGCCCAGCAACAACTTTTCTCTCACCGCATTGACGCCCAACGTATCTGAGGCGAGCATTGCCAGCTTCAAAATCACGACGAGCACGACTCTGGCAGGCACTTGGGTGTACTACACGCTCAGCAGCACCAACATGAACTTGCTCTATGGTAGCCAAGCCTCCAGCAAGGTGATGATTGGCAGCGACGGCACCGCGCTCATTCAAATCCCTGTGGGGTACGACGGCGTGGTGCAGTCCACGCCCCAATCTTTGAGCATCGGTGTTATGGGCATGACGGCGACCGAGACCATCAATGCCTTGCCCGCCAATGTCAGCAACACGGTGAGTGTGAGCAAATCGAGCTTCCTGCATGGAGAAACCATTCCGATCAAAGTGGCTTCAAACTTTCTCACCGGAGCGGCCATCGTTCGGATCTCGGGCATCTCGGCCAATTATTTTGTACTGCCCAATGGCGTGTTGCAATCCGACGGGTCGATTGTTTATCCGGTCAATTTGGTCAATGGCGTTGCCACCATCAACTTGAACACGCAAGTGAGTGTGCAAAATGGGCAATATGGCACCTTGGGGCTCAATGCCAGCAAAACCCAAATGACTTTTCAAGTGGAACTGTGCACCAGCAGCGGCTACAGCATCACCACGCAAAACGTAACCTTCAACGAACCCAGCATCACCGGGTTGATGGCCAGCCAAAGCTCAGTTGCTGAAGGCAGCAACGCCACCTTCCTTTTAAGCACCAGCAACATTTTGAGTGGTACGACGCTGAACTACACCTTGTTTGGCTTGGACCCAGCCATCCTCAACAATGGCCCGAGCACCGGCATTGTGCAAGTGTCAAGCACTTCTCAGACCATCATCTCGATCCCTTCAGTCGTGCCCTTTGGCAATTTGGGCAGCCAAAACTTCAGCATTCAAGTTGGTAAGTTCACTGCCAATCAAACACTCACACAACCGAGCATTCCCAGTGTCACGTGGCCTCTTGCTGCGGGTGGCGCGTGGAACACAGCCTCCAACTGGACATCGGGCATGCTGCCCAATTTGTCCACCAACGTCAATATCGTCAACAGCAGCACAGTGCTGGTGTCGGGTTCTGCATCGGCCTACACATTGACGCTCTCCAATACACCGTTGAGTATTCAAACCAACTCGCTGCTCAATGCAACCTATCTTTATAGCGCCAACTCGGACCTCGATTTAGCGGGCAACTTGAATGTTTCAAGCGCCATCGTTGCCTACCGAACGATCAATTTATCGGGTGGCAGCATTAACGCTGGGACCATCACGGGCAACTACGGCTATATCCAGGGCTACGGCATCGTCAATGCCAACTTCACCGGCGCCAATGCGTTTAATGCCAGCGCCCAAGGCTCCACATCGACCAATCCAGTGCTCCAAATCAATGGCGCCTTGTCGTTGATCACCACGAGCACAAACAGCACCGTGAATACAGGCTCCACACTGGAGCTCAATAACACCACGTCATCGAATTTCAACATCCCCGTTCAAATGCTGGGGACCAATGCAACCTTGAAGCTTGACAACCCAGGCCTCTACACAGGCAGCATCTCTTCTTTTGTATTTGGCGACCAACTTGATTTGGCCGGTTTCATTGCAACTTCAGTGAGCTATAGCGCAGGCGTGTTGAGTGTCGTCAATGCGAGCGGTAAAACCCTCACCTTCAACCTTGCAGGCTCTCTCCTGGGGGGATACCCAATCATTGCCAGTGATGGCAGTGGAGGCACGATCGTCTCGTTCTCCAAAACCCCGCCAGTGAACTTGAGCCTCACCGCTTCGGCCAGTCAATACATTGAGGGACAAAGCGTCGTGTTGAATTTGGTCACCTCGGGCCTGAGTGCTGGCGCCATCTTGCCATACACCTTGAGCGGTGTGTCTGCCTCAGACATCGCGTCAGGACAACTCTCAGGCACCGTCACTGTCGACGCCAACGGCTTGGCCACCCTCACCATCCCGACCCTCACGCACATGAGCAACTTGGGCAATAAGACACTAGGGGTGACGATCACTGGCAGTGGCCCCAACAACAGCAGTAGCACGGCGAGTGTGAGCACCACACTCATCGACAATGCGACGCTCAAGGGCATGAGTTTTGGTCTGAGCGCAAAATCGACCTCGTTGGTGGAGGGCAACAATGCTGTCTTTACACTCACCTCTAGCTCTATCCCTAACGGTACCATCGCGCAATTTTCGATTTCTGGCAGCGTGGGCCCTGGTGACTATACCTCGATCTCTAATTCGGTGGTCTTCAACAATGGCCAAGCCACCATCTCCATTCCCACCACCGTTCACGCGTACAGTCTTGGCAATAAAACCATGAGCGTCAACGTTGACGGTCAAAGCGCTAGCGTCACATTGATCGACAACTCGCCCTCCCCGCCCATTTACAGCATCACCCCAACAGCCTCCAGCGTCAATGCGGGTCAAACCGTCATCTTCACCGTCAATACCATCAATGTGCCCTTTGGCAGTTCAGTCAACTACACCATCAGTGGTGTGAGCGCGGCCAATGTCGTGAGTGGTCAATTGAGTGGTAGCGTCATGATCGCAAGTCCTGGCGTTGCCAATATCTCAATACCGACCACCCCGAGCTCAAGCTATCAGGGCAATAAAACGATGACGGTGAGTGTGAACGGCGTGAGTGCGAGTGAAACCTTGATCGACATGGCGGCCAAGCCCACCTACACGTTAAAGGCAAACGCCAGTTCGGTGAATTTTGGAAGTGCGGCAAGCTTTTCTTTGAGCACCACCAATTTACCCAATGCAACCCAAGTTTTCTACACTCTTTCGGGCGTGAGCGCGGCCAGCGACTTGGGCAGCGCCAATCTGACAGGTTCGGTCAACATCGATCCCTCGGGCAAAGCCACGATCAGCATTCCAACGTTGAACCACACTGGTTTTCAGGGCAACAAAACCTTGACCCTGACCATCAACGATCAAACTGCCTCTGAGACCTTGATCGATACCAACCAAGCACTCAACATCAGTGCCACCAGTGCCAGCGTAATAGAAGGCAACAATGCCAATTTCATCGTCTCCAGCGTCAACGTGCCTGTGGGCACCGCAGTGCCCTACTCCATCACCGGCAGCGTGGCCGCCACCGATTTGAAATCGGGCTCACTGACTGGATCAGTCGTCATTGACGCGGGTGGTGTGACCAATCTCAACATCTCAACACTCACTCACCCGACGTTTCAGGGCAATAAAACCATGACGGTTACGCTGGGCAACTCCAGTGCCACGCTCGACCTCATCGACAAAGCAGTGCTTGCACCTGATCAATTCGATGGTACCTATTTGTCAATCAACAAGCTGATGATGGGAGGCGTTACTTACTCCAACATGATTGTGACGGTGAGCTCAGTCGTGAGCATTGCCAATGGACTTCCCGCCACCGCTTATGACACCTATGATGCGACAACGCAAAGGCTCACCGCCCCAGTGATTCAATTTGGCAATACCATTTACACCAATGCGGTCTTGCAGTTGACATCAAACAGCATCGTCGCGCAAAACGGTGGATTGGTCAATCCACCCTCCACCACACCGCCCAACATTTCGCTGTTGTCTCAATCGCCACTCAATAAAACATCGGGCTCAGCGAGCTCGGATGTCATCTTCACCTTCTCTCAGTTCATCACGCCAAGTGCTGGCAACATCACCATCACCGCACCGAACGGTCAACAAAGCCTTTTGGACATCACGAGCAACCCCTACATTCAGATATCGGGCAATACACTGACTGTCTTGCACTCGAACTTTTATCAAACCTCAGGCCCCTATCAATTCAGCATTCCAAGCGGCATCATCCATGGTGTTTCAGGGGGAAATTTTGTGGGGGTGAGCGATTATTCCGTCAACCTCACAGGACTCAGCTCCTAATAACGAGGCCTTGGAGGGCGGCGGATTCAACGACCCAATCGTGGAACCCCAATAGAACCCCGAAAGTCAAGTGACTGCAATGGAGTTGAAGGGACGCGAGAAATCGATCCAAATCGATCCCGTCATATATCAGTTACAAGTCCTGGTGATTCCGACTTGGGTACAGGTCTGCGCGTTTTGGAAGTAGCTCGATTGGTGGGGTTGGCTCGACAACACGTCCTTAGAAAATCCACTGTAAAGGGATGTGGACGTGGCTGGTGGAGTCACTGGTGCAATCACTGGTGAAATTGAAGTGTTTGAAATCATCAATCCATTCACGTTGGCCGTGTTGTTGGACTGAACCACACTGGGTTTGCTCGGGCTTGGAGCATCTGTTTTGCCTGGCGCAGGTGTTGCTACGCCAACAGGGTTGGGCAAAGCGTCAAGCTTGGGCAAATTTTGCGCCCAGACATTCTCGCCAAAAAACATCAAGCATAGGGACACACCAACAATTTTTTTCATGGAATTTCATTTCAAGAGAACATCAACTCAAGGCCCAGTTTAGTCCCATTGAGGAACCAAGACAACCATTTGTGCACCTTTGTCACTTTGGTGGTCCTTTTTACTCCAAGGTGATCACGCCTTCTTTGAAGAGCTGGGTATAGACCTTGAATTCTTTGACCAGCCTGTCAGTGATCTGGACTGGCGTATCGCTCACCACACCACCCCCTTGTTCTTCAATTCTGGCGATCAATTTGGGGTCTTGAAAGGCGCCAAGTAAGCGCTCAGAGAGAAACTTCTGTGCTTGGGGGTTCATGTTTTTGGGGCCAAAGAGGCCAAACCACACATTCATCGACCAATCGGGGATACCAGCTTCCGCCGCTGTGGGCACATCCGTCAAAGCGCCCAGGCGGTGTGGACCACTCACCGCAATGGCTTTCAATTGACCGCTTTTAAGGTAGCCCTTCACGGTACCCAAGCTGCTGGAGAGCAGTTGCAATCGACCCGCCAACAAATCAGTCATGGCGCCCCCCAGACCCTTGTAAGGCACGTGGGTGAACTTGATATTGGCGATCTTGCCCAATTGACTCACGGAGATATGGGGCTGAGTTCCAAGACCGGCTGAGCCATAGTAAACACTGTCTGGATTGGCCCTGGCGTAGGCAATCAAGCCCGCGACATCACTGACACCCAGGGTTTTGGGCACCACCAACAGGTGTTGACTCTCAGAGCTGATGAAAATAGAGGACAAGTCACGAGAGGGGTTAAAACTGGCACCTTTCTCCAAAAAATGCTGGATCAGCAAATTGCCATTGGGGGCTCCCAGGATGGTATAGCCATCCGGGGGTGAGCTCATGACATAGTCCGCGGCCAAGCCTCCCGTGGCGCCGGCTTTGGTTTCAACCGTCACCACAATGCCCTGCTTGGTGAGCACGTCAGCGCACAATCGGGTCATCAAATCGGTGGTACCCCCAGGCACACTGTCCACGATGAAACGAATGGGCTTGGATGGGTAGGTCCCTTGAGCCTGGGCGCCAGACGTCGCCAGCAAGACCATGAGCGAAAGCCACAAGGATAAAACGGGTGCAAAAAATTTAAACATCGACAGTGTCTCCAAGCAATATAGGGTATTTTGCAAGGAACTTTGCACTTTAGATCTACATATCTTCCCTAGAGTCTCATTGAATGGCATTCAATTCAATTTAAGCGCCTGATAGGCACCAGCGACTCGATCAAAGCGAGATCTTGTTTCATATAATCAAGCTTTGGCCAACCTACACTGCGCCAAGGGTGCCTCACCCCCTTTGCCCCCTTCGTTTATACAGCCTTGCACCATGACTCAACACTCCTATAAACCCCACGGCGTGATTCCTGCCGTTTTATTGCCTTTTTTTGACGATCTCTCCATTGATGAGGTGAGTTTTCGCCATCACATCAAAGAGCTCTCTGGCGTGCCTGGCATCACGGCCTTGACCATCAACTGCCACTCCACCGAGGTGGGCTCTTGCACCTTTGAAGAACAAAAGCAATTGCTGGCCATCACCATGGACGAGGTCGGACAAACCACCCCCATTGTCAACGGCATCTATTGCGATGGCAGTCTCGAGGCCCAACGTTTGGCCAAAATGGCCCACGAGGGAGGCGCCAGTGCCTTGCTTGTCTTTCCGCCAGGCATTCACACCTTTGGGCAACGCCCCGAGATGGCCATTGAGCACTTCAAGCGCATTGCCGAGGTGAGCGACTTGCCCATCATTGCGTTTCAATACGGTCTGGCCGGTGGACAAGGTTACCCCTTGAGTACACTCTTGAAAATGGTTGAAGCCGTCCCCACCATCGCCGCCATCAAGGACTGGTGCGGTAACCCTCAATTGGCCTACCGACAAATTCAGGCCCTGCAAACCTTGAACCCAGCGGTCAATGTGCTCAGCACCCACAGCGCTTGGCTTTTTGCCAGTTTGGTCTTGGGCTGCAACGGACTCCTCTCAGGCAGCGGCTCGGTCATTGCTCAACTGCAATCCGAATTATTCCAAGCGGTACAAAACAAAGACCTGGCACTGGCGCAACAGCTGCACCACCGCATCCATTTCACTGCCGAGGTGTTTTACTCTGACCCCTTTGTTGACATGCACAACAGAATGAAAGAAGCGTTGGTGCTCTTGGGTAAACTGCCGCGTGCAGTGGTGCGACCACCACTCTACAAAATCAGCGATGCCGAGATTGCTCGCATCAAGGAGGCACTGCAATTGGCTGGACTTTTAAGCCGTTGATCGATCTGAAATTGAGCCTCGTCAAATGAAAAAAAGTACAGCATGAAAAAAAAACTCCCCGCCGCTTTCATACGAGGCTGCACCAGCAACGCTTGATCTTTCGCCAGCAAGACCTCCCTGTGGATCCAAGCCCGTGGTCAGAAGCCACCACCACGATGATGATGATTAAACACACATCAATCTAGTGAATAATTTGAATATTTAAACACAATTGATAGCCAAAACCCCATACTGACTTGATGAGTGGCTTTTCTTCACCCACTTGAACACTTTTAAATTTCCTTTTGAGCCTTGCGATCAATTCTTCTAACGCATGTTTTGACATGTAGTCATCCGAATCGCTCGAGGTGAACAAGTCACACAAATAGCCAGATTCAAGCGAAAAGTCTTTGGCCTGTATTAAAGCCATGATGAGAATTTTTTCACGATTGGTCAAATGCACACTTTGCTTGTCACCAGGCCCGATCAAGGTGCGGTCTTGAAGGCTTAAAGTCCAATCAGATTTAGCGCTGGTATTTCTGATTCTGCGACCCAGATTTTGCAAGACCAAAACCAACTCGTCAGGAGAAATGGGCTTATTGAGATAAAAATCAGCTCCACCATGAGAGTAACTGGCCAATTTATCACTCAATCCAAGTTTGGCAGTGATGATCACAATGCCCACAGCAGGTGAGTTGGCTCTAATGCGTTTTGACAAACTCAAGCCACCTTCACCGGGTAAATTGAGATCGATGACATACAGATCAATGGGCTCAGGCGTCACCCAATCAGTGAGGGACTGTGCACTTGCCACCGCATGCACAGAAAAATTGTTGGCTGAAAGGTATGAAGTAATTTCATCCCTTAAGAAATGATCATCTTCCACCAAGACAACATTAAATTTTGGCAACAAATCTGAAGGATTGATAACAGGCATCATAACTTTGGAATCTCAACATTGAAGGACACAATAGAATTCGAAACAGAATAAGAAATAGTACCGTTCAACAAATCAGTTGCGGACTTGACGATATTCAAACCAATACCCATTCCGGGTTTTGTTAAAAAATTATCATGCCTGTAATATCGTTGAAAGACTTTTTCTGGATCAGGCAGACTCAAAGACTCAACTTCATTAGATATCAAAAAGATAACTTTTTGATCAACCAATGCCACGCCTGATCTGGTTGGCATTGATGAGTCGTCAATAATTTGATCTTTCAGGAAAACACTCACATCAATTATGGAGTTGGGGGAAGCATATTTAATTGCGTTACCGATTAAGTTTGTAAAAATAGTATTCAATAGAAACTCATTTGATTTGATGGATAAATCAATAGGAATTTCAAGGTTAAATCGATGCATAGCATTGAACTCACCGACCAGTTCAACAAAGAAATCAGACAGGTTGATATCGGAAACTTCTTTTTGAAATATTTTCTTATCTAGTTGATTGGATAAGTAGACTTGGTTGATCAAATCATCAATTCGAGAGGCCGATCGATTAATCACTATCGCTCGGGCGTGAAGGTCAGATCCAACAGTAGCGCTATTTTGTATTGAGTTAGAAGCAAAACGAATCGTTGAAAGCGGATTTTTAACTTCGTGAGATAAAACCTCCGCCATATCTTCTCTCTCTGCGAGTTTTTCATTCAAATAAAACACTTTGGCTTCATTGATTTTCGCGTCAGCCAATGCTTGATAGGCATTTTTCTTGGATGTCAATATTTGAATAACAACAATGGAAAATACAACGATGCCAATGGGCATCCCATTCAACCTAAAATCATAATAATTTCTGAAACCGATGTACTGATGCAAACCAAATTCAAACCAACCAACCGAATAGATCAAACCAAAGAAAAACAAGAACAAATAAACACTATAACCAGTCAATAAAATATATTTGATATTCAATGGTATTTTTTTGCAATGAAATACGCCATAGATATTGAGAATCACCACAAGCGCTTGAGTGCACAAGTTAAGCTCCAAGGACCATGACCGAAGGTCAGCGGCAGGCAAAAGCAAAGCAACAAAGGCCAAAAGGAAACATACCTTACAGAGTAAGACATACTGCCTTGACGGCGAATAATCGACAATGGTGAGGTAGCAAAGCCAGATAAACAAAACGAGTCGAAGATTAAAGAGCGTAAGAGGTAGCGCGAAGGTGAAAATATGAATATGGAAATCAAATAAATTGTAATTGATGCCACTCGACACATACAAATATGAAATGATTGAGAGCTCAAACAGTGCAAACGCCAATAAGAATTGACTACGCTCAATAGCATAAAAAATAAAAGCCAACAAAAAAAGACAGAACCCAAATGCCAATGTAGTCGAAATTCTAAAAACTCTAACGATTGAACTCGACGCCAAAAGATTTTGGGGTCGAACTTCCACGTGAAGTGTTCTAAAACTTTGTGTATCTATTTTCAAATACAAAGTTTCAACTTGGGGATTGATCAAATGCGTTTTGAGATTAAAGCAGTGAAGGTCATCATTGCAAATGCGAGGTCTTTGAAGATTAATGTGGTCAACGACTTGCTTTGTCCAAATCCCGTTCACCGGCTCATACATCTCAATGTGATCTAAATTAAAATTACCAAGCCCGATAACCAGTGGGAAAACGTTGTATTCGCTAGAGATGCGATCAAAATCTTTTGATTTGGAAATTACAACCTTGATCCAGGTCGAGCCTTTAAAGATACCTTGCCGCAAGTCATCTGAAAAAGGCTGAAAATCGATGCCATTCACATCATCGATGGTCAATTTCGTTGTTTCATCGTAGTAAAACGACTGCTCAAACTGTACCTGTGCTTGTACGACATTCACCCAGCAAAACAGGTGAAAGCAGACAAATAAACCAAATGCTCGAATAATTTTTTTCAATTTAATTGGATATCTATCAATTTACTTCTATTACTTTTTTTTATTTTATAGCATCGAGCCCCTTGAAACCATGTGTTTTTGTGTGAAATATAAGCAAATATCGGGCCTACCGTCAGGGCTTGTATCGAAAAAATGGCATTCAACAATAAAAAATTCATCGAACTGCATGCGATTCATCAGTCAATCAATCACTTTGTGAGTATTTGAGAGTATTCATGATTATTCGTGAGAAAGACAGAAATTGATCCAAATAAAAATACCGTGAGGAATCGTGGGCTTTATAGATTTTTCATGGGTGAAAGTGAATGACATCAATATATATTCATTAAAAATCAGTGGGGTTGGGATCGCTAAAAACGCGTCAAAAAACACATCTTAAAGTGAAGAACAGGCAACTCATTTAGATATTTTCAAGGTTTGCAAGTACTTTCATCATGGCTTCATCGTCTGTCAATAACGCATCAACTGCACAGGGTACAGCAATGTCCTTGACGCCTGATATGGTCGTGGTTGCCGCATTGCTGTACATGATGTCGAGTGATGGTTCGATTTCGCATGAAGAAATATCCATATTACAGCAATCCATTGGCGAAGACGACCAAGTTATTCAACGTGCACGTGCGTATATCAAGAATAACAAAGTTGACACTTTCATCAGGCAAGCAAACGAATTTTTAGACAAACCCAGTAAATTATTTGTACTCCTCAACGTTTACGACTGCATGCTTTCCGATGGTCTAATGGAAAAGGGAGAGACAAAATTATTCGCTAAGCTTTTATTGGGATTTGGTTTGACTGAGAAATTTTTCAAGCCCTACACTGAACTCATTGAATTAAAGAATAACAAATCTTTGCTTGGAGAATACAAAGCACAAGACCTGAGTATTGAAAAGCAAACTCCCCATATGGTTTTAGGGACATTGCTGATCTACATGATGTCTGCGGATGGCTCAGTCAGTAGCCAAGAAATTGGTCAAATATCGTCAATCATTGGCAAATACGAAGGTCTACAAGACTATTGTGCGGCC
Source organism: uncultured Burkholderiales bacterium (assembly GCA_903864315.1). Classification (GTDB taxonomy): domain Bacteria; phylum Pseudomonadota; class Gammaproteobacteria; order Burkholderiales; family Burkholderiaceae_C; genus Limnohabitans. Next base: position 37,140 of record CAIPFK010000100.1, on the reverse strand, counting down.
CAAGTCACCAGAATCAAGTTTGAAGACTATATCACCTCAGTATCATCATCACTTAACGATACGCAAAAACTATACATTGCAACCAATTTCTGTGATTCCATGATGTCCGATGGCTCGGCGGCTGAAGAAGAGATGAGCCTTTTAAATGCCGTGTTGAATAAATTCAGTATCACCGAAATTTCATTCAAGCCGTATTTTGATTTAATCAAAGCCAAAAACACCAATCCTCTACATGCGCTCAAATCCGCGGACAAGGCAAAGGGGAATCTTTTCAAGAACCAAATCATCAAGGGTGATGAGGAGGGTCAATCCAATGTCACGACCAATGCTAAAGGTGAAAAAGTAATCTTCAATAACACCATCACCGATGATCAAGACGGACAAATGATCAAAAGAACGATGGATGAAAATATTGAAAAAGCAAAAGAGGCCTTAAAAAATTCTGAAAATATTGCCACCATTCAGAACAACACAATATTATCATCGCCCACAGGTCCGGTCTTCTCTAACGAAATGAAGAGCAAAGATGCAAATTTTGGAAATGGAAATGTTGATGATCCCAATATTGCAAAAATTAGCTCTAAATCCAAGGAAGACAATACTCAAAAAATAGCTGGCTCAGATTCAAAAGAAAATCTTCAAAACATTGCGTCTGGGCGTGAAAGTGAGAATGTTCAGCAAGTTGGCGCATCCACTGAAGGCGCCAACATTCAAGCGTTGGAAAGTTCAAAGACCGCGCAAAACAAACAAACCATTGGTTCTGGCGAGGACAGTGAAAATTTACAGCAGCTTGTCACTTCGGCTGAAGGCATCAATATTCAAGCGCTAGAAAGTGCAAAAAACGCTCAAAACAAACAACGCGTTGATGCTGGCGGCGAAACTGAAAATTTACAGCAACTCAGCACCGCGAATGAAGGCGTGAATATTCAAGCGCTGGAAAGTTCAAAAACTGCTCAGAACAATCAACGCATTGATTCGGGAGGTGATGAAGCCAATACCCAATCCATCAATCTTGATGTTGCAACTGAGAATCTTCAAAACATAGAACGCAGCAAGTCCCCTGTATCAAATCTCTTGATTGACCCGAGGAACAACTCATCTACGGGCATCACCATCGCAACCGACGATGACCTTGACAATTTCAAAAAATTGGGGCCAGAACAAACCATCGGTGAGAACTTACAAACTCTTACTGACAGTCCACAGACAAATGTCAATCCAACAATTTCAAAAGAAAATATAGCAGATCGTTCAGAAAAAATTGAAACGGCATCCCTTAAAGATCGTAATATTGCGTTAACCACAGATGGTAAAGATGCTAACGTGGTGAAAATTGATTTCAATCAAACTGTTGAAAGCACATTTGATAAAAAAGCCCAACTCATTGAATCCATCAACAACATCACCAGCGCTGAGAATGTCAACCGAATGTTCAAAATCAACAATGATTTGGATGAACTTCATGAAAAGTTAAAACTGTTGCAACAAGGCTCGAAGGAAATCACAATCGACGATGTGGTGATCGCGAAAAAACAAGCGCCCAAATTCAAAGATAAGCCTCGCAGCAACATCTCTGCCCTCCCTCCAAAAGTTGAGGAGCCCAACGCCATTGCGATTGAAGTTGCCAATCCAATGATTGAGCAAACAACGATCACCCAAAAAGCACTGCCCAACAACAAGGTCAGCCTTGAAGCAGTCAAAGAATCTGAAAATACTCAACGATTAGAGGTCGATACCAACAAACCAGACAATACCATTGTGCTTGAAGCCAGCAAACCTCTGCAGGCATCGGAAAATGACCATGCGGCAGTGCTGACCATTGCCAAGAATTCTTTAGCGCTTGCCAAGAAACAAAGCAACCCACCAAACCAGGTTACCTCATCGACCGCTTCAGCCTCCGCCATTACCGCCGATACAGCATCAACGCTAGCCCCCACCCTAGCCCCCACTCCTGCACAGGCGTTGGCCGCTGCACCAGTGCCAACTTCTGCAACTGCGAACACCTCTTTTGCAGGAACAGCATCGACTTTATCGAATCTCGTTGCTTTGAGTAACGCTTCAAACCCAATCGCACCACTGCCACCCGTGATTGCAAGGACGTCCTCGATCCGGCATCATGTCATCAACACAGTTCGCTTCGTGGGCGTCACCACATCCTTGGCGTTGGTGACTGGGTTTACCCCAGTGGGATGCGACTTGGTTCAATGCTCTTGGAAACAGCTAGAAGCACCTTTGAGCATTGAATTTCAAGAATATATTTTTAAAACTCAAGACGTCTTGTTGACGTTTTTTGGATAGCTTTTAGAGAACCTCATGAATTTCATTTCTAATACTTTTAGAGATAAAAATTCCGCAGAATTTAAATTCTGGAAATTGCTTATTAATTTCATCATTTTTGTTTCTTGCATTGAGGTCGCCATTGAAACCGACAGATCAATTACTACCAGGTTTGAATCCCAATTAAAGATACTCGAATACATCGCTGTTGGTTTTTTCACCCTGGATTACTTGGGAAACATCATCATCGCGAGAAATCGAATCAAATACATTTTTAGCATTTGGGGTTTGATTGATTTACTCGCCATCCTTCCCACATTCTTGCAAATTGCAAGTCTCACTGGATTTCAGGGCGTCAAATTGATGCGCACTCTACAAGTCGCCAAAATGATGCGAATCTTCAAGATGCTCCATTTGGCCATTGAAACCTCCAAATCACAAACGGCCCTAACCGACCCCATCAAGACCAATCTAAAAATCTATTTCACCTGCTTTTTTTTGGTCATCATGACAAGCTCTACCTTGATGTACTACGTCGAAGGTGGGTGCTATACCGAAGATGTCTTGCAAGAGGGGCAACACAAACTTGATGTATTGACCAATTTACAAAATACGGACTCAGACGTTAAAACACCCTCACCCGTCTTCATGCCACGAGATCCATTGACTGGCAATGAAATTCCAGAAGATAAACGGTTTTTCACCTCCATTCCACAAGCTGCGTGGTGGAGTTTTTTGGCAGTCACGGGCAATAGTGAGTCTTTCCCGGTGACATTGGGTGGGAAGATAATAGCGGGCGTCACTTACTTTTTAGGATTGATCCTCTTCGGTGTATTGATCAATATTGTTGGCAAATCGATCATGAAAAATTTCTTCATTGATCCTGATGCAGACAAAAATATCTCCAAAGAGGAGATCATCAATTTGATGATTCAACTCAATTGGATTTCTCATCAAGAAAAAATCGTTTTTCTAGAACTTCCGCAAGAAGAAATCAATCTGCGCATGCGAATCTTGTGCCAATTGTGACCCCAGTGATTGGGGCAAGCCCTTCGCTTGAACCCCATCGACAAGGACGCCCACATCATCCCAAAGCCCATCTCCTTTGGTGATGTCGAGGTCACAATGATAGCCATGTGAGATTTGTTAATTGAAGTGACTTTCAAGATTTTGCAATCATCCGATTCGAAGCACGAAGCAATAAATTTAGCTCTCAATAATGATTGATTACTCTTTTTCATCACTCTATATTTCACGGCCAAGTCCTAAAGTCAAGCCCCAATATTCGACCAACCATGGGGGCATATTAAATAACACCCTAGAGCTCGTCAAAATCTAGGTATTTCATCCAAGGGTCAAATGAGCTTGAACAGTGTAGGCTCAGGTACTTCACCTTAGGAGCTCACCTGCTCAACCCAATCCAATCGCCATCTTGACGTTGACGACTCTAATCATGACTCATCTATACAGACACGCAATTCAACTGCTCTTATTTTGGATGACTTGGACCCTGACATTTATTTGCATGGGTGAGGAGTATCCCAACCGCCCGATCAAATTCATCGTGCCCTTCACTGCCGGTGGTGGCGTCGACATCACCACAAGGCTCTTGGCTGAGAAACTCGCTTGGAATCAACGGATTGTGGTTGAAAACCGTCCGGGCTCGGGGTCTATCAGTGGCACCGATGTGGTTGCCAAAAGTGCCCCTGACGGCTACACCTTTTTGATGGTCGCGCCTCCCTTCACCACCAATGCAGCCCTGATCAACAACTTGCCCTACGATGCGTTGAAGGACTTTGCACCGGTCAGCCTGGTGGCCACAGCACCACTATTGCTGTTGGTCCATCCTAACCTTGCCGTACACACCCCGCAAGAGCTCATCGAATACGCGAAAACTCACGAGGGTCAATTGGCGTATGGCAGCTCAGGCAATGGAGGTCCTCAGCATTTGGCCGGAGAGCTCTTTAAAAGCATGGCCAAGATTGACATGATCCATGTACCCTACAAAGGCTCAGCCCCTGCAGCCATTGATTTACTGGGTGGACATGTTCAAGTTGGGTTCGGTGACTTGCTCACAGTGTTGCCTTACGTAAAATCGGGCAAACTCAGGCCTTTGGCGTTCACGGGTTCAAAACGCACGGCCATCATGCCCGATCTCCCCAGCGTCAATGAAAGCGCACTACCAGGGTTTGAAGCCATGACCTGGTATGGACTGGTGGCCCGAGCAGGCACACCACAGACATTGATCAATGCCATGCAAGCCGACATCGCCAGAGTAATGGCATTGCCCGAGGTCAAAAAACGCTTGGCCGATGAAGGCACCGATGTCGTTGCCAATGACCCCATTGCATTTGGAAGCTTTTTGAAGGCAGAAATTGAGAAGGTGAAAAAACTCTCCAAAATCACCAAAATCACACTGGACTGAACAATTCAAACCAGAGTTCTCAAAACCCAGCCTTCCATTTCAGTTCATCTCGCACATTTCACGGCTTGAATGAATGATATAGCACCACACTCCCACAAAACTCCATGACAACACCAAAAGACTTGGCCTACCTGATTGCCAAAGACGATATCAAAGAGGTTTTAGCCCGTTATTTTCAAGGACTCGATCGCTCAGACCGAGCCCAGGTCAAAGACTGTTTCACCGACGATGTGGTGTCTCATTATGATGGACGCTCCAGCATGAGAAGCGGCGATAGCTCTGCACGCGTTGGCATTGATGCTTTGATGAATTCACTCGTCACCTTCGATCGACACCAAAGCGGTGAGTGGAAAATCACGACCCACTTCATGGGCAACTTTAGTCTTCTCAGCCTTGAAGACAATCTGGCTCAAACCGAGACGAATGCAATTGCCTACATTGTGACCGATGAGCATGGAACAAACACGGTCACAATGCGCAGTTTAAGGTACTTGGACAGACTGCGAAAAACACCCCAGGGCTGGAAGATCTGTGCGCGCACCCACACCCTCGACTGGAGTGCACAAACCCCCACCAATTTTCACATCACCATGCCACAAAGAGTTTCAGTCATCCATGGATGAGGACATCTCAACGGGTGTGTTCTAATGGGTCATGGTTTGAAACATCAAGGATCCAATTGAGTTCAAGACATTGATTGACTTCTTGAAATGACCAGGCTGCTGCATTCAAAGACACCATTGCACAAAAGGAATCACATGACTTCAAAACGTTCGCTCCTCTTGGCCATGGGGGCTGGGCTCGTGGCTTCAAGCTTTGCACAAACGACCAATCTTGCCGCCAAGCCCAAAGGGCCTGCTGTTTGGTTGGACCTTGATCAAGCCGAACTCGATGCAGCCTACGATCAAAGTGTCTACGCGCCCAATATTCAACTCATACAAAGTCAATACGCAAGCAACAGCGAATTGACGAGGCGTCGACTTGGAAACCCTCAGAACTTTTCGTATGGCCCGACCCCTGTTGAAAAACTCGATGTGTTTCTGAGCAAAAAACTCAATGCCCCGATCAATATATTCATTCACGGCGGTGCATGGCGAGCGGGCAAGGCCAAGGATTTTGCCTACAACGCTGATCTATTTGTCAAGGCAGGTGCACACTGTGTGATTCCAGACTTCATCAATGTCTTGGAGTCCAATGGTGACTTGATGCCCATGGCCGAGCAAGTGCAGCGTTCCATTGCCTGGGTCTACAAGAATGCCAAAAGCTTCAACGGCGACCCCAATCAAATCTACCTCTCCAGCCACTCCTCAGGTGCACATTTGGCTGGTGTGGCACTCACCACCGATTGGCAAAGGCTTTACGGTCTGCCCATGAACATCATCAAAGGCGGCTTGCTGTGCAGCGGTATGTATGACCTCAAGCCTGTTCGGCTGTCTGCGCGCAGCGCTTACGTGAAATTCACCAATGCGATGGAAGAAGCATTGAGTTCACAAAGGCATTTGGATCTATTGAGCAGCCCCCTCATTGTGGCCCATGGCTCCTTGGAAACACCAGAGTTCAAGCGACAAAGCCGTGATTTTGCCAAAGCCGTGAAAGACGCAGGCAAACCCGTCGAGTTTGTGATCGGGCAAGGCTATAACCACTTTGAAATGCCTCAAACATTGGCGAACCCTTACGGCGTATTAGGGGAATTGGTTCTCCAACAAATGGGACTGTCCTAACCTGCGCTGTCAATGCCACAAGGAGCAACAGGTGAAGGCAAGCACACGGGCGCATCGTTGTTTTTATTGCGGCTCCAGTCTGATATTGGTGGCTTGAATGACTTTTTGGGCCAACTGTCGGTCTTGTTTGGTGAATGTGGCAAAGGCCTCTTGTGTGCTCACCACTGGCTCAAAGGCTTGAATGGACAGAAAAGTCTCATTGAGCGCTGGGTCATGAATTGCTTTACTGAACGCCTGGTTCAATTGCTCCACCACCGATGATGGGGTCTTGGCGGGCGCAAAAATCCCCACCCACGCCTGCGTTCCTGGGTCCAAACCCAACTCATTCAACGTGGGCACATTGGGCAACTGCGCCAAGCGCTTGGGTGTTGTGACCGCGAGCGCTTTCAATTTGCCAGACTTGATCAAGGGCAGAACAAAGCCAAGTGCCACATACGTGACATCGGACTCGCCTGAGAGCAACGCGGGAATGGTCTGTGTAGACCCCTTGTAAGGCACATGGGTGATTTCAATTTTCGCTTGGTGGTCAATCCAACTCAAGTAAATGTGAGGATTACTCCCCACTCCAAAACTGGCCCAATTGATGGCCTTGGGATTGGTTTTGGCGTAACTGATGAGTTCGGCCATGGAGTCATAAGGCGCTTTGGCCGACGCAATGATCACCCCTGAAATTCTGACCAAATCGGCCACGGCCACAAAATCCTTGGCTGGATCGTATGGCATTTTTGCGAACATAAAGGGGTTCAATGACATCCCCTCCCCTGTCCCCAAGCACAAGGTGTAGCCGTCCGCAGCAGCCTTCGCACAAGCGTCAAATGCAATGAAACCACTGGCACCCGGTTTGTTGTCCACCACAATGGTTTGAGCGAACTCACTTTGCGCTCGTTGCGCCACATTGCGAGCCAGCACATCAATCGCTCCACCCGCTGGGTATTGCACAATCAATCGAATGGGGCGATTGGGAAAGTTCTGCGCCAACAAGAGGCCGTGTCCCAATAAAACGGCAAAGACCAGGACGAATTTCAAAGTGAGTTTCATTGTGTATGAACGGGTGAAGAGATGGTGAAGGGGTGACTCGTTGGTTGAAGGGCTTGAATTGATCAAGGCTCTTGTGAGTCCATCAAAATAAAGGCCACGCGGGCGTTTTTGCTTCCTCGGTTGACCCAGGCGTGATTGGACGCTTGCTGCACCACCACATCACCCTCTTTCAAGTGAACTTCAGTGTCATCGAGCAGCATGTCAATCTCACCCGAGAGGACCAATGCGTAGTCAAGCGTGCGGGTTCTGTGCATCATTGAGTGTCGCGGGGCCATGCCACGCTTGGGAACGTTGTCGCCGACAACTTTCATCATGGTGTCCAGCGGCAAACGTTCAATTTTCTCGGTGGTCGGCACAAAATCCACAATTCTGAACAAGGTACCATTCTTGCCCGGAGACACGCCCACTTTGGTCTTGGCCCAATCATCCTTGTCCGAAAAATTCAATGGATACTGCTGAGTCACCCACATGTCTCCCGCTGGATTGGGAGACCTGTGTGAGCTCATCTCCACCTTGTCATCAAAAAGAACCACCGCTTTGCCGGCACTGTCAACGCTGGTCACCACGCGCCTGATCTGAGGCGCGCCCGAAGGCGTTTGCGCAAGGCACACAGCGACACTGCTGGCGACAAAAAATGTCAAAATGATTTTATGGATTGTGTTCATGTGGGTCTGCCTAAAAAGGATGAAGATACTCGATGACTTCTTGTTTGTCCATGATACAAATACTGAGTGTGAGGCAATCTGGGAGGGCCCTCAAATCTGCGGGTAAAGTGTTTGCGCGCACAGTGCCGACTCAAATGACGGGCAGCAGCAGATAACTGGGGTGCTCTGGGCTTGAATAGATGCTGCACTGGGTGTCAAAAATCGCTTGCGGCCGGTCTTGGGGGTCATTGTGCAAGAACCAACCCGAGCCACGTTGCTCCCCGACTTCGTTCAATCGCTCAAAGTCTTGCCCCTGCACACACAAGATCAAGCGGTACCCTTTGGGCAAGTGCAAGCTCGAGGGCCAAATCTCCACCTCGACCGCGTAGACTTCATGAGGATTGAGTAATTCCGTGGTTTGATGTGTGTGGTAGGGTCGATGGGGCAAGGTCTTGACGGGGTCCAAGGCACGCTGTGAGACCCTCAGCCAGCCTTGACTCACGGGAGAGCGTGGTTCAGTGGCACTGAAGAAGGTCACTTCTGTGCCGGCTTCATCAAACGCTCGCAAGGTGACAAACAAGTCCATATCCCGAGTACTTGAAGACACGAACAGCTTGGCCACAGCGGGGCCGGCAAAGCGCAAGTCTTCTTGCAAGGGCCCCAACTCAAAACTCACCCCCTCAGACCAAGCGCTGTAGTCATGGCGATCAGCCTGCGTGGGCAAGCTTGGGCTCAAGCGCTTGCCACTCAAATACAGTGTGGTCCACTTCGTGCCTTCCAGTGGCCAACTCGCACCCGTCAAGTTGCCCTCTACACCGTCAATGACTGACCTCATACTCACTTCAACGCGCGACTCGCGCTCCCAACCGTTGTCGAGTTGCTTTAAATATCGGTCAAAAAACCGCTGCTGCAGCTTCACATTTTCAGGCATCAAAAATGTCAGAAAATAAGAACCCGATTGAACTTTGAGCCACTTGTCTTTGGAGGCGATGTTTAAAAAGCCCTCCACCGTGCCCCTCAAATGCAGACCCAAGCCCCCGTAATTGGCCACCACGAGTGCAGGAATGTCGATCTGGTCAAAATTCGGACTGCGCGCTCGGTAAAAGGCATCGTCCAAGGGGTGAGCCAAAATCTGACCGATGTAGTCTTTGCGCTTGCTCTCTAAGGCGGCTGCATCCAAGACCGCAGGCCCCGTATTGCGCTCACCCGTGACGATGTCCACAAAGGGTGAGTCTGGGTTTGCATATTGGTTTCGAAGAACGCTGCGAGTCCACCACCGTTTGGCAAATCCACTGCCAAAAATACCGCCTTGTCGGGTGCGATCACGGTAAAAGTCTGAGGCGCCTTGCCAAGGCACGATGGCGGCCAAATGGGGAGGCTTCAAAGATGCGATCATCCATTGCCCGGCAGCGTAGTAGGAAATGCCAAGCAATCCAACTCGGCCGTTACACCAGGCCTGAACACCGGCCCATTCAATGGCGTCGTACAAGTCTTGGAACTCCGCGGGTGAATTGACATCGAGCATGCCAGGCGATTTGCCTGCTCCGCGAGAATCGATTTTGAGGACATGGTAGCCCTCATAGACCCAGGACTCTGGATCGGGCGTCTCAAACACCAAGTGCTGAAGGGTCGAGTTGGCCGTGACTACAGGACAACGGGCTTTGAGCTCCTCAAACGCTGGGGGCATGAACTGACTCAAATGCACGTCCTTACCGTAGGGCCCCAAGCTGAGCACCACGGGCTGAGCACCCGAGAGTGTCGAGCGGTAAAGGTTGGCAAACAAGTTGGCGCCATCGCGCATGGGAATTTGAACGTTGCGCTCCATGACGAAAGGTCCGCGTTTACCCTGAATTTCTATGGTTTGAGATGGCATGGTCTGTCTCGTGGGTGGATGGTTGGGTCGGCTTTGGTCAAAGACCAGCAATCAGCGACGCAAGCCCCAAATTATCAACTCAAACTGAAAGATACAAGGCCCTAGAAGTTCAGTAACTGTCCCAATAGACAACGTTCACAGAAGCGTTTAAATTGCCCTGATATTTGGCATGGTTGGCTGGGCCACCCTTGGTGACCCACACAACATTTGCTCGTCAACTCTTCTGGCTCCCATGGCGTGGGGCTGGCCGCCCCGGACCCCTCATGACCCCACCTGACCTCAACACCCAACCCAACCCCAGACCCAAACGCATCGTGACTGGCCACGACCGAGAGGGACGCTCCATCGTGATCTTCAATGACCATGGGGCGGAGACGAAAATTCTTCACAAAGCGGGAGGACTCAAACTCACCGAGCTCTGGGAAACCCATGAAACACCCGCTCAGCTGACTGGACAAGAGGATCAGGCTCGGCAAGTTCAAATGATTGAGCCCGATGTGGGTGGCAGTGTGTTTCGCCTGATTGAGTACCCACCCGACGCCATTCGATTAAAAAAGATGGATTCCAAAGCTCACTTTGCCAGCATGGGCGTGGACACGAGTCTGGATCCGCACAAAGCGCACCCAGGAATGCACAAGACCCAGACCATCGATTACGCGGTCATAGTCAAGGGTGAAATCTATGCCGTCTTGGACCGCGAGGAGGTGCTCTTGAAGACGGGAGACTGCTTGGTGCAACGCGGAACTCACCACGCCTGGAGCAATCGCAGTGAAGAGTCTTGCACGATTTGCTTTGTGCTCATCTCAGCCCTGGCCCCATGATGCAACCCACCCCATAGGTCATGTCATCTTGAAGGACAAGCGAAGTTGAACCACATCACCACACAGTGACCCCAAGCAGTGACCTCACCCATGAATCACCGAATCACCGATTTATCGTCTTGCTACAGCATTGCTGACTTGAGGCTCTTGGCCAAACGACGCTTGCCCAAGGGGGTTTTTGAGTTTTTTGATGGCGGTGCTGAACACGAAAACACCCTGCGGGCCAATGAAGCCGCCTTTGCACAGGTGCGATGGCGCCCGCACACCTTGCGAGATGTGAGCCAAGTGAGCCTTGAGAGCTCGCTCTTTGGCAGCCCTTTGGGCCTGCCCATGGGGATTGGCCCCACGGGAGGCCTGGGTTTTGGGCACCCGGGTGCGGATTTGGCGCTGGCAAAGGCGGCAGCGTCTCACGGCATCCCGTACACACTCTCGAGCAGCGCCACCACCAGCATCGAAGACATTGCAAAGCATGCTCCAGGACGATTGTGGTTTCAGGCCTATATTTTGAAAGACCAGGATCATTTTTGGAGCATGATTGAGCGCGCTAGGGCAGCCCACTTTGAAGCCTTGGTGATCACTGTTGATTTACCCGTGGGCGGCAAACGCGAGCGCGACTTTCACAATCACTTTGCCATTCCATTTCGGTTGACCCCAAAAAATATGCTCGACATGGCACAGCACCCGCTGTGGCTTCTGCGCCATTGGCAGCACGGGTTCCCGACCCTGGTGAACTTGGAGGGCTCCAAGAGCGCGAACCCCATCAACCGCGATGCGTTTAAGAAACTCGCGTCAACGGTTGGTCGAAGTTACGATGCCGCGTTTGATGTCCAAAGACTGGCCGAGGTGCGACAACGCTGGAGGGGCAAACTCATTGTCAAAGGCATCTTAAGGCCCGATGATGCGCTTCAAATTGCGCGTCTTGGCGTGGACGCCATCGTCGTCTCCAACCATGGCGGGCGCCAGCTCGATGGCGCCATCGCCAGCCTTCACGCCTTGCCCTCCATTGTCCAAGCGGTGGGTCAGACCCTACCGGTGTGGCTTGATGGTGGGATTCGCCGCGGTGCTGATGTGGCCGCCGCCCTGGCAGTCGGAGCGAGTGGTGTGCTCCTTGGGCGAGCGAGTCTTTATGGCAGCGTGAGTGCCGCCGAGAGTGGCGCACAAAGAGCATTGGACATTTTGGCCGAGGAGTTCAAACGCACGTTGCAACTGTGCGGCGCAAAGAATGTGCAAGAACTCACCTCCGATTTGATTGAGCTCAACGCCTGATCAAACTTGATTGACTGTACCCTTCACTTCAAAAAAAGAGAGACACGATGAACATGAACGCCTGCATGAACGCCTGTATGAACGCCTACATGAGCACCAAGCTGCACAACCGGCTGCACACCCCAGCCGCGATGAACCCACCCGCCACGCGAGGACTGGCATTCAAGACTGAATCCCGCTCAACCCCATGGGTTTTGAAATGCATGGGTCTCATGGCCAGTGTTGCCCTCGTGGGTGGGCATTTGTCAATGGCCAGCGCTCAAACGTTGGGCGACTTCCCTGCAAAACCCATCAAATTGGTGGTCGGTTATTCTGCCGGAGGACCGACCGATGTGATCGCACGCATTGTGGCGATCGATTTGGCGAACAGCTTGGGGCAAGCTGTGCTCATCGACAACAAGCTGGGGGCCAATGGCAATATCGCCACCGAAAGTGTAGCCGCCGCACCAGCCGACGGCTACACCCTTTTGGTCAACACCTTGTCCTTGAATGTGAATGCAATTGTGGGCCAAGGCCGTGTGAAATACGACCCTGTGCGAGACTTTGCCCCGATCACCTTGGCCGTCGCTTTGCCACAATACCTGATCGTGGGTTACAACAGCCCCTTCAAAACCGTGACCGATTTGGTGGCGAAGGCAAAAACCAAGACCGAAGCGGTGAGTTTTGGCTCGGCTGGCAACGGTGGATCGGCACACTTGTCGGCCGCTCTACTGGAGACCATGACACAGAGCAAAATGCTGCACGTCCCCTTCAAAGGCAATGCGCCAGCGATGACGGAGGTGATGTCAGGGCGCGTGGATTTCATGTTCTACCCCATGATTGGCGTGATCGAGCATGAGACGCAAAAACAAATTCGCATCCTGGCGGTCACCACGCCCAAGCGCTACCCCGATGTGCCCAACGTGCCCACCATGACCGAATCGGGCTTTCCGGGCTTTGACGAGTATGTGGGTCCAGTGGGTTTTGTGGCCCCCAATGGCACTCCCACTGCAGTGCTCGATAAACTCTCGACTGCCATCAGAGCCACCTTGCTCAAGCCCGCCATTGAGCAAAAATTAAAGGGACTCGGTGGTGTGGTCGTGGCGTCCAGTCCGACAGAGTACAAATTGTGGCTCAAAGAAGACCATGCCCGTTGGAGCCAATTGATCAAAACCGCCAGCATCAAAGATGAGTAAGAGCCACGCCAACATACCCGATAAAATCACCATCGCAGCCACTCGCAAAGTGATCAACATGAATTCCATGAACTCAAGCCATTACAGCAATGCATCGCGCTCAACTCACCCATCACCTGGCAAAGCGCAAGGCACACCCAACTGGACCTTGACGCCCACGGGTCAAATACTCGGTGCTCGCATTGATGGATTTGACTTGTCCCGACCCATGCAAGACTTGGAGGTTCGCGCCATCATCATGGCCCTGGGGCAATACGGTGTGATCAGTTTTTCAAAACAAAACTTGAGCGCGCAAGGGCTCAAAGACTTCAGCGCCAATTTTGGTGAGCTCGAGATCAATGTCGCCAACATGTACCAAGCACCCGGTATACCAGAGGTGATGATTTTATCGAACATGAAAAAGGACGGCGTAGCGGTGGGTATCGCCGATGCGGGCCAAGACTGGCACACCGACATGTCTTACAGCCGCATGATTGCCTTCTCCAATGTGCTTCACGGCATACAGATCCCCGTGCGAGATGGTGTGAGCTTGGGCAACACCGAATTCAGTTGTATGAAAAGCGCCTACCAAAGCTTGAGCGACAAGTGGAAAGAAACCTTGGACGGTTGTACGGCCACGCATGACTTTGAGAAATTTTGGAACAAAATGCGTTTTGAAAAAGGCAGCACTCGCCCGCCCTTGACAGCACAACAAAAGGCCAGCAAACCCCCAGTGAATCACCCCTTGGTCATGGAGCATCCCATCACGCACGAAAAAGTACTCTATGCCAATCCGGGTTATGCCACACGCATCAATGAAATGGAGCAGTCACAAAGCGATGTGGCCTTGGCCCATCTCTTTGAACACCAACTCCAGCCTCGTTTTCGTTATCAGCATGTTTGGCAAGAGGGCGATGTGTTGATGTGGGACAACTTTGGCACCATTCACAATGCGGTGGCCGACTACACGCCCGATGAACCCCGATACATCCACCGCTGCCAAGTCATGGCCACCCGTTTTTTCAATGCAGACGGCACGCCCAAAACACGCCAAGCAACAGGCTTTTAATGCAAGAAACTTTCAGGCCGTTCACCCTCTCAGCCCTTCAGCGGCCAAGACCTAATCGCTGGGTTCGATGCGGTTGCGCTTGATCAAATCGGCATATTCATTGCGCTCGAGTCTCATCGAGGCGGCCAAGGCAGACAATTCGATGATCTCGGTCATCAAGCCTTGTTCTTGCAGTTTTGATGAAAAAGCTTTGTTTTGTGCCAACAAGTTCAAACTTTGATGTATGGTTTGAACGATGGCGACGGGTGTTGCACTCGGGGCCACTAAGCTAAAGGAGCTGTGGGTATTGACACCGGAGAGTCCAACATCGGCAAAGGTCGGCAACTTGGGAAACGAGGGCGTCTTGTATTCGCTGGCCAAGGCAACCAGTTTGCCCGAGTTGACCAAGGCCAAGGACGAGGCGGTGTCAGGCAACATGAACTTGATCTGGCCAGCGAGCAAATCCTGATAGGCCGGGGCAACCCCTTTGTAAGGCACGTGCAAAAACTGCGCACCGGTTTTTTCCTCGAGCATCCTCACTCCCAAATACGTGGTGCTGCCGGTGCCAGCAGATCCAAACGAGAGTTGTGCTGGGTCTTTTTTGCCAGCCTCGATCAAGGCTTGAACGCTTTTGATGGGGCTGCCCTGCGGCACCACCAAGACCAAAGGCCCCACGACACGCGCAATGGGCACAAAGTCTTTGTCCGCATCGTAGGACAAATTTTTATAAAGACTGCCGTTGATGGTGAGTGCCGTGTTGGCAGAGACCAAAAAGGTGTAACCATCGGGGGGCGAATGCGCCACAAAAGCGGCGCCAATGTTGCCACTCGCACCAGGGCGGTTTTCAACAATGAATTGCTGCTTGAATGCATCTCCCAAAGCCTGACTCAAGAGTCGGGCATACATGTCGGTCCCACCACCAGCAGAAGATGAGACCACGAGCTTGACGGGGCGATTGGGCCAAACCTCTTGAGCCCAACTGCTGGCAGCCCAGACGGTCCAACTCAAAGCCAATAGGCATAGGGGGAAGCGAATCACAAGAAATTTCATCAACATTCAAACCTCGTTTCAAACCATCATTGCTCGGCTTTGACACCAGACGCTTTGACCACTTTGGCCCATTTTTGAACTTGTCCATCCAAGTAACTGGTCGTTTGTGCAGGACTCAGGGTCATCGGATTGGCACCCAGCTCCAAAAACTGCGACTGCATGGGCGTGTCTTTCATGGCTTGAACCACCGCTTGGTTCAAGGTGCTCACCAAATTGGGGTTCATGCCTTTGGGGCCCACCAATGCAAAAAATGAGGTCGACTGCGCGTTGGGAAATCCCGACTCCGCCATGGTGGGCACATCGGGGAGCTGTGCAATGCGCGTGTCCGAGGTCACACTCAAAGCCCTCAAGCGTCCAGCCTTCAAGTGACTCAGCAAGTTGGGGGGATTGTCAAACATGGCTTGAATTTGTCCGCCCAACAAATCGACGAGTGCTGGTGCAGCGCCCTTGTAGGGCACATGCAACATGCGAATGTCGGTTTGCAAATTGAGCAACTCGCCCGACAGATGAAACGGAGACCCCAAGCCCGGTGAGCCATAGGCCACTTGATTGGGATGGGTCTTGACGTAGGCGACAAACTCTTTAAGGGTTTTGACTGGCAAACTGGAATTGATCACCAGCACACATGGGGACTCGGCCACCAATGAAATAGCTTGAAAGTCACGGGCGGGGTCGTAATTCAAATTGTTGAACAAGCTTGAATGAATGGCCAACGTGCTGGTGTTGCCCAGCAGCAAAGTGTAGCCATCGGGTGCTTCATGGGCCACATAACCCGCCGCCAAGGTCCCCGCAGCACCGGCTCGGTTTTCCACAATGAAGGAGCCCTTGAGCACGTCTGTCAGTTTGTGGGCCAACATGCGCGCAATCAGGTCATTCGTCGCACCCGCAGTCAACGAGACCACAATTTTCACGGGCCGATCAGGATAGGTTTGCGCGTGCGACAGCGAGGATAGGCTCCAGAGGATCGCCCACAGGGCACCCAGGTAAAAAGGGAGGATTTTTTTCATGTTGACTTTTGAATGAACTCTTGCAAAGTTTATGGGCTTGAAGCTTGCCTGGCCATTGGTGTTTACGGCTAGAAATGAAGATGCAATTCAAGACAGATCAAAGTGATCCCAATTGAGCATCTTCAACAGCGGCAAATCCGAGACCCTGAGCAGCAGGCTTTTCTCATGGGCCATGTGCTCGTGCTCGTACCAACTGGGAACGGCCATCATGTCACCTCGTTGCCAGTTGAACTCACGCCCCTCCACTCGCGTCACGCCTTGGCCTTGCAACACCACAAAAAGGTGATTGGCGGTGGTTTTGGGGCAACGCCAGTCTTGTTTGGCTTCCAATGAAACCACAAATCGGTCAAAACTGCACAGTCTGGGGGGGCCCAACTCCATCAACTTCACCCCTGAGGCCTCGGTCGAGCGATGCAGCAACTCGGGCACATAATCGGCAAACGCAAAACGCATGGCCGATTTGGCATTGATCACGCCAGAGGCTTGGAGCTGGTGGGGATGGATTTGAAAAAACATCGGACCCAAAAACTGAACCAAGGGCACATCCAAGAAATCAATCCAATACGCATCATGCTCACTTTGGTTGTCGTGCCCGTGATAGCAACCATTGGGGGTCAACAGCACATCGCCATTCATCATGGGGACCGCTTGCCCATCGACCACGGTGTACGCGTTTTCACTCCCCTCCAAGATGACGCGCATGGCGTTGGGTGAGTGGCGGTGACTGCGAGCAATCTCTCCGGCTTTGACCATTTGATAGGCCCCCACCAAGGTGGAAACGGTGGCGTAATCGTTGCCAGGGATTGGGTTGGCCATGATGAGGTTTCTGCGCTCAGCGTGTTCGGTGCTCACCAAACGTCCCGCCGTGTGCAAGGCTGCACGCGCGTGCTTGAATTGCCAATGCGCTGGCACAAAAACACGCTTGGGCTCAGGGTACAAAGAGGGCGTGGGTTTGGCCCAGCCGTTTTTCATCTTCACCAACTCGAGCATGGCGTGCAGTTCCTCCAAGCTCTTGGCGGCATCAAAGTCGATGTGGGAGTCGAGGGTCATGGCGTGACTCATTGAATTGAATGGATTAGTGAAATTGAAATTGAAATTGAAATTGGCTTTGAAGTTGAACTTGGAACCCAAAAAAACACATCAAACTGGCAAAAAGAGATCTTCAATGGGTATTGGTTGAGCGATCACGCCTTGCTCGACCATGTGCTCCAAGAGCGCATTGAGCGTGGGCAAATTGGCCTGCACACCATAGGGCCAAGGATCATCACCAAATAGTTGTTGTATCTCATCCAAGTCATCGCTCAACCATGGCAACATGTAGCGAAGTGCCGCCAGATTTTTCATTCGCTGAAGCGCGACCTCCTTGGATTGGTTGAAGGCATCGAACAAGGGTTTTGCAATGTGGGGATGGCGCTCATAAGTACTGCGCTTGATTGCCACCAAATGCATGATGGGGAAAATTTGGGTCCTTTGGTAATACGCTTTCTCAGCTTGTCGGAACTGAGGAAAAAGCCTCACCACTCTGGGGTTGTGCTTCATGCAATCGGGCATGGTGGTGCCCATGATCGCATCGATCTCACCCGTGTCCAAAAGCTCGCTCAAGGATTTGCCACTGTGGTTGAGCTCAATGGGAACAGGCCTGTGCATGGGCATGACTGAGGGCGAGCCATGGCTTGAAGCTGAATTGATCGAGCCTTGGACCCACGTGACACCACTCAAATCCACGCCGTGATCATTGGCCAAAAACCCCCGTATCCAAATGGCCGCCGTCATGGTGTACAAGGGCACGCCGATGCGTTTGCCAGCCAAGTCTTTGGATGAGCGAATCCCACTGCCCTCATGAATGGCGATGAAACTGTGGCGAAAGGCACGAGACGGGAAGACAGGCAAAGCGACAAAACTGTCGTCGCCAGCGCTGATCCTGCAGATGAACTCCGAGCTCGACATCTCGCTCAAGTCATACGCTTGTTTGCCAGCCATGTTGTCAAAAATAACTCTGGGCGCTTCGATTCGCAAAAACTCCAAATCGATCCCTTCAGGTTTGACCTCACCGGTATACAGAGGCTGCATGCGGTCATACAGTGCACAGGCAAAACTGAGTTTGATGTTGCTCGTGGTCATGGTCATTGATTCAAAGGTCTTGGCTCGAACCGGGTGCGATGCCAGCCTTGGAACACCAAAACTCCCAGGCTCTCCACATTTGCGGTGACTTCGGGTCCACCTTGGAGCGGATCTCGACCTCGCCAGCAGTCAACGCTTTGACGGGCCCCAAGCGCAGTGCGTCCATCAAGATTTTGGCATTTTTTGGCAAATACACTGACACTTTCACCACTTCCATGAGACTTCTACCCGCGGCAGTAAAGCCGTGACCGCGCATCAACACCACCTTGTGCTCGCCCAAGCCTTGCGCCAAATCATCGCCTTGGTCTTCATTGGTCACCAGCAAATTGGTGTCCCCAAAATGATCCTGGATGTCCCAAACAGGCACCTCTACTCCCATGTCACTGGCCGTGTGGATCACAGGTTTGAGCGGCGTTTGCGAGATGGTGAAGGGCAAGACCGAATCGGCGTGGCTGTGGACCACCGCTTGGATGTCGGGCCGGTTTTTATACACCCCGCCATGAATAAAACGCTCCAAATAAGGGTTCGGCGAGTTCTCCATGACCGCCCGACCATCCAAATGGTAAGCAAAAATGTCTTGCGCCGTGACCAATTCAGGGCTCAACGAACGCGACAAGAGGAACTGATCATGGTGGTGGGGGTGGCGAATGCTCACATGCCCATAGGCATCGACCACGCCCTCGTTGGCGAGAATGCGGTTGGCCGCAACCAGCAAATGAATGGAGCGCTCGAGTTTGTCATTGGGGGTCGTCATGGTGGTCCTAAGGGTTGAGGTGGGCCCCAGAGTCACGCACAATGGGCTCCCATTTGGTGACTTCTGAGTTGATGAAACGAGTGAATTCGTCTGGGCTCATGGCCTGACTTTGAACTCCGGCTTGGTCAAGTCTGGCCTTGACGCTGGCGTTGTTCAAGGCCTTTTGCGTGGCCTCATTGAGCAAAGTGATCACGGCATCGGGCGTGCCGCTTGGGGCAATCACGCCAAACCATGTGGGAGACTCAAAGCCCGTGAGACCGAGCTCCAAGAGCGTGGGGACACTTGGAAGGCTTGCCAAGCGTTGGCTGCCCGCCACTGCCAGCGCCTTGACAGAGGAGCGGCTGATCTGGGGCAAGAGCTCAACGGGTGTGCCAAACTGAATTTGCACACGCCCGGCCACCACCTCTTGCAGTGCCTCTGCACTTGACTTGTAGGGAATGTGCTGCATCACCACACCGGTCTTCAATTGGAAGAGTTCACCAAACAAGTGCGCGGTGTTGCCCATGCCCGAGGAGCCATAGTTATAGTTGCCACCCTTGGTCTTCATGAGAGTGAGCAATGTTTTGACGCTATCGGCAGGCACATTGGCACTGATGACCAAGATGAAGGGGACACGCCCGATAAAGGCCACCGGCACAAAGTCTTTGCTCAAGTCAAAGGGCAAGGATTTGTACAAAAATCGATTGGTCACGAGCATATTGGCTGCACCGATCGCCAAGGTGTACCCATCGGCAGGAGACTTGGCCAAGAGCCCCAGTCCAATGTTGCCACCGGCACCGGGGTGGTTTTCCACGACAAAGGTTTTGCCCAGCAGGGTGCTGTACGCGTTGGCGATTTCCCGTGCCAAGGTGTCCACCGCTCCACCGGGTGCATAAGGCGCAATGATTTTGGCGACCTTGTTGGGGTAATTCAAGCCCTGCGCCCACCCCAAGGGAGCGCAAAAATGAACGCACAACAACAATGCCAACCACAGTGGAGTGGAACACCAAGCTTGAATTTTTTTCATGAAGGCTCACCTGTAAGGGACGATCGATTTGACGCAGACTCGTTCTCATCTGTCAGAGCACAAACCGTGAGCCACAGGTCCTGCACGGCTTGCTCACTGGGGGGGCCATCGTCTCCTCGCCAAGCCACATGACCATCGGGTCGGATGAGCACAAAGGCTTTTTCATAAAGTGCTTTGGCCCCCGCGTGGTGGATTTCACGCACTTGCAGCGGGATCTCCCTTTGCTTTGCTGCACGCACCACGCGGTCGATGCGAGGTGTTGCACTTGCAAAACAAAAAAGCACAAAATCGCGACCCAACCAATCCAGCGTGGAGGTGTTGTCGCTCAACCAAACATGCGGCGCGCGTGCACCCACGCGAGAGGACGGTCGGTAGTGGACAGCGTCGTTGAATTCGATGTCTTGGTCCTCAGCACTTTCGACTTCATCATAGACATTGATGGGGGAGTTGGTGTAACGGTTGCCCAAGTGCATGTTGAGTGAAAACCACTCACGCTTGAGTCCCTCACACAACGCTTCGCCCACGGCCAGGCGGACTCGATCGCCTTCGGGCCCCTCCTCCTCGATCTTGGCAGAGCTGGGTACTTTTTTGAGGGTTTCCAAGTTGCCAGTGGAAAACTGAGTGATGCGTTTGGCAATCGGCTGCCTCTCAACAAAGTAGGAGTTGAGAAGTGCTGGGCCCGCATAGCCACTCAACACTGCGCCAAGCTTCCATGACAAGTCGATCGCATCGCCGATGCCCGTGTTCATGCCCAGTCCCCCGGTGGGCGAGGTCAAGTGACAAGCGTCGCCGCATAAAAACACCCGACCTTGGCCATACGACTCGGCCACCAACTCAGCGCGCTGCCAAGGCAGCACGCTCAAGATCTCCATCTCAAAGGGGGCGCCCATGGCGCGGTGGGCCAACGCTTTGAGCTCGTCGTGGGTGTAGTTGGTCTTCTCAAGTGCATTGCCGATGATGGACATGCGCCAGTGGTCCCGGCCATTGATCGCCACGATGGTGGCCCAAGTCCCAGTGGGCCCCACAAACATGTAACGGTAGCCAGGGGCTTTGTCATGCAATGCGTTGAAATGGGCGCACTTGAAAATCACATTGGTCGTATAGGTGAGCAGCCCGCGGCCCTTCATCTCTATCCCCAAAGACTCGCGCACCGCACTCTTGCCACCATCGCAAGCCACCAAGTATGGTGTCACCACGGTGCGCATCTCACCTGTTTTCAAATCTTTGACGGTAGAGCTCACCGCGTCGGCGCTTTGCACGAACTCGATCAATTCGGTTTGATGACAAGTCACGAGCCCGGCTTGCGCGCTGGCGAATTTTTGCAGGACAGGGTCGAAAAAGTTTTGCGGACAACGCTCTCTTTTTTGTGGACTCTCAGGGGGCGGGAGCTCCGCATTCATGCTGGGCATGGGTTGGCGGCCCAGCTCATGGCCCTTCAAGGTGGTGAGGTAGACGTTGTCTTGGGGATAATCGCGATCGTAAGCCGTCGCTTCGACGTCGTCCACAATGCCCCATTTGCGGCAAAACTCCATGGTTCGAATGCCCACCAAGTCCATTTTGGGCTGAAAAATTGAGCCGTCACTCTTTTCCAGCAAAATCACTGAATGACCGCGCCAAGCCAAATCCCCAGCCAAGGCCAAGCCCACGGGTCCCGCACCCACCACCAAAACTTCAGCGCTTCGCGTGCTCTGAAAGCCTTTGGCACTTTGTTCACAATTGACACTTTTTGCACGATGTTCGACTGTCATGAATATACTTTTATAGAATGACGTCAGTATAAATTTCTTTTATTGCTTGACAATGAGGGATTGCCTGAGCTTGAAGATCTCGCGCCTTGTGCAGTTGGGGTCAAGAACTTGGCAAGCACTGCGTCAAGATCAGGTACAGTATTCCTGTCATGAACTCAGCCATCCCCAAAAAAATCAACCCAACCCTCTGGAGCGTACAACTCTTGGGCCTTTGGGGTCGAATCTCTCAAATCCATCTCGGCATGGGCTTGGGGTGCCAGTGCAGTGGTGAGATGCCGGGACTAGCGGTCAGTGATTTGGAGCTCAATGTCATGGACTACTTGCATGACAAATACCAACAAGACAGCGAATTTACACAATGGCTTGCCCTGCACACCGACTACCAACAGGGACAAAGTGCCAGTGTGGCTTCTTTTCTCAAAGCCATGGCCACACAAACGCCCTCGCGAACCTTGGCCATCGGCCTCTTGAAAGACTTGAGCCAAACGCTCGAGTCGCTGCAGCAAGCTCATGCGGCCTAGCCTGCGCCTGTAGGCACAAGCACTGTGCAACGCTATTACAAATTCAGAAAAATTTCAATAGCACAATTCCCCTAGTTTAAGGGTGCCTCGGGAAAGATAATGGTTTAGCATTTTTTTGCTGATCACTTTTCTCTGCGCTTTTCATTGCAGATCTCTTTTATTTTTGCTTCTTCTTACATTTGACCCACCAGGACACCTTTTTTGTGAAACACGCATTGCCCACACGAATCGCTGCAGACATTGGTGGCACCTTCACCGATGTGGCCGCTTTTGATGAAAAAACCTCTCGCCTGCTTTTGGGCAAAACTCTCTCCACGCCACAAAAACTCGTGAATGGCATCTCTCAAGGCGTGAGCAAAGCGGGCACCGACTTTGCCAGCTCCTCCTTGTTTCTCCACGGCTCCACAGTCGCCATCAACACCATGCTCGAGCGAACTGGCGCACGCACAGCGCTCTTGATCACCCAAGGCTTCAAAGACATTTACGAAATCGGGCGCATCAACCGACCCGATGCCTACAACTTATTTTTTCACAAACACGTGCCCTTGATTGAGCGCGCACTGCGCTTTGAAGTGCCCGAGCGAATCACGGCCGATGGAGATGTTCATCTGCCCTTGGACGAAGCTGCCGTTCATGCTTTGTGCGACCAAATGATTGAAGAGAAGGTTCAAGCGGTTGCCATCTTGCTTTTGCACTGCTATCGAAACCCAAGCCACGAAGAGCGCGTGAAGGCGATCGTGCGCGAAAGGATGCCCCACTGTTTCGTGAGCGCCTCGCATGAACTCTCGCAGGAGTACCGTGAATTTGAACGCTGCTCCACCGTGGTGGCCAACGCCTACATTGGACCCAAGGTGAGCGACTATGTGGCCGAAATCACCGAGCACATCCGTGACGATGGCTTCAAAGGTTCTTTCTTAATTGTGCAGTCGACTGGGGGTCTTTATGAGTCGGCCCAGGCCCAACAAGAATGCATCCGCATGCTCGAGTCCGGACCGGCTGCTGGGGTGGTGGGTGCGCAAGCACTGTGCCGTGAGCTTGGGCTGGACAACGCGGTGGCTTTTGACATGGGTGGCACCACCGCCAAAGCAGGCGTCATCTACCAAGGCGAGGTGCTCACCACGAGTGCCGCGTTGGTCGGTGGCTACAACCAAGCCTTGCCCGTTCAAATCCCCATGGTCGATGTCTTTGAAGTCGGCACGGGGGGAGGAAGCATCGCCAAGGTGGACCCCTCAGGGGCACTCCAAGTGGGGCCTCAAAGTGCAGGCGCTCAGCCCGGGCCCGCCTGCTATGGCTTGGGGGGAGACCTCCCCACCGTGACCGATGCCAATTTGGTCTTGGGCCGCATTGCAGCCGATCGATTTTTGGGCGGCGAGATGCGCTTGGACAAGAAGGCCGCAGAAGCGGCCATTCTCAAACACGTGGGCAACCCCCTGGGGATCAGCGCCAAGGAGGCCGCCAACGGCATTTTGCGCATCGCCACCACCACCATGTCCTACGCGGTCAAAGGCGTCTCCACCGAGCGGGGTCTAGATGCAGCATCTTTTCCTCTGATTGCGTATGGCGGTGCCGGTCCTTTGCACGCATGTGCCATTGCCAGAGAAATCGGCATGGCCCAGGTCATCATTCCCAAAGGCCCTGGACATTTTTGTGCTTTCGGCATGCTGCACTCCGATCTGAGATACGACTTTGTGAGAACTTGGTTCAACAAACTTGCCGATGTCTCCTTTGCAGAACTCAAGGCAGTCTACAAAGACTTGGTGAGTCAAGGCAAGCGCGCTTTGGACAACAGTCGCATCAAGTCGGCCAAAGTCACCGTGGCCTACGCGGCCGACATGCGCTATGTGGGACAAGAGCATCCCGTCACGGTGGACCTCACTGAGAGCGTCATGAAAAAGGGCGACCGACAGGCCATCAAGGCGCTCTTTGACGCAGTTCACTTGCGCCGCTACGGCACGTGTGCCCCCAAGGAGGCCGCTGAGATCGTGAGTCTCAGAGCCACAGTGAGCGGGATCATGAAAAAACCCCCGCTTGAAACCATCGCCAAGGGCTCTGCTCAAGCTTTGAAATCTGCGCAAACGGGATCGCGCTCTGTGTATTTCGCCGAGCTCAACAAATCGGTCATGACACCGACCTACCAACGCGATGCCTTGAAGGCGGGCAACCGCTTGGTGGGCCCCGCACTGGTTGAAGAATACGCCTCCATCACCGTCGTCTTGCCAGGCGACCGACTGCGAGTGGATGTGTACGGCAATTTGGTGATCGACATTGAGAGGAATTTTTCATGAAAAGCGTTGTCAACTCCAAAGTCAAAAAACCCGTCAAAGCCCAGAAGATGGCCCATTCAAGCCAGTCGATCAAGTCCCCTTCCTTGGCCAAATCCAGCAAGTCAACTCAGTCAAAACGATTGAGTAAAACGCGCCAAGGCGACGCCGTGCTCACCGAGATAGTTCGCAATGGTGTGTTGGCGGTGACCGAGGAGATGAAGATCAATCTCATGCGCACGGCCTACAACATGATCATCTACGAAGCCCTTGACTTCACCGTGGGGCTCTACACCGCCACGGGCGAGACGGTCTCCATTGGCCTGGGACTCCCCAGCTTTATTCGCGGCATGTCCAACACCATCAAAGCCAAAATCGAGCATTTTGGTAGCAACGTGGGTCCTGGCGACATCTTGGTCACCAACGACGCCTACATCACGGGATCACATTTGCACCACTTCACCTTCAGCATCCCGATCTTTTTTGAAGGGGTGCTGTGCGGCTGGTCGTGCTGCATGGCCCACTGGCCCGATGTGGGTGGTGTGCTCGGAGGTGTGACCACCGACATCTTCTCAGAAGGCTTGCAAATCCCTATCTTGAAATACCAAACGGCGGGGGTGGTCAATCAAGATTTGGTGGACATCATCTTCAACAATGTGCGCATTCCTGAGCGGGCCATGGGCGACCTCAGGGCTCAAATCATTGCTGTGACGACAGGTGAGAGACGTTTTCTTGAACTCCTCAAGCGATATGGCCGACAAAACGTCTTGACCTCCATTGAACGCATCATGGACAACTCCGAGGCCAAAGCGCGAGCACAAACCAGGTCCATCCCCGACGGCGTCTATGAAGCGGAATCCTTCATGGACGACGACGGCATCGACATCGGCAAGCGCATTCCCATCAAGGTGCGGGTGATCAAAAAGGGGGAACACATGACGATTGACTTGAGTGGTGTGAGCCCCCAAGTCAGAGGCTTTTACAATTCCGGCCCGAGCACTGGCATCTCCTGCGCCCAAGTCGCCTACAAATGCCTCACGTCCGCCTTGGATTACCCCATCAATGAGGGAAGTTTTCGCAGCTTAAAAACCATCGTACCCGAAGGCACGGTGGTGAGTGCGGTAAAACCTGCGGCCATGCGCTGGTGGATGACGTATCCCATGACGGTGATCGACACCGTCTTCAAGGCGATGCACCAAGCCATGCCCGACCAAGTCATTGCGGGTCACCATGCCGATCTGGGCCTGGGCATGGTCAACGGCATTTCACCCAAAGATGGACGCTTTTTCATGGGCAGTGTTGGCCCATCGGGTGGGGGTTGGGGTGCAAAACGCAGTGAAGACGGCATGTCTGCGACGGTTTGCATGAACGACGGGGACACGCACAACAACCCCATTGAGCAAACGGAAGCCAAATTCCCCCTGCTCTTTTTGAAACACAGTCTGCGCCAAGACTCGGGGGGCGCTGGACGCTTCAGGGGCGGTTTGGGCACCGAGCAAGTCGTCATGGCGCGCTCCAGCCTGAACTTCAACGCCCAAGTCGATCGCATGCATTGTCAGCCTTGGGGACTCGAGGGTGGGCAAAGTGGCATGGGCAACCAAGTCACCATCAAGCTCGCTGGCGTCGTTCAAGACCAGTTTCCCAATGCCAAGGTCTTGATGAAGCGCCTCAATGCGGGCGACACTTTCACCTTGCTCACTGGCGGCGGGGGTGGGTTTGGCCCACCCAAAGAGCGAGAACCAGAACGGGTGGCGCATGATGTGCGACAAGGCTACATCAGTCGAGCTGCCGCCAAGGACACCTACCATGTGGCCCTGAAAAGCACTGGCGAGGTTGACACCCATGCCACCCACAACTTGCGCACTCGCGCAGTCGATTAAAAAGGACATGACCATGAACCCGATTACGTTTGAACATTCACTGGGTAATTTGCCGCTGACCTGGCAAGCCAAGGTCACTGGACATTGCAGACGTCCTGTTTGGCGCTTGGCAGGGCTCATGGTGGCGGCTCTTTGGATGAGCGCATGGAGCTTACAGGCTACGGCACAGACGTGGCCGAGTAAACCGATTCACATCGTGGTGCCTTTTCCTGCCGCAGGGACAGTCGACGCCGTGGCCCGTGCCCTGGGACAAAAAATCGGTGACAACCTCAAACAAGTGGTGATCATTGACAACAAACCCGGAGCTGGGGCCAATATCGGCGCAGACGCGGTGGCCAAGTCTGCGCCCGATGGCTACACGGTGCTGCTCACCACCCAAGGTTTGGCCATCGCGCCCAATTTGTACAAAAAAATGCCGTTTGATGCACAAAAAGACCTGGCGGCGGTCTCTCAATTGATGACGACCTACCTGGTGCTGGCGGTGAATCCCTCCATCGGCGTCAATACATTTGCGGAATTTTTAAGCCTTGCCCGCGCCAAGCCTGGGGTGTTGAATTTTGGCTCCACGGGTGAAGGTGCCGCGCCACACCTGATCATGGAGCTCTTGATGTCAAGCGCCAACGTCAAGCTCACTCACATTCCCTACAAAGGGGATGCGCCCATGAACCAGGCCTTGCTCGCGGGCGACGTCAACGCCGTCTTTTCACCTCTGTCGGGCGTGAGCGCAGCGACCAAAGCGGGCAAGCTCAAAATTTTGGTGATGAGTGCGGGCAAGAGATCCTCAGCCATTCCCGACATCCCCACCATGGTCGAGAGCGGTGCAGGTGGGTTTGAGTACACGGGATGGCTGGGCCTCTTTGCGCCTGGGGCAACGCCTGTGCCTCTTTTAAAGACACTCCAAGTTGAATTTGTCAAAGCGATGAACTCCAATGAAATCAAAGAGAAGTTGCCCTTTTGGGGCTACGAGGCGTTTGGCAGCACGCCGGAGGCCTTTGCTGTGAAGTTTCAACAAGACCTTGTCTCTTACAGCAAGACCATCAAAGACGCACACATCTCTTTGCAAGATCAATAGTGAAAGCCAATCGCGAGCGTTCAATCGCGCGAGACGCATCACGCCCGGTCAAAGGCGTTTGACGTCGGCAGATTTTTGGATGCGCTTGAAGCTGATCGTGTGCGATGCGTACATGATTTCCACAAAATACAAAACACACGCTGTCACCAACGAGATGAAACTGCCGATGAAGGTGAACGCGACCCAGTTGGAGATGTGCAATTTACCCGGAGCAATGCTCACCGAGAAAAAGAGCTCAATCACGGTCAAGGCGATGAGGACAGCACACAAGACCAAAAACGCAGTGGCGATGTTGATGATGCGTTTTCTGTATTCCAGCGTTTCAAGCTCGTCGTAGAAGCGCTCAATTTTTTGAAGTGCATGCGCATCAGGATGGGTCAAGTCCTCAATCAAAGTCTCGATCCTTCTTGCGCGATCAATCACCCGACCCAAGCGGTTGCCCAGGGCATTCAGTATCCCCGCCACCCCTGTGAGTAAAAACACCGGCGCTGTGGCCAAATGGATCGCCTCAGAAATGATGGTCATGTCCATGGCGTTATCCTCTTCAATCACGGTCCATTAAAAGTCGTATTTTAGGCTTTTCATGGCACGAACAGGACTCTCGCCCAAGCATTCGGCGAAAAGGCGGCACTCCAACCTAGGTTAAACACCAGTTTTCGATTGCAAGCTTGGGTCTGACAATGAAAAAATTCAAGGATCACGACTGCTTGGGCCTTGCAAAGAAATTTCTTTTTTTCCACCACACTCAAAGGCCTTGCCATGAACGCAGAACACTTCTGCCATGCCCCCCAGGGGATACCAAGCGCATTGAACGGTCATTCAAATGCATGCAAGGCCCTGTCTCAGCTCAACCCATTGGGCTCCTTTTGGGCGATGGCATTCATTGCATTGATGACGCTCACAAGCGCTCAAGCGCAGACCCAAGCGAGCAATTACCCCAATAAACCGCTCAAAATCATTGTCCCCTACTCTCCCGGTGGATTTGCCGATTCTGGAGCGCGTGCCATCAGCGAAGCACTGGGCACGCGTTTGGGACAAAGCATCGTGATTGACAACCGACCTGGCGCTTCTGGGGTGATTGGAACGATGGCGGTCTCCACCGCCGCACCCGATGGATACACTTTGCTACTGGGATTTGACGGGACCTTGATCACCTACCCCATGATGGTCTCCAAGCCCCCTTTCCATGTGCTCAAAGATCTAGCGCCAGTCACCAAAATCGGTGACTCGGCCATGGTCTTGGCCGCTCACCCCTCATTTGAAGCGAAGACCATCGCCCAACTCATTGAACTGTCCAAACAAAAAGACGCGCACTTCCCGTTTGGTAGTTCTGGTTTGGGCTCTACACCGCATTTGGCTGGCGAGCTCTTTAAGGCGCGCACCACTGTCAACATGGAGCACATTGCCTACAAAGGCGGCGGACAAGCCACCATTGACACCTTGGGTGGACAAATCCCCATGGTCTTCACCACCTTGGCCACGGTGCAGCAGTACATCAAGTCGGGCAAATTGAACGCCATCGGCGTGACCAGCGCCAAAAGACTGGCAACCCTGCCTGACACGCCCACCTTTGTCGAGTCTGGGGTGGCAGGATTTGTGCTCTCAACATGGATCGGAATTTTTGCGCCACCCGCCACGCCCAAGGCCATTGTTGACAAGTTGCAAACGGAGATGCTCACCGTCCTCCAAAACCCAAGCGTTCGTGAGCGTTTGGGTGTACTTGGCATTGAAGTTTCAGGCAATACACCCGAGCAGTTCAAGGAACAAATTGCAAGCGACATTGCCATCTGGGGCCCGATTGTAAAAAAAGCAAATATCAACTTGGACTGAATGACCAAGGGCACCAGGGCCCATGGTTTGACTGAAAAAAAGACAACAATCATAGAGGCAATCACATGACAACAACCGTGTTGAATTGGATGAAGAGTTGGGTGCTATTGGGGTTGATCGTGGTCAATGGGTCACATGCGCAAGGCCTACCCTACCCCTCCAAACCCGTGCGCTTGCTCATCGGATCCCCCCCCGGATCAGGAACGGACTCCGTGAGTCGAATGGTCGGCAGCAAGGTGAGTGACGCTTTGGGTCAGGTCTTCATCATGGAAAACAAAGCGGGCGCAGGCGGTCAAATTGCAGCCGACATGATCAGCAAAGGGGTGCCCGATGGATACACCCTGATCTCGATCTCCAGTTCCCACGCATCCCAAGCCGCGACCTTGAAGAGCTTGCCCTACGATCCCGTGGATGGGTTGACTTGGATTTCAACCGTGGGCGTGTACCCATTTTTATTGGCCGTGAGCGCCGACGCCAATGTTCAAAGCATTCCCGATTTGATCAAAAAGGCCAAAGCCGACCCGGGCGCTGTGACCTTCACCTCCTCCGGTGTGGGCAGTGCCCTCCATTTGGTCGGAGAGTTGTTGGCAGCAGAGTCGGACACCAAAATGACGCACATTCCGTTTCCTTCAGGCGGCGGGTTTGGATACACCGACATTTTGGCGGGTCGAATTGACATGATGATCAATATTCCAGGCCTGATCGTGCCCTATGTGCGGGCCAACAAACTCAGAGCCATTGCCGTGACCTCGGCGCAGCGCTACGAGACTCTTCCCAACGTGCCCACCTTGTCAGAATACATTCCGGGTTTTGAGGTGATCTCGTGGCTTGGATTTGCTGCCCCTCCCGGCACACCCGCCGAGATCATTAAAAAAATCAATGCAGCCATCAAAGTGGCTCTTGCCAACAAGGAGTTGCAAGCTCAAATGCAAAAAGCAGGTGTGCAACCTCAGTCCACCACGCCTGAAGAGTTTCACGCCATTGTGCAAAAAGGAATCGAGAAGTACAAAAAAATTGCCCAATCAAGGCATATTGAAATACAGCCTTGAAGGCATGGCTTGATTGCAAGTGCACAACAAAGCCTCAATGACTGGGCACTGCAACTTGAGCGACTACATAAGCAATGATTTTTCTCAAAAAAAAGATAAAGTTCAATCCAAAATTCAGTGAGTTGAACAACTGGATCAACGCACTTGTTGGGGATTGACGCGTCAGCATAGGATCAAAACTATGATCAAAACTCTGATCAAACGCCGTTGCTGCTGCAGTTGGAGATGGGGCTCAGGTTCAATGAACCTCATCGAGCGGTGCGTTAAAATGGGTGGACAGTCCATTCAAAGACCATTTGGCTCCTAACTCTTATTTCCAGATCGTTTTTCAAAATGAATATCACGATCAAACAGCTCAAAATATTTCTCGGTGTCGCCAAGTCCAAGAGCTTCACCAAAACAGCCCAAGCTTTGCACATCAGCCAATCGGCCTTGTCGGTGTCCATTCAAGAGTTGGAGCACGTGAGTCAATCTCGACTTTTTGAGAGAACCACCCGAAACGTACAGTTGACCGAAGCGGGCCTTGCCTTTTTACCAGTCGCACAGCACATCATTGAGACCTTGGAGAGGGCTTCAAGCGACCTCGATCGGATCAGACGGCTCAAACAAACAACGCTGAGGGTCGGATTTACACCCTTTGTCGCAGGCAGTTTGGCTCCCAAAGCCCTGAAGACCTTTGAGTCAGAAAATCCTTTGATCAAAGTTGAGATCTACGACAAAACACCCAACGAATTACTCCAGCTGGTAGAACTTGGAAAAATCGATGCGGCCTACGGTGCGTATTTTGAAAAGTCCTCAGGGATTCACAAAGACTTGATTTGCCCCACCCACTTGTGTTTGGTCAAAACATCCAACCCCAAGGATCAAGTCAAACCGTCCAAAACACTCAAGTGGTCTCACCTGAGCGATCAAGTGCTCATTTGTCTACCCCAGGACAATCCCATCCAGCGATTGATCGAAGAACAATTCACCAAGCACGGTGTTCGCATCAAAAAACGACGAGAAGTCGCCCAAATCGAGACCCAAATCGCCATGGCAGAGGCCAACAATGGCATGGCCTTGGTCCCCTCCTTGGCCTCCTCTATTTGCGACCGCTACCAAGTGAGCATTCAAGCCCTCAGCCCGAAGTTGAGCATTGATTTTTATTGCATCCGAAAAGCAGGCCTAGGGTTTTCCCCAGGCATCACCAACTTCTCCAAAATACTCAAAGATTTGATTGTTCAGTGACCGATGATTGGAGGAGTCGATTAATCGATTAAATCGATCAATCCATGCATTTTTTGAATTTTACAAAACCCCCTCTTGCCCGTATGCTAGCGGACTTTGAATCTTCTACACTGAGAATAGAACATGAAAATAGCCATCGTGGGTGCAGGTCTTGGGGGACTGACAGCGGCATTGTCATTCATCAAGCGTGGCTTTGAGGTCACCGTCTTTGAGCAAGCCAGTGAATTGAGAGAGTTGGGAGCAGGTGTTCAATTGGGCCCCAACGCCGTGGGCGTGCTTTACCACTTGGGACTCGAAAAAATATTGAGCGAACACACCTTCGTCACCGAGGGGAAAAATGTGCGCCTGTGGAACACCGGTCAACGCTGGCCTTTGTTCGATCTTGGTGGCTTGGCCATTGAGCTCTATGGGTTTCCCTACCTCACCATGCACCGCGCGGACTTGCAAAAAATACTTCAACACGAGGTGGAACGCCTCAAGCCCAATGCCATCGTGTTGAATGCCAAGGTCAAATCGGCCTCACAAAACACCCAAACGGTGAGTATCGAATTTGACAATGGCACTCACCATGAATGCGATTTGCTCATTGGTGCCGATGGTGTTCATTCGGCCATTCGAGCAAGTCTCTTTGGTCAACACGAAGCCATACAGTCGGGCATCATGGCGTGGAGGGGCGTGATTGATGCGCGTAAACTGCCCGCTCACATGCACGAGCGCGTGGCCACCAATTGGGTGGGGCCAGGTGCGCACGTGGTGCAATACCCGTTGCGAAATGGTGAACTCATGAATTTTGTGGGCGCCATTGAAGGGCAACGCTGGGACATCGAGTCTTGGTCCGAAAAGGGCACCACCGAGGAATGCCTCAATGACTTTGTCGGTTGGCACCCTGATATCCAAACCTTGATCAAAGCCATTGATACGCCCTTCAAATGGGTCTTGAAACTCAGAGACCCCATGCCCACTTGGACCAAGGGCAATATCACACTGCTTGGCGACGCTTGTCACCCCATGCTGCCCTTTCTGGCACAGGGTGCAGGCATGGCGCTCGAAGACGGCTATATTTTGGCCAGGTGCGTTGAAAAATACGCCTCATCCCTGCCCCAAGCACTCAAGCGCTATGAGGAGCTCAGACTCAAGCGCACTGAGATGGTGGTCTTGGGAGCCAATGCCAACGCCAAACGCTTTCACAACCCCGCCTTGGCCGATGCCAAGGGGGCTGAGGCTTATGTGAGCTCCGAGTGGCAAGAAGAAAAAGTCAAAGAACGTTACGATTGGCTGTTTCGCTACAACGTAGAGACCATTGACGTATAGTCTCGCCTAGCTTTTGACCTTTCTTGCCTCTTCCTTCATCTCACGTTCAACACCACGATGAATGAAAACAAGAAGAAATCATGATGGGCTCCTTTTAGACAGATCATCAGGCAATCATCCGTGTACGCATTCAAATTCATAAAAGCCCATTCCATCGCACAAGCCCTGCAGTTGCTTCATCACGATGAAAACGCCAAAATCATTGCGGGCGGGATGACTTTGATTCCAACCATGAAGCAACGCTTGGCGTCTCCAACGTCTTTGATCGATTTGTCTGCGATCCCTGATTTGCATCACATCCAACTGCACGATCGGTTCATTGAAATTGGCAGTTTGTGCACCCACGACCAAGTCTCCAAGTCTTCCCTCATTCTCGAGCATTTGCCGACCCTGGCCAAACTCGCCTCCATGATTGCAGACCCTCAAGTGCGGTTCAAGGGAACCCTGGGTGGGTCGCTTGCCAACAACGACCCCGCAGCCGACTACCCAGCGGCGGTGTTGGGCATGGGTGGCACGATCAAGACCAACGTCAGAGAGATCAAGGCAGAAGATTTTTTTCAGGGCATGTTCACGACGGCCTTGCACATGGACGAAATCATCTTGAGTATTCGCTTTCCCCTGGGCCAAAGAGCCTCCTATCAAAAGTTTCGTCACCCCTCCAGTGGCTATGCGTTGTGTGGTGTTTGGGTCTCGAGCTCCGCGAATGAAAAAAGGGTTGCCATCACTGGTGTCTATCCCTGCGTGAGACGTTGGCCACAGGCAGAAGATCACTTGCTTCAAAATAAGAGCGCACCAAGCTTTGAGAGCACCCCCATTGATTTGGAAAACATCTTGGCCACCCATGATGCGAGCGCCCACTACAAAGCGCAACTGATGCGAGTTCTGTGCTCGCGTGCCACCCAAGAGGTCATGCCATGATTGACACAACACTCACCATCAATGGTCAAGTAACCAGCCACAATCTGCCGGATGAAACACTCTTGGTGGAGTTGCTGCGCGAGCACCAAAACCTCACCGGCACGCACGTGGGTTGCGACACCACCCAATGCGGCGCCTGCACGGTTCAAGTCGATGGCAAAATCTTGAAGTCCTGCACCCTCTTGGTGGCTCAAATCGATGGCAGTGAAGTCACCACCATTGAAGGCCTGGCAATGAATGGACATCTGCACCCCGTGCAAGAGGCTTTCAAAGAGTGTCACGCCTTGCAATGCGGTTTTTGCACGCCGGGGATGATCATGGCGATCGCACATTTCCTCAAAGACAAGCCGACTCAACTCAATGATGAAATCATCATCAAAGCGTTGGAGGGCAATATTTGTCGCTGCACAGGTTATGTCAACATCATCAAAGCCTTCAAGCTAGCCGCACTCAAGATGTATCCCAATCTCCACATTGCAGAGGAGGCCTGAGATGATCGGTCAATCCATTGCACGCTTTGAAGACGATCGCCTGATCACCGGCCAAGGCCAATACACCGATGACATCAAAATCGAGGGCCAAACCTGCGCCTACTTTGTTCGTTCAGAGCATGCCCATGCCAAGATCAATTCGATCCACACCCATGAAGCGCTTGCCAGTCCCGGCGTATTGGCAGTTCTGACCGCGCACGATTATCTCGACCAAGGCTACCAAGGCATTCAACACGTACCGAACCCAGCCGATGCGGTGGATTCGAGCAAACCCTCGTTTTCAATTCAAAAAAATCCCCATTACTTTGTCAATTTGCACATGCCACTTGCGCACCGAGTGGTGAGACACGTTGGCGAGGCCGTGGTCATGGTCATTGCAGAGTCTGTCTTGCAGGCCAAAAATGCTGCCGAGTTGGTGGTGATCGATTATGAAATCTTGAATGCGGTGGTCAAGGCCGATGACGCCCTGGGTGTGGGTGCACCACAATTGTGGCATGAAGTCGAGCGCAACTTGTGCCATGAAGAAACGTTTGGAGACCTGGCAAAAGTTGAAGAAGGCTTGCGTCAAGCCGAGCACGTGATTGAACGCAGTTTTGTCAATTCACGCATTGTGAATGCTCAAATGGAGCCTCGCAGCGCCATTGGTCTTTACGATGCGAACAACGATTGCTTGACACTCATTTCTGGCAGTCAAGGGGTCAACAAACAAAAACAGTGTCTCCTAGACGCATTGAAATTGAAGGATGATCGGGTGCGGGTGATCTGCCCCGATGTGGGGGGTGGCTTTGGACCACGCACCATGCTCTACCCAGAACAACTCGCTGTTGTTTGGGGCGCCTTGGTCGTCAAACGACCCGTGAAATGGCGTGGTGAACGCTCTGAAGGCTTTGTGTCAGATTATCAAGGACGCGACCAAATCATCCACTGCACCATGGGTTTTGATCGCCACGGAAAAATAGTCGCCGTCAAAAACAGTTGGCTCGCCAATGTCGGCGCCCACACCGTCTCCTTTGTCCCCCCTTCCAACGGCATGCGCATCATGACCACGGTCTATGACATTCCGGCGGCCAGCGTCAACATCAAGCTCGTCTACACCAACACCGTTCCAACCGGCCCCTACCGAGGTGCAGGTCGCCCGGAGTCGCACCATGTGATGGAGCGCATGCTCGACATCGCGGCCAATGCTTTAAAAATCGACCGCATCCGAATTCGGGAAATCAATTTAATCCAAAAAAATCAACTCCCCTATCGCTCCCCCATGGGCTTGACCTATGACAGTGGCCATTTTGCGGACAACATGCAGCAAACCTTGCAAATGGCCCGTTGGTCGGACTTTGATCGCCGTCGACAAGCGTCTCAGGCAAACGGCAAACTCCGCGGCATTGGTCTGGCCAATTATGTCGAAGCCCCTGTTGGCGCACCCATTGAGAGAATCAGCCTGAGCGTGAAGGACAATGGACAACTTGAATTCATCACCGGCACCCAGTCACAAGGTCAGGGTCACGAAACCACTTTTCGGCAAGTGATCAGCCATTATTTGGGGTTTGCCATGGGCGACATCCTCTTTCGCTGTGGTGACACGGCGTTTGTGACCAAGGGAGGCGGCACCCACTCGGACCGATCGATGAGGATCGTGGGCACGCTCATTAAAAACGCCAGTGATGCACTGATCGCTCAAGGCAAGTCCCTCCTGGCCTTCATCCACCACATCGATCCCCAAGACATTGAATGGTTGGACCATCGTTTGGTGATCCAAAAGCTTGCTGTGTCCATGAGTTTGCATGAATTGTCCAATGCGCTCAAGTCAAACCCTATCGACCTTGAATCCCTCAAGGATCAACTGCAACTGCAGTCAGCTCCGCTTCACGTCACCGCCGATTTCAAAGGCCGCATCCCGGCACACCCCACCGGTTGTGCGGTGTGTGAGCTCGAAATCGACCCCGAGACGGGAGAGGTACAACTCCTGCACTACACCTCTGTGGACGATGTCGGTCAAGTGATCAACCCACTCGTTGTCGATGGTCAAATGCATGGTGGATTGGCCCAAGGCCTTGGGCAAGCCCTGTCTGAGGGCTATCACGTGGACACAGAAAGTGGTCAAGTTCTCAGTGGCTCCTTCATGGATTACGGCGTTCCCAAAGCAGGTCGCATTCCGCCCTTGAGGATCAAGTTTACCGAGGACCCCACCTTGCTCAATCCCTTGGGAGTCAAAGGCGGGGGAGAAAGCGGCATCACACCCGCCACCGCTTGTATCTTTAACGCCTTGGCCCACGCCATGAACTCCAACACGGAGAAAGAAATCCCCATGCCAGCGACGTCGTCGGTGGTCTGGACTTACCTTCAAACCCTCAAGGACTCCCATGTCAATCAATGATGTCAACATCAAAGAAGTAGGCGATTTGCTCTGCATTGAGCTCTCACGCTCGCAGGCTGGCAATGCGCTCAACTTGGCGATGTGTGAAGCCATGGTGGCCTCACTCATCGATCTGCCCGAACACATCAAAGTGGTCAAGATCAGCGCCCAAGGCGAGAACTTTTGCACAGGACGCGACTCCCCCATGCCAGGATTGGGCCCACACCCTTCCGGCGAAAAAATCAGAACCACCGTCGCTCTGCCCCCCTTGAGC
>CAIPFK010000099.1 GCA_903864315.1 uncultured Burkholderiales bacterium | reverse complement strand
CTGTGGTCCCTCTCGCCCATGCTGAGCGCTGGCAACGCCAGCGTGCTGCTGCAAATGCTGGCTTGCGCCTTGTGGTCGCTCATGGGGTCTGTGCTGATCGCCTTGGCCTTCATCGACTGGGAGCACCAACTGCTCCCCGACGCCCTCACGCAACCCTTGCTCTGGGGTGGCTTGATGGCCTCGGGCAGTGGCTTATTGGGCATCGAGTTGCACGCCTCGCTGTGGGGGGCGGTGTTGGGCTATGGCTGTTTTGCTGGGATTGCCCTGGTCTACCAAGCCCTCACCCACCAAGAAGGCCTGGGCCAAGGCGACTTCAAGTTGCTCGCCGCCTTGGGCGCTTGGCTGGGCCCCTTGAGCCTTGTGCCCATTGTTTTCATTGCGTCTTGCGCGGGCCTATGCTTGGGCCTTTGGCGAGTGAGACGACATGGCATGACCGAACTCCAACGCCCCATGCCATTTGGCCCTTTTTTGGTGTTGGGCGCCTTGATCACGGTGATGTGGGGCCCCAACAATTGGCTCGGCTTGTTGTAGTCTTGGGTGCGCCCCTTAAGCCCTTGCTGCAGATCCATTGCCCATCGATTTGAAACCGTTTTTCCAATCCTACACTTGACCAACTCCATGCTTCACATTGGCATCACAGGCGGCATCGGCAGCGGCAAAAGCACCGTCACCCAATTGTGGGTGGGGTGTGGCGCACACGCCATCGACGCCGATCAACTCTCGCGCGAGCTCACCCAATCGGGTGGTGCGGCCATTCCCCTCATTCGAGCCGCCTTTGGCGACATGGCCATCGGATCTGACGGCGCCATGGATCGCGCGCGCATGCGCGAATGGGTTTTTTCTTCCCCTGAGCTCAAAGCCAAACTGGAAGGGATTTTGCACCCCATGATTGGCGAGGAATCGCGACGGCTCACCGAGCTTGCTCGCCAAAGTGGCGCCCAAGTCTTGGTCCACGACATCCCTTTGCTGGTGGAGACAGGAAAATACAAGGACAAACTGGACCGAATTTTGGTGGTCGACTGCCCTCTCGAGACCCAAGTGAGTCGCGTGATGGCCAGAAGCGCCATGGAGCGAGACGCCGTGCTTCGCATCATCCAAGCGCAGGCCACCCGAGAAGCTCGGCTCGCCGCCGCAGACTGGGTCATTTTGAATGAGCACAAAAGCCTCTTGGAGCTCAAAAAAGAGGTGCAAGCCCTTTATGCATTGGCCTTGGAGCTGGCCTGAGTGAAAGGCTCACCACGCAGTCCAACAGGTCCATTTTCGGGGTCTGTGCCGTGGCTCGTGCACAAATTAAGTCATTTCCCGTTAAAAATCTGCCCCAGTCAAGAGTATGATTTGATAACTTTGACTTGACAACGCCCGTGATCCTTTTTGAACACCCCTTTAATGAGCGAGTCCGCACCTATTTGCGGCTAGAGCATTTGTTTGATCGCTTTGAGAAACTCATTGGGCGAGACGAGGCTTTGGACCACCATTTTTGCTTCACGACTCTTTTTGAAATCATTGAGGTGGGCGGTCGCACCGATCTCAAGACCGACATGCTCAAAGACTTGGATCGCCATCGACTGCATTTGATGACGTTTCGCACCAACGCCAGTGTGGACCAACAAGTCTTGGAAAATGTGCTCTCACGCATCGACAGCGCCTTTGAGAATTTGAACGGCTTGGGCTCCAAGATCAATCAACTCGTGGGTGAGAATGATTTTCTCTCAAGTCTCAGGAACCGCATCTCCATTCCCGGGGGCACATGCGGCTTTGATTTGCCCATCTATCATGCTTGGCAGCAAAAGCCTGCAGCCCTCAGAAAAGAACACATTGAGCGCTGGACGGAGCCGTTGGAGCCCTTGAAAACCAGTGTCGACATGCTCCTTGGACTCATGCGCGATAACGCCAGCGCCCAGAAAGTCTCGGCCACGGCTGGCGTGTTCCAGCAAAACCTTCCCCAAGGCAAATTCCAGTTGTTGCGTTTGTTCATCGACCCCGCACTCAATTTGATTCCCGAGATCAGTGGCAACCGCATGATGGTCTCCATTCGGTTGATGCAGCAAGACGCTGACGGGAGACTGCAAGCGTGCAACAACGACACCACGTTGGAGTTGGCCTTGTGCAGTTGAGTCTGCCCGCCACCCACAGCTTTAAGACCTGCCCATAGGAGTTGGCTTTCGTGTCCACAGCCCGAACAGTCACCTGTCCAGCCTGCCAAGGCCCCAGTCTTTATGCCGCAGAGAACGCTCATCGGCCGTTTTGTTCACGGCGCTGCAAAGAGCATGATTTTGGCGCTTGGGCCAATGAAGAACATCGACTGCCCCAAGCCCCGTCCAGTGACGAGCTCGATCCCGACCAAGAGCCCGACACCCTGGACCCAACGCAGTTGGAATTGGGCTCTGGCTTGGGGCTGGAGATGGGGCTGGGTGCGAGACTGGACCCAGAGGGCATGCCAGAACACTTGAAACTACCAAGCCTTGGCGATTCCTCGGTTGCCCCAAAAAAACGGCTTCAATGAATAGAGCACTTCAGTGCCCCATGGCCAATTTTTTTTAGCCAATTTTTTTAGCCTATCACCACAGCCTAGCCCCACACCCCTAGAGCCCACCCCTAGAGCCCTCCATGGGACCGCATCCACTGGGGCGAGACTCAAGCCCTGGAAAGCAAGTCCAGCACCGGATAGGCCCCTGGCAAAACCGGGCTCACCTCAAGGGGCAAGGTCTGCCACGCAAACGCCTGGCCTTCGCGCATTTGTAGCTCCCCAGCCCACTGGGTAACTCGGCAAAAATGCAATTGCACCAAAGCATGCGGATAGAGCACGCACTCCACGCACCAGGGCTCAAAGGCGAGGATTTCAATGCCCAACTCCTCATGGAGTTCGCGTTTGAGCGCTTCTCCCAAGCTCTCACTGGGCTCGAACTTGCCGCCAGGGAACTCCCAGTAGCCCTCGTAGACCTTGCCCTTGGGGCGGGAGGTCATCAAGAAGCTGCCCTGGGGGCCGAGCAAAATCGCCACAGCCACTTGGGTCAGTGCTGGGCTGGGTGATTGAGTCAAGGATGCAGTGAGTTTGGCAAGCGCTTGTGCACTGACATTGCGGTGGGGCTCATCGCTTGGCGACGCACTCCAAAGCAGTCGCTCTTGGCCGTTGATTTGCACCATGCCCAGTTTCACCAAGCCTGGATAGGCACTCTCGGGTGGAGCTTGGGTGCTAGAGTTCATTCGCTTGGATTTCTATTTGATCTCGCACTGCATTCACATTGAATTCGAATCAATCGATAGACGCGTTGTCGTCATCCAAATCTGACCCTTGATCGGCAATGGAGCCGTGGGAGGATTTTTTTGCGCCGCTGCCGTGGTGAGCACGGGCCGAGTAATCTTTGGCAAATTGATACGCCACCCTTCCCGAGCGCGACCCACGCTCTAGCGCCCAAAGCAAGGCCTCGGGTTTGGCTGCCTCGAGTGCCTCCACGGGCAACTTCATGTACACCAACCATTGCTGCACAATGGTCCAATACTCGTCTTGAGAGAAAGGGTAAAAACTGATCCACAACCCAAAACGCTCGGAGAGAGAGATTTTTTCTTCCACCCCTTCGCCCGGATGAATCTCCCCCGTTTGACTCGAGGAGTGGGACAAGTTTTCTTGCATGTATTCGGGCAACAAGTGGCGACGGTTGCTGGTCGCGTAAATCAGCACATTGGCGCTGCTGGCCGACACGGTGCCATCCAAAATGGATTTGAGCGCCTTGTAGCTCGCCTCCCCTTCTTCAAAGCTCAAGTCGTCACAAAACACGATGAACTTCTCGGGACGCGCGCTCACCAAGTCCATCAAATCGGGCAAGTCGACCAAATCGGATTTGTCCACTTCAATCAAGCGCAGACCCATGTGCGAGTACTCGTTCAAGCACGCTTTGATGAGCGACGATTTGCCAGTTCCCCGAGAACCACTCAAGAGCACATTGTTCGCCCCCAAGCCCTGCACAAACTGCAATGTGTTGCGTGCGAGCTTGTCCTTTTGTCCGTCAATCTCTTTGAGGTCAGAAAATCTCAAAGGCGCGAGTTGACGCACCGGCTCCAAGACCCCATGACCGCTTGAGCGCACCCGGTAGCGAAACGCCACACTGGCCGACCAGTCGGGCTCGCCCAGGGGCTTGGGGAGCACCGCTTCGATGCGGCCCATGAGCTCCAAGGCACGCTCGAGCAGCATCTCGAGTTGGGGGGACATGGTGCTCTTCAAACTGTTGTCCAGGTGATGGGACTCAAGGCCACTGGTGGCGGGTGTCGACAAAGGTTGGTTCATGGTGTAAAAACTAAATTTCAAAAAACAAATCGATTAACTTGTGGGGCTCAATCTGGCAGACCTCACGGTGTGCATCAGCAGTGAAGGGCCGAGTGCGTGACCATCAACCGTCCTCAACTGCGGTAGTCGGCATTGATGCTCACATAGTCATGCGAGAGGTCGCACGTCCAAACGCTTTGCGCATGGGCGCCTCGGCCCAGAAGCACCCGCACCACAATCTCGGACTGGGCCATGACCGCTTGTCCTTGCGCTTCTTGGTACTGTGGATGGCGGCCCCCACGGGTGACCACATGCACATCGTCCAAATACAGTTCGATGTGACTTTGCTCCAACTGCGCAATGCCAGCGTAGCCTACGGCTGCCAAAATGCGACCCAAATTGGGGTCGCTGGCAAAAAATGCTGTTTTGACCAAAGGAGAGTGTGCAATGGCATAGGCCACTTGCAAACACTCCGCCTCGCTCGCCCCTTCTTCGACACGCACGGTGATGAATTTGGTGGCCCCTTCTGCATCTCGAATGATGGCCTGCGCCAATTGCGTGGCCACCATGCACAAGGCGTCAAAGAGCGCTTTGGCTTGAGGTTCGAGCCAGTTCTTGATCACGGGGTGCTGGGCTTGATGGGTGGCCATCACCACAAAGGAGTCATTGGTGGAGGTGTCACCATCGACGGTGATCCGGTTGAAACTGCGCTGGGCTATCTCCTGCGCCAACTCGGCCATCAAGGCCTGATCGATGCACGCATCGGTGGCCAAATAGCCCAGCATGGTGGCCATGTTGGGCCGAATCATCCCGGCACCCTTGGCAATCCCAGTGATGCTCACCTTGTGGCCGTGCACCCAAAGTTCATGGCTGTAGGCCTTGGGCTGGGTGTCTGTCGTCATGATGCCATTGGCCGCATCCAACCATGACCCCTGACCCAAAGCGCTGACCGCCTGGGGCAAGGCGGCTTGAATTTTCTCAAACGGCAAGGGCTCCATGATCACGCCGGTTGAAAACGGCAAGACCTGCTCGCTCTCGAACCCCAAGAGTTGGGCCACCTGCGTGCAAGTGGCCTGGGCATGGGCCAGGCCTGATTCACCGGTGCCCGCATTGGCGTTCCCCGTATTGATCACCAAGGCGCGCACACCTTGCTGGCTCATCGAGAGGGCACTCAAATGCTCGCGGCACACTTGAACGGGTGCCGCACAAAACCGGTTTTGCGTGAACACCGCCCCCACCACACTGCCAGGGGCCAAGCGCATGAGCGTCAAATCTCTCTTGCCCACTTTTTTGATGCCCGCACTCACCACCGCAAGCTCGAGTCCCGCAATGGGGCGAAGGTCTTGGGGCTGGGGCAAGGGCAGGTTGACTGGCATGACAGTGGGCTTTCAAAAGAGAACTTCAAAAGAAAATGGACCTCGGCTCCCCAGTGGATGAGGCCGCTGGAATGGGGACAGCTCGATCAGGCCAATTTGCCGTGACAGAATTTGTATTTTTTACCACTCCCGCATGGACACGGCTCATTGCGACCCACGGGCATGATGGGCAAAGCGCTTTCGCGTTGGGTGGCAAAATCAGTCGTGAGCTGCACTTGACCGGTCTCGTCCGACGCACTGTAGGTGACGTTGTGAATCGCCTCGGCCTCTTTCTCCAAAGTCTGGGCCGCCTCCTCGATTTGATCTCTCGACTGGATTTGCACCGTCATCAAACTCTTGGTCACTTCGTTCTTGACGGAATCGAGCAGTTGTCCAAAGAGCTCAAAGGCCTCTCGCTTGTATTCTTGCTTGGGCTGCTTTTGTGCGTACCCCCTCAAATGAATGCCTTGGCGCAAATAGTCCAGTGCCGAGAGGTGGTCACGCCAATGGGAATCAATGCTTTGCAAGAGCACCACCTTCATGAACGGGGTGAATTGCGGCAAGCCCACTCGGGACACCTTGGCCTCGAAGGCATCGTGTGCGGCTTTCACCACCCGCGACTTCACGTCCTCGTCGTCCACGGCACTTTGGGCGCGCACCCACGATTGGATCTCCAGGGGCATCAACCATTCTTGCTCCAAGGCACGCTCCAATGCGTCCAAGTCCCACTGCTCTTCCATGCTTTGAGGAGGCACATGGTGAGACACCAAGTCGCTGAAACACCCTTCACGCAACGACTCAATTTGTGCGCTCAA
Source organism: uncultured Burkholderiales bacterium (assembly GCA_903864315.1). Lineage (GTDB taxonomy): Bacteria > Pseudomonadota > Gammaproteobacteria > Burkholderiales > Burkholderiaceae_C > Limnohabitans. The sequence goes on along the minus strand of CAIPFK010000099.1, from coordinate 1,761 downwards.
ATCCTCGGCATCCAAGATGTCATTGCGCTGCTGGTAAATCACGCGTCGTTGATCGTTGGAGACGTCGTCGTACTCCAGGAGTTGCTTTCTCATGTCGAAATTTCGGGCCTCGACTTTTCGTTGAGCGCTCTCAATGCTTCGGCTCACCATCCCTGCCTCGATCGCCTCACCCTCGGGCATTTTGAGGCGATCCATGATGGATTTGACCCGCTCTCCCGCAAAAATCCTCATGAGCGGATCGTCCAAACTCAAATAAAACCGTGAGGACCCTGGGTCGCCTTGGCGCCCAGAACGACCGCGCAATTGGTTATCGATTCGCCTGGACTCGTGGCGCTCGGTGGCGATGATTCTCAAGCCTCCCAGGGCTTTGACCTTCTCGTGCTCGACCTTCCACGCTTGGCGAAGCGCGTGGATGCGAGACTCCTTGTCACTGGCAGACACCGTCTCATCGGCTTCGACCAAGGCAATGTCTCGCTCGACATTGCCGCCGAGCACAATGTCCGTGCCGCGTCCCGCCATGTTGGTGGCAATGGTGATGGTGCCCGCACTGCCGGCTTGCGCAATGATGTCGGCCTCTCTGGCATGCTGCTTGGCATTCAAGACTTGGTGGGGCAATTTCGCTGCCTCGAGCAGCTCAGCAATCAACTCCGAGTTCTCAATCGAGGTCGTGCCCACCAACACCGGTTGGCCGCGCTCATGGCACTCTTTGATGTCTGCTATCGCCGCAGTGTATTTCTCCTGGGTGGTTTTGTAGACCCGGTCGAGTTGGTCCTCGCGGTGCGAGGGCCGGTTGGGCGGAATCACCACCGTCTCCAAGCCATAAATTTCCTGGAACTCATAGGCCTCGGTGTCGGCCGTGCCGGTCATGCCAGAGAGTTTGCTGTAGAGACGAAAGTAATTTTGAAACGTGATCGAGGCCATGGTTTGGTTCTCGGCCTGGATGGGCACGCCTTCCTTGGCTTCCACGGCTTGGTGCACGCCTTCGCTCCAACGACGCCCCGACATCAAGCGTCCGGTGAACTCGTCCACGATCACGATCTCACCGTCTTGGTTCACATAGTGCTGGTCTCGGAAATACAAATGGTGGGCTCTGAGTCCCGCATACAAGTGATGCATCAAAGAAATGTTGGCCGGATCATAGAGCGAGGTGCCTGGCGTCAAGAGCCCCATGCCAGCGAGCAAATCCTCGGCCTTTTCATGGCCAGACTCGGTGAGGTAGACCTGGCGAGATTTCTCATCGAGGGTGAAGTCGCCCACTTGAATGATGCCTTCGCCTGTTCTTGGATCTTCTTCACCGATTTGCTGGGTGAGTTGGGGCACAATGCTGTTGATGGCCATGTACTCTGCGGTGTGGTCATCGGCTTGACCGCTGATGATGAGGGGTGTTCTCGCCTCGTCAATCAAGATCGAATCAACCTCATCGACGATGGCGTATTGCAGTTGGCGTTGCACACGGTCGCCCGCTTCGTAGACCATGTTGTCGCGCAAATAATCAAAGCCGTACTCGTTGTTGGTGCCGTAGGTGATGTCCGAGCGGTAAGCGGCTTGCTTTTCTGCGCGGCTCAATTGCGCCAAATTGATCCCGACACTCAGCCCCAAAAAGTTGTACAAGCGTGACATCCACTGCGCGTCGCGCTGGGCCAAATAGTCGTTCACAGTGACCACATGCACGCCCTTGTCCGCCAAAGCATTCAAGTACACCGCCAACGTGGCCGTGAGGGTCTTGCCTTCGCCCGTGCGCATCTCGGCAATTTTGCCTTG
>CAIPFK010000098.1 GCA_903864315.1 uncultured Burkholderiales bacterium | reverse complement strand
GTTTTGCGTCACACGAAAGGTCTCTTGTCCCACGAGCTTCACAGCCGTTCCGTCGGAGAAAAGACCCACGTCATTGAGTTGCAATCGCTCGCCGGCTTGCAAGGACTCGATCATGGCACTGGAGTCGTTCATTTGCACGCCAATCACTTTGATCTCAGGGCGAACGGCCTTGATGTAATTGGCCACTCCCGAGATCAAACCGCCACCGCCCACGGCCACAAACACCGCGTCGAGGGGACCCGTGACTTGTCTCAAAATCTCCATGGCCACCGTGCCTTGGCCCGCGATCACATCGGGGTCGTCAAAGGGATGCACAAAAGTCATGCCTTTTTGTTTTTCCAGCGCCAAGGCGTGCTGATGGGCATCGCTGTAGCTCTCGCCAAAGAGCACGACCCTGGCGCCCAGGGCTTGAACGGCATCGATCTTGACGCCAGGGGTGGTGACCGGCATCACGATGGTGGCTTTGCAGCCGAGCTTTTGTGCCGACAGCGCCACGCCTTGGGCATGGTTGCCAGCCGAGGCGCAGATGACGCCTTTCTTGAGTTGGACGGGGCTCAAGTGAGCCATTTTGTTGTAGGCCCCCCTGAGCTTGAAGCTGAACACCGGCTGCTGGTCCTCGCGCTTTAACAGCACCGTGTGGCCTAGGCGTGCACTCAGCGCCTTGGCGGTCTCGAGGGCGGTCTCGCGGGCCACGTCGTAGACTTTGGCGTTGAGAATTTTGATCAGATACTCAGAAGGAGCCAAGCCACTTGGGGCCAGGGCGGGTGAGTTTCTCGGGGATCTTGGGAGCTTGGGGTGGCTGGTGGTCATGAGATTGATTTTAGACCTGCAAGCAGTGCTTGCGTGCAGGGCTTGGCAAATGCAGACACTCGGGCGCTAAAGCGCGGAGCATGTTAGTTTTTTGCGACTTGGACCTGAAAATTAAGGTACAGTCTTTGTGAATCAGGATCAGATGAGAAACTCACCGCGGTCTGAAATGGACAAAAAAAACCCCGAACCAAGCGGTTCGGGGATAAATCCACCAATGATGGTGGAGGAGACAAACGGTGCATGCCACTGCATGCTTGACTCTAATATACCAATAATTTTGTTGCACTGCAACAATTAATGAGTATTAAAAAAACGAAAGGTTGTGGTCATGGACTGCACAGTCAGTTGGACAGGTGGCACAGGGGCTCGCTCGGCCATGGGATTTTTGGCCGAGACGGGGAGTGGGCACACCGTGATGATGGATGGTGCGCCGGATGCGGCCAAGCCTGAAAATGGTGGACAAAACTTGGCCCCACGCCCCATGGAGATGGTGCTCGCAGGCACCGGGGGATGCACCGCCTATGACGTGGTGTTGATCTTAAAGAGAGGCCGCCAGCAAGTCACCGGCTGCCAAGTGCAACTCAAAAGTGAGCGCGCCACGCAAGACCCCAAAGTGTTCACCACCATCCACATGCATTTTGTGGTGACGGGCAAGGACTTGAATGCAAGTGCTGTCGAGCGCGCCATCGCCATGAGCCACGACAAGTACTGCTCAGCCTCCATCATGCTCGCCAAAACCGCTGAAATCACCACCAGTTTTGAGATCGTGGCCGACTAGCTCAGATGTGGTGGGCCACCGTGGTCATGACCTTGGCGCTCAGGGTCATGAGGATTTTGACGGGTTGCGGCAAGTCCTGCGCGCCTGCTTTTTGTGCATCTTGAGCGTGCTGGATTTCGTCTTTTTGCATTTGCGCCACGATCGCTTTGGAGGCCCAGTCCTTGGCGGGGAGACGGTTCATGTGAGAGGCCAAATGTCTCTCCACTTGATGCTCGGTCTCCACCACAAACCCTAGGCTCACAGGGTCTTTGCCCAGTTTGCCCATGGCGTAGCCCAGGGCAAAAGCCCCGGCGTACCACAAGGGGTTCAAGTAGCTCGTGTGCCCGCCCAATGCTTCAATTCGCTCCTGGGTCCAGGCCAAATGGTCGGTCTCTTCCATGCTGGCGTGCTTGAATTGACTTTGCAGTTTGGGGTCTGAGGTCGCCAGCCGTTGAGAGCTGTAGAGTGCTTGAGCGCAGACCTCGCCCACGTGGTTCACGCGCATGAGACAGGCCGAGAGGTTTTTCTCATGCGCGGTGAGCTCTTGTGAGTGGTCCTCTTGGCCACGGTTGAAACGCGCTTGTGGGCTTGGGCGGCTGGCGTGCGGTTTGGCAAACAGAGTTCTGAGCGCATCGTCCAAAACACCAATGAATTGATCTGTGTTGAGCATGGTGCCTATTGTGGCGCATGGCGAGCCATTTGGGCCAATGGGTGAGCGATTCATGACCATGGATGCGTGAAATTGCCCACACAACGCTCACCCCTTTGGGACACGTGAAGACTCAAGCGATGGGTCATAAAGTACTCTTTGTCTTTTATTTGAAATAATTACAAAACATAACTGAAATATATATGTTGCAACGCAACAACTTAAATAAAAACAACAACTTATTTTATTGTCGGATGGGGTTCTGATCTGTTTCAATACACATAACTTCCCAGAGTTTGGGGGTTAACCCATAGAGTCATTTGAATACCAAAATATTAAATTTGACATTGGGAATTTTTTTAACCATGGAGAAAAGAAACATGAAAAGAACACTCGTTGCCTTGGCCGCTATGGCTTCACTGGGCGCAATGGCCGAAACCAGCATGACTGTTTACGGCGTGATCGATGGCGGTATCCGTCAAGACTCCAATGCGGCCAAGACCTCCACCAACGGCACACAGTCGTTGACCCAGTTCCTCAATGGCACGTTGAACACATCTCGTTTTGGCTTCAAGGGCACCAAAGACCTACAAAGTGGCTTGAAAGCCAACTTCAAGTTGGAGAGCGGATTCACTGAAGGCAATGGCCAAGACTCAGGCAATGTGGTCAACCCCGCCGTGACCACCGTGCCCCAAGCAGCCAGCACCTATTCCAAAAACACGTTGTTTGACCGCACGGCCAGTGCTGGATTGCAAGGTTCATGGGGCTCATTGGATCTGGGCCGCATGACGACATTTGCTTACGATTTGAACGCCGGTTACGTCACCGATCCTTTGGGCTTGGAGATGACCAACAACAACCATTACGTTGCCGCGAAATCATTCAACATCAACCCACAAGGTTTGGCCATTCAATCGAGCTTTTTCACCGTTCGCCGTGACAACACATTCAAGTACATGGGTACATTTGGTGCTGTGAGCGTGGGTGCAGCTTACTCTTTGGCCAATGTGGCTGGTAGCCAATCTGCAGGATCTTCTATGCAAGCCATGGCCAAGTATGCAGGCAACGGATTCAATTTGGCCGCGTCCACAGACAGTTTGCAAGACGGCAATTCCCTCAAGCAAACATTGAGCACCTTTGGTGGTAATGTGACTGTGGCCGGCTTCAAAATCACAGCCGGTGGCACACAGTTGAGCACTCCTGCTGGATTTGCACCGGTGGCTTCTTCATTCACCAGCAACAGTTACTCCAATCCTGCTGGTTTCATCGTGGGCGGTGTAGCAACGGCACAAACGAAAATCAATGTGGCCAATTTGGGTGTTGCCTATCAAATGGGCCTCTTCAACATCGTTGGCGGCTACTACAACGCACAAATTCAACAAGGCGCTTTGGCCAGCAACACCGTGAACACGATGATTGTTCGCGTGCGTTACGCGTTGGATCCTTCCACCGACTTGTATGTTGAGGCCGACAGCTCCAAAGCCTCAGGTTTGGCCGAGTCCAAATCTGCTGGAATGAGTTTGAGCGACACGGGCATGACGGCTGGTTTGCAATACCGCTTCTAATCGTTTGGGACTGCATCGATGTTTTGATGCCGTCCAGAGTGTTGGTTCACCAAGGCCTGGTCGTTTAACGCTGGCCTTGGTGACCCGTTCTCGAATAAGCCGTTACTCTTGAGTTCTGACCCTTGGTGTCGATACCCATCAATGAGTTTTAATAACCTAGGAGAGGCCGTCGCACTCAAGCCACCCAGTTCACACAATAGACACAAAACCTAGGGTAAACCCCAAAAAAAGAACACTTTAGTGTGTCTTGTTTGCCGAATTTGTCACTCTTAGGCAACACAATGTCCAAAGATGGCGTGAAAGTCTTTGCGTCAAAGTCAACTCTCTGGTGCAATAGCGACAACTTCCCAATAAAGGGGGTTGGCATAGAGTCGCTGATTTAAATTCAATTCTAAAAAGCGGCTCAAAGCTCTTAATTAAACCTTGGAGAATCTTTGACATGAAAAAAACACTAGTTGCGATCGCTTCCTTAGCAGCTTTGGGCGCAATGTCCACATCTGCAATGGCCCAGTCTTCCATGACCATTTACGGTAACCTTGACCAGACTTTGTACAACGCTTCTCAAGGCGGCAAAACAGTCACTTCTACTGGTTCCAATATCAATTCTTCTTCTTACTGGGGTATCACCAGCACTGAAGACCTCGGTGGTGGCATGAAGGCGTCTTTTGACTTGCGTTCAGAAATCACATTGATGACAGGTCAAGCCGCATCGACATCAACTTCTGCTACCAATGCTGGTGGAACCAGCACTGCTGCAGTGACCCAAAACTCGGTTACCCAAGCTGGTGACAAGCCTGCCTTCTTCAATCGCGGTGCATTTGTGCAAGTCGAGGGTGGTTTTGGTGCTTTGAAAATTGGCCGTCAAGGTGATGCATGGTGGGAGGCTCAAGGCGCGCCCAATACATCTGGCGGTGCTTCCTATGCGTTTGGTAACTTGACTGCAACACAGAACAACTTCACCAACTACAGCACGAACGTGTCTGGCATTGCCAACTCCACAGCATTGACCAACTACGGTGGTTCAGCTTCTGCTGCTGGCACCAATATCAACCCCACATACATGGGCGTGTCTGAAGCCTTCATGGGTGGTTTCAGCTACATCACACCCAATTTCAACGGCTTCAAAGCTCAATACCAAATCGGCGCGCCAAAAATCTCTTACAACGATGCAGGCAACGCCAACAATGGTTATGCTTACAGCTTGATGTACGACGGCATGGGTGCTAGCGTGCGTGTTGCTGGTAACGCCAAGAACGATTACACCGGCACAGCTGCTTTCAAAATGCAATTCGTCGGTGGCGCTTACACCATGGGTCAATGGAGACTCTCCGCTGGTTACAACAAGTTGACCACAGGTGGAGCAGCAGCCAACACCCACGGCTCTACTGCCGTTGGCTTCGGCTTGGGCTACGCAGTGAGCTCAGCTTTGACTGTCAACGCCGCTTACGGTACATTGACCGACGACGTGACCAGTGCCAACAAGTTCACACAAACTGGCGTGTCTGCATACTACAAGTTGTCACCACGCAGCACCGTGTACGCAGCATTGGGTACCGGCAAAAACGACGGCTTGATGAAAGTGTCTCCAGTGTACGGCGGTGCAAGCACCGACACAGTTGGCGCGACCGTCAATTCTTACATGATGGGTATCAAGCACACTTTCTAATCTGAATGCTGACATCAAGTCAGTTGAAGGTTCATGAAGAATAAGGCCCTGCCGCTCGCGAGAGTGGCAGGGCTTTTTCTATGGCGATGGCAGACCTCACGCGATGGCATCCATGGATCCAATCGTGGGGCATCAGGTTGAACATGCGCGGTGCTTGGTCGAGCTTAAAATCCAAGCATTGCCATCAAGTCGAATGGATCGATTCGAAGGACTTGATACTGTTGAAATGGACACGAGATTGAATCGCATGAACAAAGACACACAGGCCATCCCGTTTGAAAACATTGGCTATTTGAAGTCACGTTTCACCGACGACGAGTTGGTACCCTTGCGGCAAGACGTGCTCAAAGTATGTGCCAACTTTGAAAGTAGCCGGGGGCACAACAACAAATTGGCGGGCAAGTTTTGTTTCCAGTACACCAACAGCCTGGGTGATATTTGCAACCACTTCATCTCGGCCGACCGTTCCTTAGAGAATCAAGTCCTGCTTTTTTCAGGAAAAATGAAACACACGGTCTTTCCTTTTTACTCCAGCGATGACTACAGAATCAGTGTGGCAGGCAACTTTGCCATCAAGGGGAAAAATGATTGAAAGCGGTTGCGCTCTGGCTTGGCACAGGCCCATGGAGGCGCGTCTCAAGGTTTTTCGTCTACAGTCACTGTGAGCCCAAAGGGAGGATTTTTTTCTGGGCCTTCACGCTTCATGACGGAGCATTACCGTGAAACCCAAAAAAACTGTAAACCAGTCGAGTTCACCCACTCGTCTATCCCCGTCCTCGCCCCACCCGCGTATTTCAAGTTTGGCTCAGACTCTTCAGAGCGCATTGAACTTTCACCAATCTGGTGAGTGGCAACAAGCGCAAACGCTCTACCAAGAGTGCTTGAAATTGCAGCCCGAGCATGTGCAAGCGCGCTATCTTTTGGGATTGCTTTTTCTCCAGACCCAACAACTCCAAGAGGCAAGCGAGCAGTTGACCCAAGTCTTGGTTTGGGACTCTGAGCACGTGGGCGCATGGTTTAACTTGGCGACCGTTCAATATGAATTGAAAAACTACAAGGCGTGCGCTGTGAGCTACCGTGCAGGACTGCGGTTGCATCCCGAGTCCGATGCGGCCTGGCTCAATTTGGGCGTGGCCATGAAGGAGCTCGCAGACCCAGAGGAGGCCATGCGTTGTTATCACCAAGCCTTGGCGCTCAATGCCAACGATCCCCACATCCACTACAACCTGGGGATGGTGATGAAGGACTCCAATCCCAGCCAAGCACTGACTCATTTTCATCAGGCACTGACACTGAATCCTCAATTGGCCAATGCCTGGTTCAGCCAAGGTGGTGTGTTGGTGCGCATGGGCAATTTGGAAGACGCACTCGCCAGTTTGAACCGGGCCGTCGAGTGTGATTCAAGCAGTGCAGACGTTTTACTCGCCCGTGCGAACGTGTTGTCTCAACTCAATCGTTTGGAGCCCTCGCTTGCCGACTATGACCACGCGCTCGAGTTAGAGGCCAACTACCATCCAGCGTGGTCCAACCGTGGGGTAGTGCTGAGCACCATGGGGTTCACTGAGCGGGCTCTTGCGAGTCTTGATCGTGCCATTGAGATCGCCCCCGACTTTGGCGATGCTTACTTCAACCGCGCCCATGTGCATTTGAAAATTGGGAACCACCACAATGCACGCCTGGACTTTGATCGACTCTTGGCGCTGTCGCCCAAGACGCCCTTTGCCTTGGGTTCTCGCTTGCATGCCAAGATGCTCGATTGTGATTGGGAGGATTTGCCCTCTGAGATCGAACAGTTGACCTTGGCGCTTGAGGCAGGCGAGTCGGTGGTCAATCCGTTTGAGTTCAGTGCCATGGTGGACGACCCGCACTTGCAGCACCAGTGCGCCAAGATCTGGTCTCGGGCCAAACACCCCGCGCTTGAGGCCAAGGATGACTCGCTTGAATCGCCCCATTCAAGCCCACGAGCTGCGCAGCATTCAAAAATTCGAGTGGGCTATTTTTCTTCTGATTTGAGGATGCACGCGGTCTCACAAGGGATGGCACCATTGTTTGAGTGCCATGACAAGGCGCAGTTCGAAGTATTTGCGTTCTCACTCACACGGGTGGCCGAGGACGCCGTGAGGTCTCGCATCCGAAGAGCCGTGGATCATTTTATCGAGGCGGATGCTTTGAGTGATGGGGAGTTGGCGCAGTTGGCCAGGTCCCTCCACCTTGACATTGCCATCGATCTCAATGGCCACACCATGGGGGCACGAAGCGCTATCTTTGCCCACAGACTGGCCCCCATTCAAGCGAGTTACTTGGGCTATTTGGGGGGCATGGGCGCACCCTATATGGATTATGTGCTGGCCGATGACACGTTGATTGCGCCAGGCAGGCATGTCGATTTTGAGGAAAAAATCATTCATCTGCCTTGCTATCAGGTCAATGATCGCTCTCGCAAAGCCAGCGCCCAGGTCTTGACCCGACAAGAGCTGGGGTTGCCAGAGAAAAGCGTGGTCTTTTGCTCGTTCAATCAGCCTTACAAATTGAGTCCCAGCGTCTTTGAGAGTTGGATGCGAATCGTCATGGCAACACCTGGGAGCGTGTTGTATTTGGTGGTGTCTGGTCAACGGGCTCGCAATCATTTGAAAAACGCCGCTGTGCGCTCGGGTCTAGAGGGCTGGCGCCTCATCTTTGGTGAGCGCATGAGCCCAGCGGATAACTTGGCGCGGTATCGCTTGTGCAACTTGTTCTTGGATGCCTGGCCCTACAACGCTGGCGTGACAGGAAGCGACGCGCTGTGGATGGGGTTGCCGCTGCTCACGTTGGTGGGACGCAGTGTCCCCGCTCGAATGGGAGCCAGCCTCTTGATGGCCATGGATTTGCCAGAACTCATCTGCACCACGCTCGCCGACTACGAAGCCCGTGCCCATGCCTTGGCAACGCACCCAGAGCAACTTGAGGCCTTGGCCCACAAAATCCAACGCCTGCGATGGAGTCAGCCGCTATTCGATGCGCCTCGTTTCACCCAAACATTGGAGCGGGCGTATCGCGATATCTTGTGGCGCGCCCAACAAGGACTTCCCCCAGAGCACTGGAGGCACTCGGACCTGTGACGATTGATCAAAGGAGTGAATGCAACTGTGCCGCGGCAAAGGCAATGCCCACTTGCGTGTAAGCGCCCAAGCCGTGTTGGTGGGTGTTCAAGTGCTGGTCTAGCAAATGAGGAATGGTGCCCAAGAGGGGCGCTTGGAGTCGGGACTGAAGGGTTTGGATGTTGCCCTCCAGGCGTTTCATGCCGGGTTCGATGCAGTTGGCGACCCACCCATGCAGTGTCAAACCTTTGGAGGCGATGCAAAGCTCTGTCATGAGCGCATGGTTGATGCATCCAAGCCTCATGCCCACCACCATGATCAC
>CAIPFK010000097.1 GCA_903864315.1 uncultured Burkholderiales bacterium | reverse complement strand
GATTTGAAGGCCAGGCTTGAGAAAACCGAAGTTTCACAACAACTCGCCATCACCCAGGCCGTGATGGTGGTGGAGAAAGAGCGTGATGAGCTCAAAAATGGACTCTCTCAAGTGTCCCTAGAAAAACAACTCTCTGAAAATGCCCTGAAAGACAAATACGAGACCCAGATCAGAGACCGGGACGATGCCATTGAGCGACTCAAAGACATGAAAGCGCGCTTGTCCACCAAAATGGTGGGTGAGACGCTGGAACAACACTGCGAGATTGAATTCAATCGCGTGCGTTCCATGGCCTTTCCGCGGGCTTACTTTGAGAAAGACAACGATGCAAGGACGGGTAGCAAGGGTGACTACATTTTTCGGGACTCGGATGAGGCGGGCATTGAGATCGTCTCCATCATGTTTGAAATGAAAAACGAGAGCGACAAGACCACGACCAAGAGCAAGAACGAAGATTTCCTGAAGGAACTGGACAAGGACCGCAATGAAAAAAAATGTGAATACGCTGTTTTGGTGTCTTTGCTTGAGCCCGAGAGTGAACTCTACAACACTGGAATTGTGGATGTCTTTCACCGCTACCCCAAAATGTATGTGGTAAGACCCCAATTTTTCTTGCCTTTGATCACCTTGCTCAGAAATGCCGCGATGAATTCGCTTCAGTACAAGTCTGAACTCGCACTGATTAAAGAACAAAACATCGACATCACCAATTTCGAAAGCGAACTCGATAGTTTCAAGAATTCATTTGGACGAAACTATGAGCTGGCCTCGAAGAAATTTCAAACAGCGATCGAGGAAATAGACAAGTCCATCGATCATCTCCAAAAAACACGAGACGCCTTGATGGGTACTGATCGTAACCTTCGCATCGCCAATGACAAAGCGCAGGAGGTGAGCATCAAGAAGTTGACGCGTGGCAACCCAACCATGGCTGCAAAATTTACGGAGTTAGATGCGAACAAGCAAAATCACGAAAATTAAACGAAAAAAAGGTCCTGTTGAGTTGCAGCTCAACAGGACCCAACTGGAGAAAAAAAACAATAAATTAACTAAGAAAAAGTAAATTAGAAGCTAAAGCGAACACCCGCCGCAATGGCTTGCTGTGATTTGCCTGCATATCCACCACCTGTTGTACCTGCTTGTGTGGCAAGCAAAGACTCCGTTGCATTGGTAGAGTTGGACAAGTTGGCAACGTTAAAGACAAGCGTTGTATTGGGCTTCCATGCATACATGGCCAAAAAGCGAGTGATATTGGAGGAATTGTTCAGGGTGGTGTTCTTTCTGGCGAGTTGGTCCAAAGAAAGAGTCAACTGGGGAGTGACTGAATAATCCACGCCCACGTCAACGACATTGGCTGTGTTGGTTTTGCCAACTGTACCCAAGGAGACGTAAGACACGCCGCCGTCTGTTGTGGCTGTAGCGTAACCGAGTCTACCTTTAACAGCGCCGGATGCATAGCTCGCACCCAATGTGGTGAGTTTGTAAGTGCTTGATGTGCTGGTTGTGCTGGCCTCAGTAAAATAAGTACCAGCTACCATCAATGGGCCTGCAGCGTATTTGACGCCGATGTTGGTCAGAGAACCTCCTGTTGTGGGGGTGCTGGAGTCACCAATGTTAGAGCCATACATCGCAGCACCTTGGAAACCACCAGACACGGGTGTGACGTATTTGATGGTGTTGTTGTACAAGTCGCTCACTGCATCAAACTCAGAGAACTTGAACACTGCACCAGCGTTGTAGCCACCTTTGAAAACGCTACCAACGATCCAGTCGTCATTCAAGTCCCATTGTTTACCAATGGAGACGCTTCCCATGGAGCTGCTCAAGCCAATGTAAGCGTTTCTTGAAAAGAGTGTGCTTGAGTCAGACAATTTTCCAGTCGTTGGATTGAAACCAGCCATGAAGTTAAAGAAGCCCGTCAAACCATCGCCCAGGTCTTTGTCGCCTTTGAAACCAATTGCTGAGACACCCAAGATAGAGCTGACTGCTCCTGAGGTGGTTTGTGAACCATTGCCCGTGTTGGTTGTTGAAGAGATACCTCCATCAACGATACCAAACACGGTCACGCTTGGTGCTGCAGATTGAGCATTGACAAAACCACAAGCGCACAAGGCAGTTGCTAAAGCGGTGAGTTTGATTTTAGATTGCATGTTTTCCTCATAAGGTTTTAAAAAAATGATCACTTTTTGTTCACTGACTCAAATATCATTTTTAACTATTCAAATCAGCATTATTTTTCAAAAATTAAAAGCAAATTACGTCTTTAAATTCTCAAAAAAT
>CAIPFK010000096.1 GCA_903864315.1 uncultured Burkholderiales bacterium | reverse complement strand
TTTTTGTTGTCCACATAGACCGGTTGGTGAAACGATTCGCCGAGCTTTTGTGCAATGGCCCTGGACAAGATGTCGGTGCCCCCGCCCGGTGGGTAAGGGTTGACAATTTTGATGGGGCCTGTCGGGTAATTCGTGGCGGGGCTGCTTTGCGCTTGAACGTGAGCGTTGCACATGAATGCCAAGAAAAACAAGCCCAACAGGGAACGCATTGTGAGAGCCATCATCCCATTGAAGAGGTTTCTCGAACACCACGAGGGCAAGCACTGTTGTCTGGACAAGAGCCTGGCGTCCTCTAAAGGAGAGTGCGGCTTGAAAAAGTCACAATGCAGGGGTGGGTTCATGGCTGGGGGTACTTGAAGCTTCTCACGCTGAAAAGAATGGAGTCGTTGTGCTGGCGTCTTGGCGGGGTGCTACTTTACACAACAGTATGATCTTTTGAGAGGGGAGATGCAAGCGGAAATACCCCAATAGTAGGGGCAAATTGGCTGGTCGCATTCAACCCCAATTGAGCAAACAATGAGACCTCATTTCGTGAGTCCATGGATGAATTGTTTCATCTCGCTCACGCAGCGCTCAGGTGCTAGCAAATTCACTCCATGGCGATAGCCTTCAAACGAGACCAAGTGGGCGCTGGGCATTTGGGTCTGCATGGCCTTCATTTGGGGGCCTTGCGCAATCGGGCTGTCTGCACCCGCCAAAATCAATGTTGGCACTTTGATGTGTGGCAAGTGTGGCCACAAGTCGCCCGAGCCAATCATTTTTTCTAGACTGTTGGCAATGTGCACAGGCACCGCGTCCATTTGCGCGATGTACCACTCACACAATTGTGTGCTAGCTCGCAAGGTGTCCAATCGAAAAGCGAGGGTTTGCCGGCACCACTCACCCACACCGAACTTGGCAAAGGCAGCAGCACGGCTCACTTCACCCAGGGTATAGGTCGAGTCAATGTGGCTGGGGCGCTTGAAGGGCGTGTCGCACAGGGTGAGTGAGTGCAGTCTCTCGGGGTGCTTGAGCGCCAAGGCCAAGCCGACAATCCCACCCGATGATTCGCCCACCCAGTGCACGCGCTCAAGCCCCAAATGGTCCATCAAATCGATGGCATCCTTCACCATTGCATCAAAGGTGTAGTCGTAATCTTTGGGTGGCTGGGTGCTTTGTCCACATCCGCGTTGGTCCATGCGCAGCACGCGGAACTCATTGGCCAGCAGTGGGACCCAGGGTTGCCAAAAGGCCATGTTGCGGGCATAGCCGTGGTACAAAAAACAAGTCTGCGCTTGGTGCTGTTTCCATGGCGCGGTGTAGTCACAAAAGTCAAAATGCACGGTCTGATCGGCAATGGTTTCAAGTCGAAAGGTGGGGTTCATGGGGTGAGTGCAATGGAGTCAAAAAGGAATGGGCAAGTCGTGGGTGTGAGGCAAAAGAATGCAGCGCTTTAATCGATTTGAAGATGAGCGCTTTTGATGACTTTTTCATATTGGGTGACTTCACCGTGTAAAAAGTCCTTGAATTCATCCGCCCGCGTGGTGGTGATTTGTAACCCTTGCTGGGTGTATTTTTGCTGAATCTCGCTCGTGTTTAAAAAAGTCACTATCTCGGCGTTGATGAGGTTGACAATGTCCTTGGGTGTGCCCGCGGGTGCGAAAAGACCGTGCCAAGTGCTCACATCAAAGCCTGGGAAACCCAACTCACTGATGCTCGGTACTTGGGGGAGCAAGTTCGAGCGGGTCTTGGTGGTGACGGCCAAGATGTTGAGCCGTCCATCGCTCATGTGCGGGGAGACCACGGCGACGGTGGCAAAAAACAAGGCGCTCGATTGCCCACTCAAAATGTCCGTCATGGCTTCGGACTGGCCTTTGTAGGGGATGTGAGTGAGTTTGATGCCAGTCGCCGCTTGCAAGAGTTCTCCTGACAAGTGTCCCGCACTTCCAGCCCCCGAGCTTGCCATGGCCAAAGACGATGGGTTGGCCTTGGCTTCTTTGATCAATTCGGCCAGGGTACTCACCGGGTAGGTTTTGTGGCGCGCTGGGGTCACCAAAATATAAGGACCTTTGGCCAGCAAGGTGATCGGGGTCAAGTCTTCAAAGAGGTGATAGGGCAATTTCTTTTGCGAGGCTTGGGAGATGGCGATGTTGGCCGCGGTCACAAGCAAGGTGTAGCCGTCGGCCTTGGATTTCGCTACAAAATCCGCCCCAATATTGCCATTGGCACCGGCCCGGTTGTCCACGACCACCGACTGACCCAAGCGAGCGGACAGTCGTTGTGCAATGTCGCGACCCAATAGGTCGGTGACCCCACCAGGTGTGAAAGGCACCACCACTTTGAGGGGCTTTGAAGGATAAGAGGCACTGCTTGGGCCGGGGGTTTGTGCATGGATGCTGGCTGTCCACAAGCCCAGGGTGCACAGGACGCACAAGGATGCGAGAGCCATGAGGCCAAAACGCTGGGTTTTACAAAGTGCGGTATTGGGTTGGGAGGTTGGTGCAATGGAGGTCATGGGGGGGCTGTAGGTTGGCGAAACAATGAAGTAGATCATATCAGCGGATATTTTTTGGGGCCAAGGTAGAGCGCTTTGACCAGGCCTATGGGATGTCGTATAAACTCAAGCCCAAGCATGCCCCATGTGCTGCGTTATGCTGGTCGTGTCTTTTAAAATTAAAAAACAGGAGTTCACCCATGAATACTCGTCGCGAATTTATGTCTCAAACAGCGTTGGCCGCGTCCACCTTGGCATTCCCTTTGGTGGGGGGCGCTCAAGCCAAAGCCATCAAAGTGGGCGTGTTGCACCCAGTCACGGGTGCTGTGGCTTATTCGGGTCAACAGTGCCGAGAAGGCGCCTTGATGGCCATTGACGATATCAATAAAGCGGGGGGCATCAAGTCCTTGGGCGGCGCCAAGATTGAAGCGCTCTTGGGGGACGCTCAGTCCACGCCTCAAGGCGGTTCGGCCGAAGTTGAAAAAATGAACGAAGCCGGTGTGTGTGCGGTGGTGGGGGCGTTTGCCTCGGCCATCTGTTTGGCCACGACGCAAACAGCAGCCAAATACAATCTGCCCCACATTGTTGACGTGGGTGTGGCTGATCAAATCGTCGAGAGAGGCCTCAAAAACACCTTCCGCTTTGGACCGGGCTACAAAAAGTGCGCTGAAGTGGCTGTGGCCAATTTGCACGTGCTGAACGTGGCCGCTGGCAAGCCCGCCAAAACCGTCATGATCATCCATGAAGAGTCCTTGTTTGGGACGGGCACGGCCAATTTGCTGGCCAAAGAGTTGCCCGGTTACGGCTATGAGGTCAAGGAAATTTTAAAACACCCCAATCCCAGTCGCGACTTCAGCAACATTGTGCTTCGCATGAAGCAAATCAACCCCGATATTGTGATTCCTGCCAATTACTACAATGAGTACGCGCTATTGGTGCGCACCATGCAGCAACAAAAAGCGATTCCCAAAGCCATTTATTCCGTCTTGGGTGGTGCCGCCTCGAGCTATAAATTTGTCAAAGAGTCGCCTGAAGCGGCCAATGGCATCATCGATTGTTGTCATTGGTTCAACCCCAAGGACAAGAAAGCCCAAGCGCTAAAAAAACGCGTTGAGGCCAAGGGACTCTACTTCACCTACGAGGTTTACATGACCTACACCTCGATGATGCTGCTCGCCGATGCGTTGGAAAACGCCAAGTCCACTGACCGCGCGGCCCTCATCGACGCGTTGAGCAAGAGTCAATTCTCGGGTCACTTCATGCCCTATGGTCAAACGCAATTCGTCAACGGACAAAACATGGGTGCCCAGCCTCTCATGACCCAAGTGGTCAACAATGACATCAAGGTGATCGTGCCGCGTGAGTACCGCGAGGTCGAGGCGATTTTCCCATTGCATGCTTGATTCGCTGAAGGCTTGAAGCGATAAAAAGAGCTGCGGGGGGACAAAGGCGGCAGCACCCCTTTGCACCGTTGTCCCCATCCGTTGGTCTTTCACGCACGCCCCCTAGGGGCTGGGTGAGAGCGGCGCAGGCAACGCAGTTGTGACTCTTTTATTCTTGTGTGTACAACGATCAAGGTGGCTTTCTTTGTTTGACCTGGGCATTGTTTTATCTTCTGTCTTGAACGGCCTCACCATGGGGGCGGTCTACACCCTCATCGCCTTGGGACTCACCTTGATCTATGGGGTGCTGCACATCATCAATTTTGCCCATGGAGCGGCGCTCATGATGGCGCTTTTTGCGGTGTACGGCTTGAACCAGGTTTTTGGACTGGACCCCTACCTCAGCATGGGGATTGTGGTGCCGGGCATGTTTGTCTTTGGCTATGCCTTGCAGCGTTTTGTCATCGAGCGCGCAAGCCACGAACGAGATGAAAACATTTTGCTCGTCACCTTGGGTGTCTCCATCGTGATGGAGAACTTGGCCTTGCTCCTCTTTCACTCCGACACCAGAAGCATCGACACCGACTACACCTTGAGCACCGTCACGATCTTGGGTAGCGTGTTGGCCCGCGCCAAGGTGATCTCGTTTCTCGGTGCCATGGTGGTCTCTGGCTTGCTATTGGTGTTGATTCAAAAAACCGATTTGGGTCGCGCCATTCGCGCCGTCGCCAAAGAAAAGCAAGGGGCAAGGTTGATGGGCATCAATGTCGAGCATGTCTATGCCATGAGTTTTGGCATTGGCATGGCCAGCTTGGGTGCGGCGGCGGCCTTCTTGTTGCCCTCCTTTTACGTCAACCCCACGGTGGGCAATGGTTTTGTGTTGGTGGCTTTCACCATCGTGGTGCTGGGCGGCATGGGCAGTTTCTTGGGTGCTTGGGTGGGAGGTTTGCTGATCGGGGTGGTCGAGTCGGTCGGCGGGCTTTTCTTGGGGGACTCTTTGGGGCAAGTGGGGATTTTCTTGATCTTCATTGTGGTGCTTCTCTTTCGGCCCCAGGGCTTATTTGGAGCCAAGACATGAAGGATCTGCGCTTGATCGTCGTGTTTGCCTTGGTGGTGGGTTTGGTGCCTTTTTTGTCGCACTCGGGCGTCGTGCTCAACTGGCTCATGATGGCTTTATTTGCCACCTTGCTTTCACAAGCTTGGAATGTACTTGGAGGCTTTGGAGGACAATTTTCTTTTGGCCATGCGGTCTTTTTTGGCACTGGTGCCTATGCGCAAGCCCTCTTCCAAATGAGCTGGGGTCTGAGTCCTTGGCTGGCGTTGGGGCTTGCGGTGCTGTTGTCGGCTTTATTGGGCGCGGCCTTGGGAGCGGTGTCGTTTCGCTATGGACTCAAAGGATCTTATTTTGCATTGGTCACCTTGGCGTTTGCTGAGGTCTTTCGCATCCTTGCCTTGAGTGTGGGCTTTACTGGCGGGGGTGTGGGTTTGATGCTGCCTTTGTCGGAGTCGCTGGGGAATATGCAGTTTTCCTCTCGTGCGGGATATGTCTGGCTGGTTTTGTCGTGGGTGGTGCTGGCGTTGTTGATCACTGCATTTTTGCGCCACTCGCGCTTTGGGGCCTATTTGCAAGCGGTTCGAGACAATGAGGATGCGGCAAGAGCGCTGGGTGTGAACCCGTTTGCAGTCAAGTGCGGTGCCACCATGCTGTCGGCGGGCCTCATGGGAGCGGGTGGGGCGTTTTATTTGCAAGTGTTTCAATACATCGATCCCAATTTGGTCTTTGGCTCGCACACCTCCATTGCTGCGTTGGTCGGGGCCATTGTTGGGGGCATGGGAACTTTGTGGGGGCCAGTGGTGGGGGCCATGGCGTTGGAGCTCCTCTCCGAGCTCACGCGAAATTTGTTTGGCGAGTTGCCCGGGATCAATTTGGTGATTTATGGCGCTTTGCTCATTCTCATCATGGTGTTCTTGCCCCGTGGCTTGGTCGGTCTCAAAGACCGCGTGCAATCCAAGTCGCAAAGAGCCCGCCAGCCTTTGGGTCTGGCCCCAAGGAGCGGCGTTGACATGAGCGCCCATCCCACAGCGGGCGATGGCCCCGTGGCCGCCACCCCCGCAAGAGGAGGGCACAGCGATGCTGCTTGAGCTTCGAGGCGTGTCTCGCTCCTTTGGTGGTTTGAAGGCCGTGCAAGGCCTGAGCCTTCAAGTGCCAGAAAACTCCCTCAGTGCACTCATTGGTCCCAATGGTGCGGGAAAGACCACGGTGTTTTCTTTGATGTCTGGGTTTTTAAAGCCCGACCATGGCCAGGTTTTTTTCAAAGGCCAAGACATCACTGGGCTTGCTGCCCATGAGTGCGCCAAACTCGGTCTCACCCGAACCTTTCAAATCGTGCAGCCTTTTGCCAATCAGTCCGTGAGAGAGAACATTGCAGTGGGGGCGCACTTGCATTTGAAGTCTCGCGCCCAGGCATTGGCCTATGCCAGCGACGTGGCCGAGCAAGTGGGGCTTCATGGGCTGTTGGATCAACCGGCAGGAGAGCTGACGGTCGCGGCTCGCAAACGCTTGGAGCTCGCGCGCGGCTTGTCCACTCGGCCCTCGCTGTTGTTGCTCGATGAAGTGCTCGCGGGTTTGAACCCCCAAGAGATTGCTGAAATGCTGCCTGTCATCCAAGGGATTGTGCAAGGGGGGGTGAGCGTCTTGATGATCGAGCACGTCATGCAAGCGGTGATGAACTTGGCGCGCCACGTGTGGGTGCTCTCGCAAGGTGAATTGATTTTTGCAGGACCCACCGAGTTGATGAGCATCGATGAGGCCGTCATTGAAGCGTATTTTGGTGCGGCAGGGGCCGCCAAACTGCGTGCGGCCCAAAGCGGGGGCAGCACGCCCAGCCCCAAGAGGGGGCAGTCATGAGCGAATTGTTGGCGGTGACGGGTCTCTCCTCTGGCTATGGGGCTGTACAAATTTTGCGCGCTGTGGATTTGACACTGAAGACGGGCGAGTTGGTGGCACTCTTGGGCAGCAACGGTGCTGGCAAAACCACGCTCAACCACACCTTGTGTGGGCTTGTTCGCGCAAGCAGTGGACGCGTGATCTTCAACGGCCAAGACCTCACCCAGGCGCATTACAGCGAGGTGGTTCGAGCTGGTTTGGTGCAGGTGCCTGAGGGGCGAAAAATTTTCCCCAACATGAGCGTCTTGGAGAATTTGCAGCTCGGTGCCTACACCCAGCCCAAAGACAGTCGAGAGGCCTTGCTTGCGCGTGTTTTGAAGACGTTTCCACGACTTTCAGAGCGACTCACGCAACTGGCGGGCACCATGAGTGGGGGTGAGCAGCAAATGCTGGCCATTGGCCGTGGCCTCATGGCCAACCCCAAGTTGCTGATTCTGGATGAGCCCTCTCTTGGCCTCTCTCCCAAACTCGTGCAAGAGATGTTTGACTTGATTGTGCAACTCAAAGAGGAAGGGCTGTCCATCTTGCTCGTGGAGCAAAACGTGGG
>CAIPFK010000095.1 GCA_903864315.1 uncultured Burkholderiales bacterium | reverse complement strand
GGAGGCCTCTATGCCTATTACTACCAGTATGTGAATCCTGACCAATTCGAAATTTTGCAGTCTTCGATGATCCTCACCATGGTGGTCGTGGGCGGCATGGGTTCGCAATGGGGGCCGGTGGTGGGTACGGTGTTGTTGCTGTTTTTGCCACAAGCGATAGGGTTTTTGAATTTCCCACCCGGTGTGATGGCCCCATTGCAAGGATTGCTGTACTCGTTGCTGGTGATTATTTTCTTATTTGTGCGTCCACAAGGTTTGGTGGCCTCGTTGGAGCGCAACACGGCCAAGTCCGCCCCATGACGCCGACTCTTAAAATCACCCAGTTGTGCAAACGCTTTGGCGGTATTGTGGTGGCCGATGCCATCGATTTGGAAATCCATTCAGGCGACATCCTTGGGCTCATTGGCCCAAACGGCGCTGGAAAATCCACGCTCTTTAACCTGATCTCTGGTGTTTACCCCAGCGACTCAGGCGAGGTGTGCCTCATGGGCCAACGTTTGAATGGACAGTCGATTACAAGTAGAGCACAAAGCGGGATCAGTCGCACATGGCAACACATGCGGCTTTTCCAATCCCTGAGTGTGCTGGACAACTTGGTGGTTGCGAGCCGTTTCTATGAAGCCGAGAGCTTGGTGACTTTGTTCTTTCAGTCTGCCAAAATAAAAAAACTTCAAGAAGAAAAGGCTGAACGTGCACTGCAAATTCTTCAACGCATGGAACTCAAGCACTTGTGCGATTGGGCCATTGGTGATTTGACCTTTGGGCAGCAAAAACTCATGGGTTTGGCGCGAGCATTGATGAATGAAGGCCAATTGTTGCTGCTTGACGAGCCCATGGCGGGTGTGGAGGGGCAATCTTATGACATGATGAAAGAGGTGGTGCGCCAAGAAGCCAGAGGTGGGCGCGCCATTTGTGTGGTCGAGCACAATATTTCATTTGTCAAGGACCTGTGCAGTTCTGCCGTGTTCATGTTTGCTGGAAAAATTCTGGAGCGTGGACGTGTCGAGGATTTGCTCGCCAGCAAGACCTTGGAGGCGCTTTATTTTGGTGCTCAAACCGATGGCACTGCTGCTGTAGAGGACACGCTTTAATCATGCTCACCATTGATCACTTGAGTGCGTCCTATGGCAATTTGCAAATCTTGCACGACATTCACTTGACCGTTCAGCCTGGTGAGCGAGTGGGTATTTTTGGCCACAACGGCGCGGGCAAGACCTCCTTGCTCAAATGTTGTGTGGGAGAGCTCAAGCCGCTCTTGGGTAGCGTTCACTGGATGGGGGAGCTTGTCAATGCCTCCAGGGTTGAGCTCAATGTGAGGCGGGGCATTGGGTTTGTGCCGCAAGGACACAATGTCTTCAAGGATTTGAGCGTCAAACAAAACTTGAGCATTGCCGCACTCATGCACGAAGTCTCCCAACTTGACGATGTCTTTGAATTGTTTCCCATCTTAAAGGACAGACAAGACCAGCGTGCGCAGTCCCTGAGCGGTGGGCAGCAACAAATGCTGGCACTGGGGATGTCTTTGATGGGGAGGCCCCAGATGTTGCTACTCGATGAGCCCACCACGGGCTTGGCCCCCATCATTGTCAAAGAAATGCTCCAAGCCATTCATCAAAGCAGTCTCTCGCATGGCACGAGTGTATTGATTGTGGAGCAAAACGTGCAAGCCACCCTGGCCCACGTAGACCGCGCCATCGTCATGAAGCAAGGTCGGGTGATC
>CAIPFK010000094.1 GCA_903864315.1 uncultured Burkholderiales bacterium | reverse complement strand
GAACTCCTGGTATGGCCTCATGGCACCCGCCAACACACCCTTGGCGATCACTCAAAAACTCAATGCCACCATTGTTCAAATTCTCAAGATGCCCGAGATTGTGAGCCGCATGCGTGACAATGGACTTGAAGTGGAAGGGACGACGCCCGAGGCTTTCAGCGCCAAGATCAAATCCGACTTGGCCAACTATGCCAACTCCGTTCGCGCAGCAAAAATCAAGGACTGATGGCGACTCCGGTTTGAGCCGCCCCACCCCATGCCCGACACCCTACCCCACGCCATGGCGTCATCGAACAAGCTCACCCGGGGCATCCAACGCGGTTTTGCACAAATTGAAGAAGGCCAGGTGCATTTTCGCCACGCTGGCCTTGAACACGCCAAGAGCGCGAGGGCGTTGGTGATGATTCATGCGTCGCCCGGATCGGCAAAAACACTCGAGCCCTTGATGCCAACGCTTGCCAAGCGGCGTTGGGTCATTGCACTCGATACCTTGGGCAACGGCGACTCCTGTGCCCCGCAAACATCCCACATCGACATGGCGTACTTGGCCCGGGCTCACCTGCGCGCACTCGATGACTTGGGTGTTGATGGCTTCGATCTGTACGGCACCCACACCGGCGCCAACATTGCCGCAGAAATGGCCATTGCCCAGCCTCAGCGTGTGGGTCATCTGATTTTGGATGGCGTGTCCCTTTATTCGCAGGCACAACGCCAAGAGTTTTTGGAGCACTACGCGCCCGATGTCGTGCTTGATCAAAGTGGCTCACAATTTCAGTTCATGTGGGGCTTCATGCGCGATGCTTACTTGTTTTGGCCATGGTATGCAAAGTCTGCCGCGCATTTGAGAAACACGGGACTGCCCTCAGCAGAGGTGCTGCACGACAAGGCGGTTGAAGTCTTCAAAGCCGCGAGAACGTATCCGGCCATCTACCGCGCAGCGTTGGCTTATGACAAATCAACGCGTCTACCCCTGATCAAATCCAAGACCTTGCTGTGCTGCGCCAAAACGGACATGCTCTTTGAGTACTTTGATCGCGTCTCAGCGCTCATGCCGCAAGCCCAAACGCAAGTCACCCAGGGCATCTCAAATGCTGAGCACTTGCAGGCAACGCTGGCGATGTTCGAACTTTTTCTCGAGCAGTCTTGACGCTTCGAATCTCACGCCATTCAAATCGTCCACCCCCCCAATTTAATCCTATCCAATCCTATCCAATACAAAGCCTGAACATCCTATGAACGCACCCACCCATCTCACCCAGCCCAATAAGCCCGCCAAGACCTTGGGCGTCATCGATGCCGTGGTCAACATTTGGACGGCCGAGAGTCTGGCCATCCGGCCCAACCGGGACGCTTTTTTTGGGGGCAAGATGGGCGTGAGCCAAGACATCTTGAAAGGCATCTCCATTCCTCAGATGGTTGAGCGCATGGACCGCGCCGGCGTCGAGCGGTCATTTTTGATTGCCGCCAAAGTGGGGCCCCTCTTGCACAAATCCACCTATCACATCCCTTACGAGATGGTGGTACAAGCCCTCCACGACTATCCCGATCGCTTTTATGGCTTGGCCGGTCTTGATCCCACCGAGGGGATGCAAGGGGTTCGGGCACTCGAGAGGGCTGTGCGCGACCATGGCTTCATCGGTGCGCATTTTTATCCGCACTGGTTTGAACTCGCCCCGGATCACGCCAAGTGGTACCCGTTTTATGCCAAATGCGTGGAGCTCGACATCCCAGTCCAACTGCAAGTGGGCCAGTCCATGATTTACGATCCTGCCCATCGGCTGCGAAGCGTTGGACGACCAATCAACTTGGATGCGGTGGCATGCGATTTCCCGGAATTGAAATTGATTGGTATTCATGTGGGCATCCCCTGGACAGAGGAGATGATCGCCATGGCCTGGAAGCACCCCAACGTCTACATCGGGTGTGACGCACATTCCCCCAAATACTGGCCCGCTTCTTTTGTCCATTACATCAACACGTTTGGACAAGACAAGGTGATTTTTGGGACTGATTTTCCCATCTTGGATTTCCAAAAAACCCTGCAACAAATCGACGACTTGCAGTTGCGCCCTGTCTCGAAACAAAAATTGCTTCGAGACAATGCCATTGCCATCTACAAACTCAATTTAGAGAAACTGGCCGACCATGACGCTTGAGTTTCACTTGGCCTTGAACATCGCCGATCAATTGAAGCGGCATGCACTGCAGCGCCCCACCAAAACCGCCATCATCCAAGGGGATCAAACGCTCAATTACCAGGCACTGTACGCGCAAGTCATCGAACGGGCCAAAGCGCTCATCGATCTGGGGGTTCAAGAAGGCGATATTGTGGGGGTTGCGCTATCAGACTGCATCGATCACTTGGTGATGCTGTTTGCAGTCGCCAGGGCTGGGGCCATCATCTTGCCCATGGACTGCCGTTGGTCTGTCACAGAAAAGCAAGCCCTGGCCCAGCATTTCAAGCCTGTTCGGGTGCTCGTTCAAGAGGGTGACAACTGGCATCCTGACAACGCCGTTTTGGTGAAATCATTGACCTCTGACATCGGGCTGGAGGCACTCCAGCGGCATGAATTCCCCCGTGGACAGCACGGACTCACCTTGTCACTGTCATCGGGCACCACAGGCCGCCCCAAAGGGCCATTG
>CAIPFK010000093.1 GCA_903864315.1 uncultured Burkholderiales bacterium | reverse complement strand
GTTCCCCTCGTTTTGGTTGGTGGCCTTGGCGCTGGGGCTCTTTACCTCGGCACGCATTGCTGAGCAGTTCAGGGCTGGCATTGAGTCCATCAAAAGCGGACAAACACAAGCCGCCTTGGCGCTGGGGATGACCCGCGCACAGATTTACCAAGACGGGGTGAGGGCCGTGGCTTTGCGGGTGATACTCCCCCCGCTCACGAGCGAGTCGATGAATGTGCTTAAAAATTCCTCCATCGCCTTTGCAGTGTCCGTGCCCGAGCTCACCATGTTTGCCATGCAAGCACAGGAAGAAACGTCCAGGGGCATTGAGATCTACCTGGCGGTGACGCTGCTCTACGCGGTGTCGGCCTTGGCGGTGAACCGCTTGTTTGCCCTGCTGGAGAAGCGCCTTCGCCTGCCGGGCGCGGGTGGTGAGGGCGGCGCGCGCACCCCTGGCGCAGCGCCAATGGCAACTCCCTTGGGCCTGGGACACTGACCATGCTGGACCTTGATCTGAGTTTTGTGACGCTCGAGCTCATGCGCAAGTTCATCTTGCAAGGCTTTGTCTTTAGTGTGCAGCTCACCGTGGTTGCAAGCCTGGGTGGGTTGGTGATTGGCACGCTGTTGGCCATCTGCCGGCTCTCGGGATTGAAGGCGCTCTCTGCGCTCAGCGCTTTTTATGTCAACACCATGCGCTCGATCCCCTTGGTGATGGTGATCTTGTGGTTTTATTTGCTCATCCCGCTCCTCACCGGTCACTCCATTGGCGTGGAGTTTTCTGCGTATTTCACCTTTGTGGCCTTTGAGGCCGCGTATTTCAGTGAAATCATGCGAGCAGGCATTGCTTCCGTCTCTCCCGGTCAAAAGAATGCT
This sequence comes from uncultured Burkholderiales bacterium, assembly GCA_903864315.1. Classification (GTDB taxonomy): domain Bacteria; phylum Pseudomonadota; class Gammaproteobacteria; order Burkholderiales; family Burkholderiaceae_C; genus Limnohabitans. The sequence goes on along the minus strand of CAIPFK010000093.1, from coordinate 54,228 downwards.
GCGCTGGCGCTTGGGCTCACCCCCGCACAAAGCTTGCAGCATGTGATCTTGCCGCAAGCGTTTCGCAACATGCTGCCCGTGATCTTTACCCAGACCATCGTGCTCTTTCAAGACACCTCATTGGTCTATGCCATTGGTGCTTATGATTTGCTCAAAGGATTCGTGACCGCTGGCAAAATATATGGCCGGCCTGAAGAAGCCTATTTGCTCGCAGCGGTGATTTATTTCGCCTTGAGCTGGGCCGCCTCTTGGGGGGTGAAGCGGCTGGAAACTCGCATTGCCATCGTGAGGTGAGGGGGATTGCACCCGCCACCCGTGCCCCCATCGTTGACTACATTAAAACCCAACACACAATGTCTTGAAGGACCTCAGCATGATTGAACTCAAGCACGTGAGCAAATGGTACGGTCAGACCCAGGTGCTCAACGACTGCAGTACCCAGATTGCCTTGGGCGAGGTGGTGGTGATTTGTGGCCCATCGGGTTCGGGCAAGTCCACCCTCATCAAAACCATCAATGCGCTGGAGCCCATCCAGCAAGGTGAAATCTATGTCGATGGCGTGCCGGTGCACGACCCCGCCACATCCTTGCCCACATTGAGGAGCCAAGTGGGCATGGTGTTTCAGCACTTTGAGCTCTTTCCGCATCTGAGTGTGATGGAGAATTTAACCTTGGCCCAAATCAAAGTTTTGGGCCGCAGTGTGGACCAAGCGGCAACGCACGGCCTCAAGTACTTGGAGCGTGTGGGTCTCTTGGCCCACAAGGACAAATACCCCGCCCAACTCTCGGGCGGGCAGCAGCAACGCGTGGCCATTGCACGTGCGTTGACCATGGACCCCAAGGTGATGCTCTTTGACGAGCCCACCTCAGCGCTCGACCCCGAGATGGTGGGGGAGGTGCTCGATGTGATGACCTCACTGGCCCACGACGGCATGACCATGATGTGTGTCACCCATGAGATGGGCTTTGCCAAGCGTGTGGGCAGTCGGGTGATCTTCATGGATGTGGGGCGCATCTTGGAGGACTGCAGCAAGGACGAGTTTTTCAACCATCCTGAGAGACGCCAAGCGCGCACCAAAGAATTTTTGGGCAAAATCTTGCAACATTGAACGCATCGAAGCGATGCCCCAAGAAAAGATCAACACATGACAACCCCCTTGCAACTCACCCTCACCAGGCCCGATGACTGGCACTTGCACTTGAGAGATGGCGAGGCGCTCGCCGCGGTATTGCCCCACACGGCACGCCAGTTTGCGAGAGCGGTGATCATGCCCAATTTGAAGCCACCTGTCACCACCACGGCCTTGGCGATGGAGTACCGAGCGCGGATCTTGGCTGCGCTTCCAAGGGGGCTTGATTTTGAGCCACTGATGACGCTTTATTTGACCGATGTGACCAGTCCTCAAGAGATCCAAGCCGCCGCCGCCGCTGGCGTGGTGGCTTGCAAACTCTACCCATCGGGGGCCACCACCAACAGTGACTCCGGCGTCACCCGCATCGAGCTCATTTACCCAGTGCTCGATGCCATGCAGCGCCACGGTCTTTTGCTCTTGATTCACGCCGAGGTCACCGACCCCCAGGTGGATCTCTTTGACCGAGAGGCGGTGTTCATTGAGCGGCACATGAAGCCCTTGAGAGCGCATTTTCCTGAGCTCAACATTGTGTTCGAACACATCACCACCCAAGACGCTGTGCAGTTTGTGCAAAGCCAAGCCATCCACACGGCGGCAACACTCACCGCCAACCATTTGCTGCTCAACCGAAATGCAATTTTTGTGGGAGGGGTCAGGCCCCATTATTATTGTTTGCCAGTTCTCAAGCGTGAACATCACCGCTTGGCGCTCTTGGCTGCGGCCACCAGCGCGGATCCTCGGTTTTTCTTGGGCACGGACAGCGCGCCGCATGCCGTTCACCTCAAAGAGCACGCGTGTGGCTGTGCGGGATGCTATACAGCGGCCTCGGCGATGGAGCTCTATGCTCAGGCCTTTGAGAGTGTTCAAGCGCTTGACAAACTCGAGGGCTTTGCCGCCCATTTTGGGGCTGACTTTTATGGTTTGCCCCGCAACCAGGGGACACTGACTTTGCGACGCGAAAGTTGGCAGTTGCCGCAGAGTTACCCATATGGCAAGGACCTCTTGACGCCCCTCTTTGCCAAAGAGCATCTGCCTTGGCGTGTGGTGACCGAGTAACAAGTTGCAAATGGGGATCAGCGGTTTGAAGCGTTTTGGACTTGTCACATGTTGACCAATCCTGCTCCCGCCCCCGCCCTCGGCCCCGCCCCCGCCCCTCTGAGTGCCGACATGCCCACGCTGGACTGGCAAACGCCTTGGTTCAAGCCCTTGCACCCTTGGGGCCCCAGAGTCCTGGAACTTTGGCACTCGGGGCACGCCCTGAGCCGTTCGCTCAACCAGACCCTTGAAGAGGTCCATGCCGTCGACTCACGGCGGCCACACGTCGCCTTTGTGCCGCAAGAACAGTTGCCCAAAGCAGTCGCCTACGAGACCTTCATTCAAACCCATGCCCAAGTGCCCACTCGAGAGCACATGCATGATTTTTTCAACGCCATGTCATGGTGCCGTTGGCCGCAGACCAAGGCGCTCATCAGTCGCTTGCAGGGACAAGCGATCGATCGTCAATTGAGCTCACCACCCCAAGCCCAGGCTTTGGGGCCAGGGCCAGGTGAGCTCAGCGCCCCACCGCCCCCACGCGGTTTGCTCAGAGACAGTCTCACCTTGATCGATGAGAGCGGGGTGTTTTTGAGTTGCACGGATGCGATGTGGCAAGCGCTGTGTGAGCACCGTTGGACAGATTTGTTCGTCACAGAACGAGCCGCTTGGGCGCAGTGCCATGTCCACCTGGTGGGGCATGCACTGCTGGAGAAATTGATGAACCCTTACAAGTCCATCACGGCACAAGTGCTGCGGGTGAGCTCACCCTTGGGCCCAGTGTCGATGGGCACGGTCTTGTCTGACCAAGAGTTGTGGGACGCGAGCGTGAAAGACGCATTGACCCGTGCCTTGCAAATTGAGAGTCGTGAGCCACTCAGGGTCAAGCCCTTTGAGGTCTTGCCCTTGATGGGCATCCCCGGTTGGGCCCACGCTCAGGACGCATCGGGGTACTATGAAGACACGGGGGTATTTCGGCCACGCACCAAGCCTTTGGTGAGCAGTCGGGCAGGCAGTTAGAGCGAGAATGGGCGTGAGCGTTGGGGTCCTGTGGATTGGTTCGATGGGTGTTGGGTGTTTAGAATTTTTTGCGCCAAGGCTTCTGCGACTTTGATGCCATCGACCCCGGCCGACAAAATCCCCCCGGCAAACCCGGCCCCTTCTCCCGCTGGATAAAGCCCAGCGGTGTTGATGCTCTCAAACGCGTCATCTCGTGGCATTCGCAGTGGCGAAGAGGTTCGGGTCTCCACACCCGTCAAGAGTGCATCGCGTCGGTCAAACCCGTTGATTTTTTGGCCAAAGGCGGGCAAGGCCTCGTGCATGGCCGAGATCAACTCGGCGGGGAGCGCCCCATTCAAGTCCGTCAAATGCACCCCCGGTTGGTAAGACGGGTCGACGTCTCCCAAGACGCGAGAGGCTTGGCGCTTCAAAAAGTCGCCCACCAACTGAGCGGGCGCATGGTAGTTCTCGCCCCCAAGCGTGTAGGCGCTCGACTCCAGGGTGCGTTGCATCACCAACCCTGACAACGGGTGAACCCCAGGGCTGTGCCCCCACAAACTGGTGATGGGCAGCGCGCCTGAGGTGTGGCCGGGCAAGGCGTTGGGGCCGATGCTGTGCTCAAACGATTGAGCGTTCACACCGAAGTCTTCAGGGGTGATGCCAACCACGATGGCCGCGTTGGCGTTTCTCTCGTTGCGCGAATATTGGCTCATGCCGTTGGTGACCACTTGATGGGGCTCAGACGCAGCGGCCACCACGGTTCCGCCTGGGCACATGCAAAAGCTGTAGACGTCTCTGCCGTTGTTGGCATGGTGAACGAGTTTGTAGTCGGCAGCACCGAGCAAAGGGTGGGAGGCGTGACGGCCCCAACGGGCAAGGTCAATCGTGCTCTGGGGGTGCTCGATGCGAAAGCCCAGCGAAAACGCCTTGGCTTGCATGGCAACCCCTTGTTGGTAGAGGTGGACAAAGGTGTCGCGTGCGCTGTGACCGAGCGCCAGCACCACGTGCTCGCTCTCCAGGGTGTAGGTGTTTTGAGTCTTCAAGTCCTTGATGCGCAGACCTTTGAGCAGGCGTCGGTGAGCGTTGATGCTGCCTTCGAGTTCCAGCGACTCCAAGCACTGTTCAAAGCGGATTTCACCACCCAAGGCCACGATTTGCTCTCGAAGGCGCTCCACCACTTTGACCAATTTGAAGGTGCCAATGTGGGGGTGAGCCACCATCAAAATTTCTTCAGGGGCACCCGCTTTGACGAATTCGCGCATGACTTGGCGCCCCAAAAATCGGGGGTCTTTGATCTGTGAGTAAAGCTTCCCGTCTGAAAACGTGCCCGCACCCCCTTCGCCAAACTGGGCATTGCTTTGCGCGTTGAAGTGGCCTTTTCTCCAAAACCCCCACGTGTCTTTGGTGCGCTCGCGCACCGCTTTGCCGCGCTCGATCACAATCGGTCTGAGGCCGAGTTGGGCCAAGATCAAGGCGGCAAAAATACCGCAGGGGCCAAAGCCCACGACGACCGGGCGGTGCAGGCCAGCAGACGGGGTGCTGGGCGAAGGGCTTTGTTTCACAAACGGCAGACGCTGGGAGAGTGCACGCAAACGCTCGATGCATTGTTCTGGGGAGGGCGTCTCACCGCCTTGGGGGCCCACGCCAGCCAGCAGCACCTGGGGGTGCCAGGCCATGTCAGGCGTTGGTGTGAGGTGAGGGCGAGGTAACTTGGCGGTGGGGCCCGTGAACGCTTGAAGCAGCTTGATTTCTGCTTCATGGCTTTGGAGCTCGAAGTCCACGATGTAGACGACATTCAGGCCCGCGCCTCGCGCATCAAAACTTCTCTTGTGGACAACCAAGTCTTTGAGCTCGGTGTCTTTGAGGTTCAAGGTCGAGAGCACCAACTCCAAAAGGGCCTGGGGCGCTTGTCGGTGCAGATCGGTTTGTGGATCCGTGGCTTGGGGGTCCATGGATTCAAGCCATCTCTCGGTGCCAATTTTTTGCGCATCATTGCTCAGCACCTCGATGCTGGTTTGGGTTGACCAGACACGGTCGAGTTTGATCTTGAGTTCGCTGAGCCTGAGCATGGATGATGTACAGAGAAAAAGTGCAAAAAAGCTTGATCACCCCCACTTGGGTCCTCACAAGCGTTGTTGATCAATGCATTGGAAAACACGGGCACTGGGTGTCCTTGGTGGTTTTCACCACAGCGCAGCAAGCCTTGTGGGCATTGATCTGTCCATTTTAAATTGGACAGCGATCACTCAAGGGATAATACACCTTGTGAAGCATGCTAGGCCGTCGCCGGCGCAAGAGTGGAAACACTGCGCGGGAGGAACGTCCGGACTGCACAGAACGGCGCAGGAGGTAACACCTCTCCACCGTGAGGTGAGGATCAGAGCAACAGAGACGAGTCGCCCATCGACTGCAAAGCCGGTGGGCGGGTGAAACGGGCAATCTCTGCGCGCAGCAATACCAAGTAGGCCTATCCCAAGCATTCTTGAGTGCTTGACTTGTGGTTTCGCAAGGATGGTAGGCGGGTAGGTAGCACCGAGCCGTGTGGGTGACCCACGGCCCAGATTAATGACGGTCACGCGTGATGAGATCCTCGGGTCTAGTCGCGTGCACAGAATCCGGCGTATCGGCAGGCTTCACACTTTTTTTGCCCACCCATTGGACACTGACCCGCTGGTGGATGCGATGGCTTGATCGGCACGAGGCTCAAAAAAACTGGCGATCAGGGTCTTTCAGGAGCAACCGTCACATGGACTTGCTCAGTCGCAACTGCGCAGTCACTAGACCCAAGTCTGCATCGATCTCTTTGATCTTCTCGATGGGCCATGGGCACCTTGGTTCACGAGCTCTTAGAACAGGCGAGTGAGTTGAATGGGTCATTTATGGGTCACTTATGGGTCACTTCAAAGCTTTCATGACCTCAGGGATTGGGGTCATGTCCATGCCGAGCTCCAAAAGGCGCTTCACATGCGCTGTCAAGGAGCGCATGGCCGCGGGCCACAGCCGCTCGGGCACATCGTCATAAGCCCGTTTGACCCATTCGTTCAAACTGTCACTCGGGTGGGCCAGCATGACCGTTTTGATTTTGGCTTCCCGCTTGAGGCGGTGGTTTTTGAGTTGAGTGATGATTTGCAAAGGGCCATGGGGCGCGCCGCGGTAGTTGCCCATCACATGCCCATGCGCAGGGGCAATGAACTCAATGTCGCCTTGCTCGCAAATGGCATGAAGAACATCGAGCGAATCCAAATAGGCACTCATGCAACCGTCTGGCGGATCCACAATCGTGGTGCTCCCATTGAGAATGTGGTCGCCACTGAAGAGAATGCCTTCTTCTTCCAACACCAAGCACAGGTGATTGGCCGCATGTCCTGGCGTGTGGATGACCCGCAAGGTGTGGCTGCACGCCGCGTTGTTGAGCGCGGTGTCCCCGTCCAAAGACACTTGTAAACCCTCGCTGTTGGACATTCCGTCGATCACTCGAATGCGCTCGTGCATGGACAACTCGTGGTCGGCCACAAAATAATGACTGTCCTTGGCTGTGGACCGGGAGGACAGCCCCATGACGGGCGGGGTCCCCGCGCACATGGCCTGCAAAGGTTTGGCACCTGGAGAGTGGTCCGCGTGCGAGTGGGTGCAGACGATGGCGCGGATGTCGCCTTGCGTGAAGAGGCAAATGCGCTCCAAATGTTGGGCCTCGGCGGGACCTGGATCGATCACGATGAAGCCACTGGCACGGGTGCCCACGATGTAGGTGTTCGTGCCCGGGCCGGTCATGAGGCCGGGGTTGGGCGCAGTCAAGCGGTGCAAGTTTTTGAGCAGCGACACCGGGGCATCGCTTTGCCAGTCCAAACTGTGCTTGAGTTGGCCCTCGGGGCAGACCAAGGCGAGCTCGCCGTAAGGGCCTTCGTGCTCCATGTAGCGGGTTTCTTGGCCGGTGACAAATCCACCTCTGGGGGTGGAGCTGAACCAAGCCAGGTTGTTTTGGCAGGCCTCCAAGACACTGTCGCAGCTCACAAAAGCCTCCAGTCGTTTGAGGGTTTTGAGGGTGGGGTAGACCATGTGAAGACTCTTGGCTTGGTAGCCCTTCAAGGCTTGCTGGGGTTCAAGCCACACGGCGTTGACTTGTTCATCGCCAGTCACCTGGGGGTCTTGGTCATGGGGGGCTTGGGCCCATAAAAAAGGCACGTCAAAGCGGATGGGTAAATCGCGGTCGGTGACCCAGTGGCACATGACGTAGAGATGGTCCAAGGCCAGGTGCCAGTCACGCACGCTCAGTTGCTCGTAGAGTGGCTGCTCTTGGCGCAGTCCCCCTGGCCCCCAGACCTCAGAGGCGCTCAGCAAATGACCCGTCTTGTCCCTCACCAAGACCAGACCCACCTCTTCAAAGCTTTCTCGCAGCGCGGCTGCGGCTTGGCTCAAATGCTCATGGGTTTGCTCGGTGCGTGCGCGGTATGGCGTGAGCGAATTTTCATGGGACTGGGCTTGGTGATGGGCATGCAGCTTGGCATAGTGCGCAGCGTAGGTGTGGTCTTCCTCGTCGACCTTGCCGCCAGCAAAGACATAGGCCCCTGGCGCAAAGCGCGCTTGGCTCGAGCGTTGGGTCATCAACACTTGCAGTTTTGATTGGTGTTCACGCCCCCAAATCAGGCTCACGGCTTTTTGAGCGGGAGCGACCACGGTGGGCGGGTGCAAATGATGGTGGGGGCGGGTCATGGCGTGGCGAGTGTTGGTGCCGTGCAGGGGGGGATTGAGGGGGTTTAAAAAAATCTGTTGATCATTGTAGAGCGAGCCCATCACAAAGGGTCGCCAGGCTCTCGGGCCTGACGGAAAACCCACACCAAGAGCTTTTTTGGAATTGGTGTCACAATCTAGCAAAAATAACTGGGAGAGACAAGATGCAGACCGATTCCATGTGTGCAAGTGAGCGTGAAAATGTCAATGCCTGTGCGCTCGCGCACCACCACTCAGCACGCCCACCTCAACCACACCACCACTGCAACACGCCGCCACTTCTTTGGAGACGTGAATTTGCGCTTTTGCGCTGGCCCGTGTGGGCTTTGCTCCCGGTGTTGTTGGGAATCGCGGTGCTCCTCAAACCTGCGCTGGTGTTGGCCCAGGCTTGGCCCACCAAGCAAGCCATCAAGCTCGTGGCGGTGTTTCCACCTGGCGGGTCGGTGGACCAAGTCGCGCGCATCTTGGCGCAACCCTTGCAGACCCAATTCGGCCAAAGCGTCATCGTTGACAACCGAGGAGGCGCGTCCGGCACCTTGGGCACCGCGTCGGTGGTCAATGCGCCTGCCGATGGTTACACCTTTGCCGTGGTGTTTGATACTCACGGCGTGAATCCAAGTTTGATCCCAGGTCTGCCCTACGACAGCAAACGCGACTTGATCCCTTTGGTGTTGGTGGGCACATCCCCCATGGTGCTGGCCACTTTTGCGGGGTCTGACTACAAAACCTTCAAGGACGTCATCCAAGCCGCCAAGTCACAAAAAAATGTGAGTTTTGGCACCATCGGCAACGGCTCTTTGGGCCACTTGGCCATGACACTGTTGGGTAAAAATGCCCAGGTGGAATTCACCCACGTCCCTTATAAAGGGGGTGGCCCACTGATGAATGACGCCATTGCGGGTCATGTGCCGCTCTCGATTGGGTCGGTGTTTGTCACCAAGCCCCATTTGGACAGCAAGAGATTGCGTCCTTTGGCCGTGACCACGACCCACCGCGTGAGTGATTTGCCCGATGTGCCCACCATTGCCGAGAATGGCTTTCCAGGCTTTGACGCGCCCGCCTGGTGGGCGGTGTTGGCCTCGGCCAAGACGCCCCCGGAGATTGTGCGGCGCATGAATGAGGAGCTCAACAAAGCCCTCAAAAACCCAGAGATTGCGCAAAAGCTTGACGCCCAAGGCATTGACATTGTGGGTGGCAGCGTGGACAAAGCCCGCACCTTCATCGAGGCCCAAATGGACACCTGGTCCAAGGTCGTGCGCGACAACAACATCAAGGCCGATTGAGTGGTGCTGGCCTGGCGTTGTTAGGTTTCGGGCGTGACCTTCAGCGCCAACAAGAGCCTGGCCACCATGTTGTAGGTGGCAATGGCGGTGGTGAGCTCCACAATCTCGGTGGTGTCAAAGTGCTGCTTCAAGGACTCGAAGAGCGCGTCTTGGATGTGCACATCTTGGGTCATTTGTGCAGCGTACTGGATCACCAAACTTGACTGCTCGTCCAAGGCGGGGTCGCTCACGTGGTGTCTCGCGTCGCCTTGGAGCACGCGCGCCAAGGCGTCAAGCTCGGCTTGGGTGCCACCGGCGGCCAAAAAGTCAGGCGCGTGATGGTGGTATTCATAGTGCGCGCCGGTGAGCAAGGCGACGGTGCAAATGCCAATCTCGCGCAGTTTTCTGGAAGTTCCCAGTCCCGTGCGAACTTCTTTCAAAAACCCATTCCAGCCTCGTGCCACAGGCTCGCTCCAAAGCAAGGTGTGATCCAAGTTGATGAGTGTGCCGCCTCTCCTGGCTTTGATGGCGTCGACCAAATCGGTGGGTTGGGCTTTGAGCGATTGGCTCCAGGCTGGAATGCGCATGGTCTAGGTCTCCGTGAGGTGGGGGATGAAAAAATTGGATTTGCACAGGCGCACCAGTATAGTGGGGCGCAGTGAATGCGCCCATGGGGTCAGACACCAATAGACTCATGCACAAGCCACCTGGGGACGGGGCGAGCCGTGCGCAAAAAATTCCCATGTTTTTTTAAACTTGGCGATCAACTCCGTCGATAATTGAGCCCATGCGAATACCCTTTACAAAAATGCAGGGCACGGGAAACGACTTTGTGGTCATCGATGAGACCCTGGTTCAGTACCACTTGAGTGCCCAGCAGTATCAATTCATTGCCAACAGGCATTTTGGTGTGGGTGCCGATCAGATTTTGAGCGTGCGCACCACCGAGGTGGAGGGGCTGGATTTTGAGTACGTGATTCACAATGCCGATGGCTCTGAGGTGGAGCACTGTGGCAACGGGGCGCGGTGTTTCTTGCGCTTCGTGCGCGAGTCTGGTTTGTCGCAAAAGTCCCCTCTTCGCGTGAAAGTTAAAAAAGGTATCATCGAGCTCGTGGAGGACGAGGACCACTTGGTCACGGTGCAAATGGGCGCTCCCACCTTTGAGGATGCGCGCATTCCTTTCTTGAGCGAGCACGCTCAGCCCGTGAGCACGCTGGGCGGCTTTGCCACTTGGGGGCTTCATTTGGGCGAGCAATTTTCAAATGCCAATGCCCATGTCGGTGTGCTCTCCATGGGCAACCCCCATGCGGTGATGTTGGTCGAGCATGTGGAGCGTGCACCCGTGTTGAGCTGGGGTCCCGTGATCGAGCATCACCCGGCTTTCCCATCCCGGGTCAATGTGGGTTTCATGCAAGTGCTCAGCCGCACCAGCATTCGTTTGCGTGTGTTTGAGCGCGGTGCTGGTGAGACCTTGGCGTGTGGCACGGGGGCGTGTGCGGCAGTGGTGTGCGGAATTCGGTGGGGTCTCTTGGACTCCAAAGTGAAGGTTTTTGCCCCAGGTGGGGAGTTGACCATTCAGTGGTTGGGCGGGGTGAGCGATGTCTCGCTCACGGGCCCAGCGGTGACGGTTTTTAAAGGTGAATTGGATCTTCATGATTGAGCACAACAACATCAATCCCATCACGGAAGATGATATTGCGAATTTTTTGCTGCACACGCCAGATTTTTTTGTGCGGCACGCAGAGATATTGTCACAAATCAGAATTCCCAACCCACACGGCCAGCGGGCCGTGAGCTTGCAAGAGCGACAAGCCGACATGCTGCGCGAGAAAATCCGCGCGCATGAAATGCGCTTGATGGAGATGATTCGCAACGGCAATGAAAACTTGATTTTGACCGACCGCTTGCACCGTTGGGCCAAGAATTTGCTTTTGGTCAATGGGACCGAGCATTTGACCCACACCATGGTGCAAGAAGTTCAGGGCCAATTCATGGTGCCCCAAGTGGCGCTCAAGATGTGGGGTCTCAAAGATGAGCATGCCAGTGACCCCGTGGCCTCTGGGGTGAGCGAGAGCGTGAAGGAATTTGCCAATTCGCTTGTGCAACCTTACTGTGGCCCGAACTCCGGGTTTGAAGCCATCGCGTGGTTGGGGGATGCCAAAGCAGTGCAGTCGATTGCCATGGTGGCCCTCAGAAAATTGCATTTGCCACTGGATGGGGAGCACTTGCCTCAAGACAAAGGGGTGAGCTTGGCCGAGTCATTGACCTTGCGTGGTGCTCATCACGAGGAGTTGATGCCTTGCATTGGGCTCTTGGTCTTGGCCTCGCCAGACCCACAGCGTTACCACGCTGGCATGGGCACGGATTTTTTAGCCCGCATTGGTGAGCTCTCAAGTGCAGTGCTGATGCGCTTGGTTGCTTGAGGGTTTGAGCTGGCGCTGAGCCCAAGAGCGATGACGACTCGCGAGTCCAGGTCTGGCCAAGAACGTGATGAGGGAGACGCGTGTGAACGCTGAGTTGTCCAATCCGACCCCCGAGCCGAGCACTCCCGAGTTGCGCAGTTGCGACGTGCCCCATCCATGGATCAAGCGCTACTTGGACCATGTTCGCTTTGAAAAGCGCTTGGCTCAAAGGACATTGGAGCTGTATCAACTGGACTTGCACAAGTTGGAGGCCAGTTTGCAAGGCATGGGATTGGGGATCGAGCAAATGCAAAGTCACCACGCCCGCACACTGATTGCGCAGATGCACCAAGGCGGTCGCAGTGCGCGCGGCATTGCGCTCATCGTCTCGGGATGGAGAGGATTTTTGAGTTGGGCTCAACGCGAGGGCTTGATCAACGCCAACCCTTTGCTCGGCATCAAAGCCCCCAAAGCCCCCAAGCCCTTGCCAAAAGCCTTGAGTGTTGACCAAGCGGTGCAGTTGGCCAACTTTCATGCGCCCCAGCAAAAGTCCAGCGAGACTTCTGCTGCGCTGGGCGACTGGTTGGAGGCCAGGGACCGCTTGATGGTGGAGTTGCTCTACGGCAGTGGTTTGCGGGTGGGGGAGATGGTGGGGCTGGATGCTGAGCCCTCCAAAGAGGCCAAAGGCTGGATAGACCTGCCCTCCAAAACAGCCTTTGTGTTGGGCAAGGGCAGCAAGTTCAGAAGTGTGCCCATCGGCCGTGAAGCGCTGGTGGCGTTGGTGCATTGGTTGAGTATTCGGGGAGATTTTCAAGCGAAGGCCAAAGACAGTTCAAGCGCACTGCTCACTGGGCAGCATGGCACGCGACTGACGGCGCAGGCCATTTGGGCGCGCTTGCGCGCGAGAGCGCAAGCGGCTGGCTTGAGCACCCCCGTGCATCCGCACATGCTCAGGCACTCTTTTGCCAGCCACCTTTTGCAGTCGAGTTCGGACTTGAGGGGCGTGCAAGAGTTGCTCGGCCACGCCAACATCAGCACCACCCAGGTCTACACGCGCTTGGACTATCAGCACTTGTCTCAAATCTATGACCAAGCCCACCCCAGGGCCAAACGCAAACCCCCGATCAAGCCCAAGCCCACGCCCAAGCTCAAATAGAGACCGTGCTGTTGTCTCGGGTCAGCAGTGGTAGAGTTCACCCTTTGCCCGCAGCCCCTCCCCAAGGAAAGCGCTGGCGGCATGAGACCCCAATAACACCCCACATTCCGCCATGAAAACCATCACCTTAAGACCTGGCAAAGAGCGCTCTTTGCTCAAAGGGCATCCTTGGGTGTTTGACACGTCCATTGCCAAGGGGTCAGCCGATGCAGGAGAGACGGTTCGAGTGCACTCCAGTGAAGGGGCTTTTTTGGCCTGGGCGTCTTTCAGCCCGAGCTCCAAAATCAGGGCGCGGGTGTGGAGCTTTGATGAAGCCACCCGCATCGATGAGGGCTGGATGGACACTTTGGTGGAGCGTGCCATTGCCATGCGGGATCGGCTGGAGTGGGCAAGCTCAGGCGTTCGTCTCGTTCACGCCGAGTCCGATGGGCTGCCAGGCCTCATTGTGGACCGCTACAACGACACCTTGGTCTTGCAAATCTCCAGTACCGGGGTGGAGCGGTTCAAGGGGGCCATAGTTCGCTCCCTCATCGGGCACACGGGACTCGTGAAGATTTTTGAGCGATCGGACACGAGCTCCAGAAAACAAGAGGGGCTCGAACCCCGTTTGGGTTGGCTGCAGTGGGCTGATCTTCAAGCCGTTGCCGCTCCCGGCGTTCTTGCAAAGGCCGACCCAGGTGCACTCGCACCCATGGCCGTGCAGCCAGGGTCAGGGGCTGAGGCGTTGAGCACACGGCTCACCATCAAGGAGCATGACTGGCAACTGTGCTTGGACATTGAAGCAGGCCACAAAACCGGTTTTTATCTCGATCAACGCGACTCCAGAGCCACGCTGGGCCGCTATGTGGCGTCGTTGGGGCTCTCGCGGGTGCTCAATTGTTATGCGTACACAGGTGGCTTCAGTGTCGCGGCCTTGCATGGCATGAAAGCGTCGGGCGCGCTGGCCCATGGAGGGCATGTCACCAGCGTGGATTCTTCTGCACCTTCATTGGAGATGGGGCGCCACAATACAAAGATCAACGGTTTTGACGAGGCGAGTACGACATGGATGGTGGCGGATGTGAATGCAAGTTTGCGCCAATTTTTGGAGCAAGGGGTGCAGTTTGACGCGATTGTGCTCGACCCCCCCAAATTTGCACCGACAAGCGTCCATGTGGAGCGAGCGGCCAGGGCTTACAAGGACATCAACCGGTTGGCGCTCAAGCTCTTGGCGCCTGGCGGGGTGCTGCTCACCTTCAGTTGCTCGGGCGGGGTGAGTCCTGAGCTTTTTCATCAAATTGTCGCCTCTGCTGGGGCTGATGCCCATGTCGACGGCTTCATCTTGGAGAGGCTACAAGGAGCGAGCGACCATCCCATGACCTTGAATTTCCCCCAAGGGGACTATTTAAAGGGCTTGGTGGTGATGAAAAAGTGAGGTTTAATGCTCTGTGTTTGAGTTTGAGCAGTGTTTGATCGACAAGGGGACCCCTCGCCAAGGGGTTGGTGTGGGATCATCCTTGTGATGGGGCCTTGATTTTCGGGTTTTGGGACCCATCTATTGTGTTTTGTTATTTGTTGAAAGCGCTTTTATGTTGATTCCTGCCACCATCTTGACCGGTTTTTTGGGCTCTGGAAAAACCACCTTGCTCAAACGCGTGTTGTCTGAGGCCCATGGGCAAAAAATTGCGGTCATTGAAAACGAGTTTGGCGAGGAGAACATCGACAACGATATTTTGCTCTTGGAGAGCAAGGAGCAAATTATCCAGATGAGCAATGGCTGCGTGTGCTGCACCATCCGTGAAGACTTGCGCACGACGCTCACCGATTTGGCGCAAAAGCGCCGCAAAGGCGAGATTGAATTTGACCGTGTGGTCATTGAGACCACCGGCTTGGCCGATCCAGGCCCTGTGGCCCAGACCTTTTTCATGGACGATGAAATTGCGGAGAGCTATTTATTGGACTCTATCTTGACCTTGGTGGATGCCAAACATGCGGCCCAGCAACTCAATGACCGCCAAGAAGCGCGCCGTCAAGTGGGTTTTGCCGATCAGATTTTCATCTCCAAAGCCGACTTGGTGAGCGAGGATTCTCTGCAAGCCTTGGAGCATCGCCTAAAACACATGAACCCCAGGGCGCCGATGCGGCGTGTGCACTTTGGAGAGGTGGGCATTGCCGATGTCTTTGATTTGAAGGGTTTCAATCTCAACGCCAAGCTTGACATCGACCCGGACTTTTTAACCGATGATCACGCTCACGGCCATGACCATCATGACCACGATCATCACGGGCACGACCACCACGGCCACGATGACCACGAACATGGCGAGCACTGTGACCACCCCAGTCACCAAGCGCATGGTCACGATGACCATGCTCACGCTCACCATCACCACCATGATGATGACGTCAAGAGTTTTGTCTTCAAATCGAAAAAACCCTTTGATCCCGCCAAGTTAGAGGACTTTTTGGGAGCCATTGTGAACATCTACGGCCCCAAAATGCTTCGCTACAAGGGGGTGCTTTACATGAAGGGGACGGATAAAAAGGTCATCTTCCAGGGGGTTCACCAGTTGATGGGCAGCGATTTGGGCCCGGCGTGGGGGGCGGGGGAAGAGAAAATCAACAAAATGGTTTTCATCGGAATTGATTTGCCCAGAGATATTTTTCTCCAAGGTCTCGAACAGTGCTTGGTGTGAGTACAATCCGCGCGCCACAAGGGCTTTATTCAACCATTCAGTTGACGGAGCTGCAACGTGCTTACTAGCCTATTGGCCGTATTTTTTGGCTCAACAAAAGGGCGTCAAAACGCCACTGTGGAACGCGAGGAGACAAGCATGACAAAAAAAGTAAATTCGCCCCCAAAGTCCAAGCCAGGCTCAACTGCCAAGGCTGTCACTGCTTCTTCCAAGACGCCTCAAACCAAATTGCCGCTGAAGACGCTCGCCAAAACACCCGCCAAAACACTCGCCAAGACTGCTGCAAAGACACCCGCGAAAACATCCTCCAAGCCCACCTCTAAAACACCTGCTAAAACACCCTCCAAGGCGCCTGTCAAAACAGCCGCCAAAGTAACGGCGAAGGTGCCAGCGAAGGTACAGGCGAAAGCACCCGTCAAAGCACCCGTCAAAGCAGCGGTGAAAGCACCTGCTGCTGCGCCGGCAAAGACGCTATCCAAAGCACCCGCCAAGACGCCTGTAAAAACTGCTGCCAAAACCCTGACCAAGGCGCCCAATCAAGTGGCCGCCAAGGTGCCGGTGAAGCCCCAAGCCGCGGCAAAAGCGCCTGTCAAAACGTCAGCAAAAGCACCAGCAAAAGCACCGGTGAAAACACCAGTGAAAGCTGCTGTCAAAGTGGTGTCCAAAGCCACCCCACCAGCGCCAGCCAAAGTGGCCGCAAAGTCCACAGCTCAAGTGCCTGCAAAAGCTGTACTCAAGGCCGCGCCTGTTGTGGCACCCAAACCCGTGCCTGAGGCTCCCAAGCCCTCCAACCATGCTGTTCGGCCACCTGCCACCCCGCCCTTGAAGCCCTCGGTTCAGGGCCCCAAAGTGGTCGCGGGTCAAACCATTGTGCAGCCGCAAAACAAAAAATCCTCTCGAGGCGCGAAAGCGGCCTCGATGGTTCCTCCTCCTCCCTTGGCTGTGGTGTCCACCAATGCGGCCAAGTCTAGTTTTGGGCCTGCTGATGCCCCCTCTCTTCCGTCTGTGATTCCCGTGATACCTAAAAAAGATAGCAAACTGGCCAACAATTGGAAAACCAAACCCGTCGCTGAGCTCACCGATGCAGAGCTCATTGCCATGCCAGACGCCGAGTACATGAACGATACTCAAATGGCGTTTTTTCGCTTGAAACTCTCGCAGCTCAAGCAAGACATGCTCAACAACGCAGGTCAAACAACAGAGAACTTGCGCGAAGATACGGTGGTGGTGCCCGATCCGGCTGATCGTGCCACCATTGAAGAGGAGCATGCGCTGGAGTTGCGCACGCGCGACCGGGAGCGCAAATTGCTCAAGAAAATTGAGCAATCCATTCAGCGCATCGACGCGGGTGACTATGGATACTGCGATGAAACGGGCGAGGCCATTGGCGTGGGTCGATTGCTGGCCAGGCCGACGGCCACTTTGTCGCTCGAGGCGCAGCAGCGCCGTGAGCTCAAACAAAAAATGTTTGGTGATTAATTCACTCAAGGCAAGCCCCAAGCCTCTCTTGAAGAATGGCCCCATTGCTGTCTGTGTCAGCGTGCCGGGTGCCATGCTCGTGATCCAACCCCTTCGTCCTTTCTTGAGCGCTTGCCGCGGCAAGCCTTCACCTTGAAGTGGCCTGTTTGCAGGCCACAGTGTTGGGTGGGTTTTCAAGACCGTGATGCAAAGGGCTCTCGACCTCCAAGACCCCAATGGGTCGCAACAACACCTCTGCTTGGGGGGGGGTCAATCGAAGCTTTTTGGTTTGACTCTGAGCGCCCGAGTGTCTGAGTCACGCGACAAGCATGAAACGCAACCCACCACTTTGTCGAAATCCTTTGGCCGTGTTCTTATTCATCTGTCACATTCAGTTGTTTTCCTAAGTCCTTCATTTTTAACGATATTAATCTCAATGAATTCTTTGAAATCAGGCTAAGTCATTGATTTCATTGAAAAAAGCAATAAATACCTGTTGCGAAATTTATAATTCCTGATACAGTGCAATAAAGTGCAATTAAGTGGGAAAAAGTTTATACTTTTTAACCCATGGAGGAGGCGTTCTTGGTGCCTTCGATTTGCAGCGCTTTTTGTCGTGTCATTCAAAGGGAATTCATTACCGTGTTTCAAGGTGCATCATCGTTGAGTCTAGACGGCAAGGGTCGGTTATCCATACCGACTCGGCACCGCGACGTGCTCGCGGTCAATGCGGCCTCGCAGCTCACCATCACGCGTCACCCGCACGGCTGCTTGATGATGTTCCCCCGCCCCGAGTGGGAGCAGTTCAGGGCGCGAATTGCCGCCTTGCCCATGGATGCGCAGTGGTGGAAACGGATATTTTTAGGCAACGCCATGGACGTGGAGATGGATGGCACCTCTCGCGTGCTGCTCTCGCCCGAGCTCAGGCACGCCGCCACGATCGAGAAAGAAGTGATATTGCTCGGGATGGGCAACCATTTTGAGATTTGGGACAAGAGCACTTACGAGTCCCAAGAGGCCTTGGCCATGAAAGCACAAATGCCCGATGTGTTCAAAGAATTTTCCTTTTAAGCTTGATGGAGCAAGACACATGGACGCACAACACCGTGTTGTTGCACGAGGCGGTCGATGCCTTAGAGGTGCAGCGTTCGGGCGTGTTTGTCGACGCCACCTTCGGCCGGGGTGGACATTCGGCGCTTGTTCTCTCCAAGCTCAATCCGATGGGGTCCTTGATCGCTTTCGACAAAGACCCAGAGGCGGTGCAGGCAGCCCAACGCATTCAAGATCCGCGCTTTTCGATTCGGCACGAGGGCTTTGTGCACTTGGCCGATCTGCCGCGTGCGAGTGTGGCGGGTGTGCTGATGGATCTTGGGATCAGCTCGCCACAGATCGACAACCCACAGCGTGGATTTTCATTTCGCTTCGACGGGCCCTTGGATATGCGGATGGATCCGACTCGGGGCGAGCCATTGAGTGCTTGGCTCGAGCACGCAGACCAAGACAAGATTGCGCAGGTGATACGTGAGTATGGAGAAGAACGGTTTGCTGTATCGATTGCAAAGGCGATTGTTGCTCGCCGACAAGAACGGGGCACTCCTCAAACCACCGCAGAGTTGGCCCAACTCGTGGCTGGCGCGGTCAAAACCCGCGAGTCGGGCCAGGATCCTGCAACGCGCACATTTCAGGCTTTTCGGATTTTCATCAATGGCGAGCTTGAAGAGTTGCAACAAGCGTTAGAGGCGAGTTTGAATATTTTGGAGTCAGGGGGCAGATTGGTGATCATCAGTTTTCATTCGCTTGAGGATCGAATTGTCAAACAATTCATTGCCAAGCATTCGAAAGCGCCTTATGACAGGCGTGCGCCCTTTGCTGTCCCGCAAATCATGCAACTCGAGAGCATTGCTCGCATCAAGCCAAGCGACGAAGAGATCAAGCGCAACCCCCGTGCACGTTCGGCCATCATGCGTGTGGCCCAGAAAATAGCCAGCCCTGAGGGGGTTCGCTCATGACAAGACTCAATGCATTGCTCTTGATTGCGGTGTTGTTCAGTGCTTTTTATTTGGTGCGAACCCAATACGATTCAAGACGCATGTACACCGAGTATGACCACGCCCGCTCCGAGTCCAGACGGCTGGACTTGGAGAGAGAGCGACTCGAAGTTGAGCGCCGGTCTCAGGGAACTTCTCTGAGGGTGGAGAAAGTGGCCAAAGAGCAGTTGCACATGAAAAACGTGACACCCGCCATCACACAGTATGTGCTCGAGCCCAGTCAAGTGCTGGCCCATGGTGCGAAGTCCACCTCTGAGCCCAAAGCCACCCCCCAGGCCTCTCCCAATGTGGCGCCGGCCAACGCTACCCACACCGACTCGCCCATGAAAACCCAAGTGGCTGGCTCCTTGGTGCTTAAAAACGAGAGCAGCTCTCGGATCGACATGCCATGAGTCGAAAAAGCGTGCAATTCACCTCCAGCCCCTTGCTTGCGAGCAAGACGCCAATTTGGCGCAGCCAATTCATTGTGGCGCTCATTGCATTGGGTTTTTTAGGATTGATTGTTCGCGCGGCCTTTGTGCAGGTCATTGAAAACGACTTCTTCAAGCGCCAAGGTGTGGTTCGTTTTGTGCGGACCCAAGACATTCCTGCGGACCGCGGCAAGATCTTTGATCGCAATGGTCAAATTTTGGCCTCCAGTGTGGCTGTGCCCAGTATCTTTGCCACCCCCGAAGAGCTCGACCGAGATCCCGCCAAGATGACCCAATTGGCCAAGCTCTTGGAGATGACTTTGCCAGACTTGCAAAACCGCACCAAAGACGAAGACAAGGGTTTCGTGTGGCTCAAGCGCATGGTCGATGAACCCTTGGCCGAGCAAATCAAGGCCCTCAAAATCAAGGGCATTGGTGTGCGCAAAGAGTACAAACGCATCTACCCCGAGGGTGAGGCCGTGGCGCACGTGGTGGGTTACACCACCATCGAGAACAATGGACAAGATGGAGCAGAACTCACGTTCAATACCAATTTGACGGGCCACAAGGGATCGAGGCGCATCATTAAAAATCGTTTTGGTGAAGCCGTGGAAGACATGGGTCAAACACTGGCACCGGTGGACGGCCAAGACTTGCAATTGAGCATCGACTCCAAAGTGCAGTACTTTGCCTATCAAAAGCTCAAAGATGCAGTGGTTGCACACAAAGCCATCGCCGGCAGCATCGTGGTGCTCGATGTGAACACGGGTGAAGTGCTGGCTTTGGCCAATTACCCAAGCTTCACGCCCAATAGCCACACCAATTTGACGGGCGCACAGTTGAGAAACCGGGCCATCACAGACACCTTTGAGCCAGGATCCACCATGAAGCCCTTCGTGGTGGGCTTGGCTTTGGAGCAAGGCATAGTCACGCCAGACACCATCATCCAAACCGGTGGTGGAAAGTTGGCCATGGGTGGATTCACGATTCGAGACGATTCGCCCAACGGGGCCATTTCAGTGCGACAAGTCATCCAAAAGTCCAGCAACATTGGCGCTGTCAAGATCTCCCTTCAGATGCCGCCTCAGCAACTGTGGGGCATATTCACCCAGGTGGGTTTTGGGCAAAAGCCCCAAGTGCCCTTTCCCGGTTTGGTGGGGGGCAGGCTCAGGTCTTACAAAACTTGGCACCCCATTGAGCAAGCCACCATGAGTTATGGCTACGGCTTGTCGGTGAGTTTGTTTCAGTTGGCCCATGCTTACACGATGTTTGCGAGAGAAGGGGAGATCATTCCGTTGTCGCTCATGAAGCACGAGGAACATGTGGCTGGCGTGCGGGTCATCTCCAAGCAGCATGCCGATGAGGTGAGACAAATGCTGCACATGGTGGCGGGTCCTGGCGGGACTGCGCCCAAGGCACAAACCATGGGCTATTCGGTGGGCGGCAAAACGGGCACAGCGCACAAAGTGCAAGGCAATGGGTACAGCAATAAATACCGTGGGTTTTTTGTTGGCATGGCCCCGATTGAAAACCCGCGCATCATCGTGGCCGTGATGATTGATGAGCCCACTGACGGATTTTATTTTGGCGGAGACGTGGCCGCTCCCGTGTTCAGTCAAACCGTGCAGCAAGCGCTCAGGGTCATGGGCATTCAGCCCGATATGCGTGTCAAGCCCCAAGTCGTGGCCAAAGCCGAGCCGGAGTCATTTTGATGCAATGCCTGCATTCACCTCAAGCGGCGGCCGATTGGCTCCAGTCCATGGTGGGTGAGTGCGTGTCCAGTGAAGATGCATCCCGTTGCGCGGCATTGCAAACGGACTCCAGAGCCCTTCGAGCGGGCGATGTGTTTTTGGCCTATGCGGGTCGCAGGCATGACGCCCGGTCCTTGGTTCCAGAGGTACTCGCACAAGGAGCGCGAGCGTGTTTGGTTGACTTGCAAGACGTGGACCCCTTCAAGCAAGGCGCATTGGCCCAGATTTTTCCGGGTGTGGGTGATGAGGCCAGCGAAGCCTTGGCCCAAGACACACGGGTGGCCTTCATGCCTGACTTGAAGTCATCCCGGGGTTGGGTCGCAGCACACTATTACGGCAACCCTTCACACCAACTCAAAGTCTTGGCGGTCACGGGGACGAATGGCAAAACCACGTGCACATGGTGGTTGGCCCAAGTCTTGGCGAAGCTGGGAGGGCGATGTGCCCTGGCAGGCACCTTGGGGCTGGGTGAGCTTGAGTTGCAAGCGGCGAAAGTTGGGCCGGGCCATGAGGCTGCTTACCACCTCAAGCCGTTGCACTCGCAACAGGCTTTTGGCGCGCATGGCTTGGGCGGACTCACCACCTTTGAAGCCAACGAATTGCAGCATGCCATGCGCTTTTGCCGCTCAGAAAGCTTTACGCACATGGCCTTGGAGGCCTCCTCGATTGGATTGAAAGAAGGGCGGTTGAGGGGTACAGAAATCGAAGTGGCCGTTCTCACCAACCTCACGCAAGATCACTTGGACTATCACGGTGACATGGCGTCTTATTGGCAGGCCAAGAAGGCGCTCTTTGCAGAAATGAACCCCAAAGCCGTGGTGATCAATCTCGATGATGCACACGGATTGGCCTTGTACTTGGAGTTGAGACTTGCCACACAAAGTGGAGCACAGCACCAGCCCCGCCCTCAAATAGTGGCCTACACCAACGGGGTGGAAAAAATTCGCCAAGCGCTGGCTGCATCCGACATGGCGAGTCTTGCTGATCTTGCACATTTCAAGGTCGATGCGCTTGGCAAAGACATCTTGAGTGCAGACCACATTGTCCTGCAAGAGGATGGCACCTGGGCCTTTGATCTGTCTTGGCAGGGCCAACGGGCGGCCTTTGAGCTTAAGGTTTTGGGCCGCTACAACGTGAGCAACCTCTTGGCCGTGCTGGGCTCTTTGTTGGCGCTCGGTGTGGATTGGCAACAAGCGCTGTCGCATTGTGAAGAGTTGCAGGCCGTGAACGGTCGCATGCAGCGCATGGCACGAGAAGGCACGCCCACGGTGGTCATCGATTATGCCCACACGCCTGATGCGTTGACGCAAGTCCTCACCTCGCTGCAAGAGATCACCAAGACGCAAGGCGCCAAGCTGTGGTGTGTGATGGGTTGTGGAGGCGAGCGAGACCGCTCCAAGCGAGCTTTGATGGGACACGCGGCCCAGACCCTGGCCGATCAGGTGGTGCTCACCTCGGACAACCCCAGGCATGAAAACCCGCTCGCCATCATCGAAGACATTGCATCGGGCATGACCCAGGTGGGTGCCCACCGTGAGGTCGACAGAAAACGGGCCATCGAATGGGCCCTCTCAAAAGCCGCGCAAAAGGACTGGGTCTTGGTGGCCGGTAAAGGGCATGAATCCTACCAAGAGGTGTCGGGTGTCAGACTGCCCTTCAGCGATCAAGAGGTGGTGGCCAGGGCCTTGGAGCGTGAGCGCGCCAATCGCCAAGCGCTTTGCACCAGTGAAGGGAGATCGTGATGAGCGAGGTCCTGCAACAACCCGGCTCCCATGGGTCCACACCGAGCGCGCACGCGCGCTCAGGCGAGGTTCAGGCCAAGCTTGCCAATGTTGACAATCCGAAAGATCCCTTCCTGCCCATGAATTTGAGCTGGTCGCAGTTGCGCGGCTTCATGGCGGGCAGCCCACCGCTGAAGGCGCGCGAGGTGGGTGGTGTTGCTGGCGGCGAACTTGGCGCAAAGCCCAGTGAAGCTCGCCTCATCGCTCGGATTCAAACCGATTCGAGAAGTCTATTGCCGGGTGACTTCTTCATCGCGCTCAAGGGCGAACAATTCGATGGGCATGATTATTTGGGTCAAGTCAAAGACAAGGGTGCAGTCGGTGCAGTCGCACACAGTGGGCTTTTAAAGGCTGGTCTGCCAGGCTTTGAGGTGGAGGACTCCACCTTGGCCTTGGGTGAGATTGCCCATGCGTGGAGAGCGCAGTTTGATCTGGGACTGATTGCGGTGACCGGCAGCAACGGCAAAACCACCGTGACCCAAATGGTGGCCAGCATTTTGCGCGCCTGGATGGGGCAAGCCGCATTGGCCACCCAAGGCAATTTCAACAATGCCATTGGCGTGCCCCTCACCTTGTTGCGCTTGAGAGCTCACCACCGCGTGGGCGTGCTGGAGCTTGGCATGAACCACGAAGGGGAGATTGCCAACTTGGCGCGTTGGGTCTCCCCTCAAGTGGCCTTGGTCAACAATGCACAACGCGAGCACCAAGAGTTCATGGGCAGTGTCGAGGCTGTGGCCATAGAAAACGGCCATGTCCTAGAAGCGTTGAGAAAAGGCGGTGTGGCCGTGTTCCCCATGGACGATGCCTATGCGCCGCTTTGGACCACCATGGCTGGCCAGGCGTCTTGTTGCATGTTTGGTCGCAAGCCTGGTGCGCAGGTTCAACTCTTGGACCATGACTGGTTGGGCGGGCACTATTCGCTGCAGGTTTTGACGCCCCAAGGAGAGGTGAGCCTCATGCTGCACATGGCGGGAGAACACAATGTGGACAATGCACTGGCCAGTGTGGCGTGCTGTGTGAGTTTGGGTGTGCCCTTGAGCGCGGTGTCTGAGGGGATCGCATCCTTTCGGGCCGTGTCGGGTCGAGGGCAACTGCACCAGGTGAGCACCACCACGGGCATCATCACCTTGGTAGACGACACCTACAACGCCAATCCCGACTCGGTGTTGGCGGCCATTGATGTGCTCAAAAATTTGCCCAAACCCCATGTCCTCGTGCTTGGAGATATGGGGGAGGTGGGCGAGAGTGGCGAGCAATACCACGAGGAGGTGGGCAAATACGCCAGCGCTTGTGGCATCGAGGTGCTCCTCACCATGGGTGATTTGTCCCAATGCAGTGCACGCGCATTTGCGCCCCAGCCCCCAAGTCAAGAGACAACTTGTCCCAACGCTTTCGAGCCCACAGCGGCAGGATTGACCCAATTGCTGGCAGCACTGGATGTGCAGTTAGAGCGCTGTGGCAGTGTGTTGGTCAAAGGTTCTCGTTACATGCGCATGGAGCGCGTGGTTCAACATGTTTTATCGCAAAGCGCAACCCAGAAGGGTCTTTCATGCTCTTGATCTTGGCCCAGTGGTTGCAGAGTTTGTCCCCGGACCTGGGATTTTTCCGGGTATTTCAATACATCACATTTCGAGCGGTGATGGCGGCCTTGACAGCCTTGTTGATTGGCTTGGCGGCGGGTCCCTATGTGATTCGTCGACTCACTGAGCTCAAAATTGGCCAGCCCATTCGTGAATACGCCATGGAGAGTCACTTGAGCAAATCGGGCACGCCCACGATGGGCGGGGTGTTGATTTTGATTGGCATCGCCGTGGCCACGATGTTGTGGTCAGACTGGTCAAATCGGTTTGTCTGGATTGTGATGATCGTCACCTTTGGTTTTGGTGCCATCGGTTGGGTGGATGACTGGAGAAAAGTCGTCAGAAAAGACCCCGAAGGCATGCGTTCAGGAGAGAAATATTTTTGGCAGTCCCTCATTGGCTTGAGTGCAGCGCTTTATTTGGTGTTCAGTATTTCCGAGAGCAGCAACTACAAAGTGGTGGAGCTTTTTTGGAGTTGGATTTCTTCCGGCTTTGATTTGAGTTTGCCGCCCAAAGCGGGCCTGATGCTGCCCTTCATGAAAGAGGTGAGTTATCCATTGGGGGTGCTCGGATTTGTGATTTTGACGTATTTGGTGATTGTCGGGTCTAGCAACGCCGTGAACTTGACCGATGGGCTCGATGGCTTGGCCATCATGCCTGTGGTGATGGTGGGCTCGGCCTTGGGGGTCTTTGCGTATGTGACGGGCAGCTCAGTCTATTCGCGCTATTTGATCATTCCCTACATCCCAGGGGCAGGGGAGTTGTTGATTTTTTGTGCGGCCATGGCCGGCTCGGGCTTGGCGTTTTTATGGTTCAACACCCATCCGGCACAGGTCTTCATGGGGGATGTGGGGGCGCTGGCCTTGGGCGCGGCCTTGGGCACCGTGGCGGTCATTGTGCGCCAAGAAATTGTCCTCTCCATCATGGGGGGGATCTTTGTCGTTGAAGCCTTGTCGGTGATGGTGCAAGTGTCCTACTTCAAATACACCAAGAAAAAATACGGGCAAGGGAGACGGATTTTGAGGATGGCGCCCTTGCACCACCATTTTGAAAAAATCGGCTGGCCAGAGACCCAAGTGGTGGTGCGGTTTTGGATCATCACCATGCTGCTGTGCTTGGTGGGATTGTCTAGCTTGAAGTTGAGGTAAGAGACGCACCATGCTCGAACTCGCTCATCAACATCTGCTCATTTTGGGACTTGGAGACTCCGGTCTTGCCATGGCCCGTTGGGCTGTGTTTTGTGGGGCGAGCGTCTGGGTGGCGGACACCCGAGAGGAGCCCCCGCAACTCAAGAGTTTGAGGCAAGAGCTCCCCCAGGTTCACTTCGTGAGTGCAGGCTTGGAGCCTACTCTCCTCACATTGGCGAATTTTGACGGGGTGTACAAGAGCCCGGGGCTGAGTCCTCAAAGTGTGAGCGCACTTTGGCTGGAGGCCCAAGCCCAAGGCTTGAAACTAGGCAATGAGTTGAGCCTTTTTGCCCAGGCGCTCAACGACCTCAAAGCGCACGCACACTACCGCCCTGATGTCTTGGTGGTGACGGGCACCAACGGTAAAACAACAGTGACGAGTTTGTGCACTCAAATGCTACAAAAAGCCAAGAAGCGCGTGGCCATGGCGGGGAACATTGGACCCACACTGCTTGGCACATTGCTCACCTATTTGACGCAGCAAGATTTGCAAAGCTTGCGTGAGTTCAAGTCTGTTGAGCACTTGCCCGACTTGGACGGGATCGGCACTTTGCCGGCAGCTGCTGAGTTGCACCCACCCCAAGAGAGTGCGAACAGCGCGCAACCAGGCCATGCGGCTGAGGGCTTGGACGTGCCGGATGCAGTGATGCAGCACCAAGAGCTGCAAGCTCAAGATGAGCCTGCACAAGAAGCTCATGACCAAGAAGCTCATGACCAAGACGCCGAGTCTGACATGGCCGACGGCGCCGGTCTGGATGAGGATGGAGAGGCGACCTTGGGTGAGGCACACGTCGCGCTCGAGCCGGTGCGTCCAGTGTGGCAAAGCGAGCAAGCATTGCCCGAGGTTTGGGTGCTGGAGATCTCAAGCTTCCAGGCCTTTGGCGTCACCGAGTTTGAGCCCACCGCGGCGGTGATCCTCAATATCAGTGAGGATCATTTGGATTGGCACCAAGACATGCAGGAGTACCGTGCGGCCAAGGTTGGTCTATTCGCGGCAAACACCTGTCGAGTGATCCATCGAGACGATGCCGAGATGGCCGCCTTGCGTCCCACCTTGTCCGCCAAATCCATGGTGCACAAGCCCAAAAGCGCGTTGGGTCGCGCCGCCCGTGAAGCCTTGCCCCAGTGGGTGGAGTATGGTGCTCAAGCACCCGAGCGAGCCGGAGATTTTGGTCTGGAGCACAGCGCAGGCATGGTCTGGTTGGTGCGCGCCAAAGATGCCGAGGTGGGGGTCAAACCCAGTGCTTTGGATCTGGAGCCGATACCCATTCAGCGCTTGATGCCCTTGGATGCCTTGAAAATCCGTGGGCCCCACAATGCCTTGAATGCCATGGCGGCTTTGGCGCTGGCATGCACAACGCGCGCGCACATGGCACCCATGCTCCATGCCTTGAAGGACTATGGTGGCGAGTCGCATCGCATCCAAACCATCCGGGTCTTGGACGGTGTTCAGTACGTGGACGACAGCAAAGGCACCAATGTTGGTGCCACCTGTGCGGCCTTGAATGCGTTGGGACAAGAGGGGCCCTTGGTGGTGATTTTGGGTGGAGTGGGCAAGGGACAGGATTTCTCGCCACTGCTCGGCCCCGTTGAGCAGCACGTGAAGGCGGTGATTTTGATGG
Organism: uncultured Burkholderiales bacterium; assembly: GCA_903864315.1. Taxonomy (GTDB): domain Bacteria; phylum Pseudomonadota; class Gammaproteobacteria; order Burkholderiales; family Burkholderiaceae_C; genus Limnohabitans. The sequence continues at coordinate 27,005 of CAIPFK010000093.1, read as the reverse complement.
GCGAAGATGCACCCAAGATCCAACACGTGCTCGAACCTTTGGGTAAAACCATGGTCTGTGTGCAAAGCTTGGCGCAAGCGGTGAGTGCGGCGCAAGAGCTCACGAAAACAGGCGACTTGGTGCTGCTCTCGCCAGCGTGTGCGAGTTTTGACATGTTCAAAGACTATGCCCACCGAGCGCAGGTGTTTGAAGAAGCGGTGAACAATTTGAGCCAATTGAGACAATTGGGGCAAGAATCGCTCCAAGCCTTACACGACAATTCACCCCAAGTTTCACCCCAGGCATCTCCTCAAGAGCACCACGAGACGATGGTGCAAGATGCAGGAGGTGCTCCATGAGTGAGGCACGCATGGGTGGCACTTGGCTGGAACGCTTGGCGTTTTGGCGCAACAAGGACACGCAGGGTTCAGAGTGGGGCGGCAGTGATGTGCTGCCCGTTCGCGTGCATGGTGTGCAATTCTCGGCCACCAGTTCTTACCCTGTGCAGGTCAAAGCGTTTGATCAACCTTTGCTCTTTGTGAGCCTGGGTCTCATGATGTGGGGCCTCATCATGGTGTACTCGGCCTCGATTGCGATGCCAGACGACCCGAAATTTGCCAACTACTCGCAGACCCATTTTTTGGTTCGCCATTTGTTTGCCCTGGGCCTGTCGATGGCTGTCGGGGTCTGCGCATTCCTTGTGCCACTGCAGACTTGGGAAAAGCACGCCAAACAAATTTTTGTGGCCTCATTGATCCTCTTGGTCTTGGTGGTCGTGCCCTATGTGGGGCGCGAGGTCAACGGTGCTCGGCGCTGGATTTCACTGGGGATCATGAATTTTCAGCCCTCTGAGTTGGCGAAATTTGGCGTTTTGCTTTATGCAGCGGACTACATGGTCAGAAAAATGGAAGTGAAAGAAAAGTTTTTCACCTCCGTCATTCCCATGGCCATTGCGGTGGCCTTGGTGGGGTGGTTGCTTTTGATGGAACCCGACATGGGCGCCTTCATGGTGATTGCGGTGATTGCCATGGGCATTTTGTTCCTGGGCGGCGTCAATGCACGGATGTTCTTTTTGATCGCACTCGTGGTGGTGGCGGTGTTTGGATCGATCATCTATTTTTCTGACTGGCGACGTGAGCGTATTTTTGCCTACCTCGATCCATGGAGCGAAAAGTACTCCATGGGCAAAGGCTACCAACTGTCGCATTCGCTCATTGCTATTGGTCGAGGTGAGATCTTTGGCGTGGGTCTCGGTGGCAGTGTTGAAAAACTGCATTGGCTGCCTGAAGCACACACCGACTTTTTGTTGGCCGTGATCGGCGAAGAGTTTGGCTTTGTTGGCGTGGTTTGTGTTATTGGTCTCTTCATGTGGCTCACACGCCGCATCATGTACATCGGCCGACAAGCCATCGCCATGGATCAAGTCTTTGCGGGCCTGTTTGCGCAAGGCGTGGGCATCTGGGTGGGCTTTCAATCCTTCATCAATGTTGGGGTGAACTTGGGCGCATTGCCCACCAAAGGATTGACTTTGCCACTCATGAGCTTTGGGGGCTCAGCGATCATCTTGAATGTGATCTCCATTGCCGTTGTGATGCGGGTCGATTATGAAAACCGCATCAAAATGCATGGGGGGCGATCATGATGCCCAAGGCACTCATCATGGCCGGAGGAACTGGTGGACATATCTTCCCGGGTCTGGCCCTGGCGCAAGCGCTGGCAACTTTAGGCTGGCAAGTGGATTGGCTTGGGACGCAAGCACCGAGCATGGAGAGTCAACTCGTGCCGCGTGAAGACTTCCCCTTTCATGCCGTGTCTTTCAAAGGCGTGCGCTCCAAAGGTTGGCGCACCAAACTGCTCATGCCTTTTGCCCTGTTGAGGGCCGTGATTCAAAGCGTGGGCGTGATCAGGAAGCTGCGTCCCCACGTGGTGATCGGGTTTGGTGGCTATGTGAGCGCGCCAGGAGGACTGGCGAGTTGGCTGTGTCGTCGCCCCTTGATGCTGCACGAGCAAAATTCCGTGGCAGGCATGGCCAATCGCCTTTTGGCCAAATTGACCACCGAGGTCTATTGCGCTTTTCCCAATGCATTGGCCAAAGGTCGGTGGATAGGCAACCCCTTGCGTGAAGCCTTCAACGTGCAAGCAAGCCCTGAGACTCGCTACAGTGAGCGCCAAGGCGCCTTGCGCGTTTTGGTGGTGGGGGGCAGTTTGGGTGCACAAGCCTTGAATGAATTGGTGCCCGCTGCATTGGCGTTGATGCCCCAAGAGCACCGACCCCTTCTCACCCATCAAAGTGGCGCCAAACAAATTGAAGCCTTGCAGTCGTGCTACGCTGCCCTGGGCTTGGCGTCTGAGGTTCATCTCACGGCCTTCATTGACGACATGGCGAGTGCAATGGCCCATGTCGACTTGATCATCTCCCGAGCAGGGGCGAGCACCGTCACCGAGATCGCTGCCGTGGGTGTGGCATCGTTGTTGGTGCCCTTTCCCCATGCCGTGGATGATCATCAAACCCGCAACGCAGAATTTTTATCGCAATCGGGCGCGGCGTGGCTCATGGCGCAAGGTGAGTTGACGCCCGAGCGCTTGGCCCAGTTGCTCGGCTCTGTCACCAGACCCAGTCTATTGGCCATGGCGCAAAAAGCACACGCCCTCAGACAAACCCAAGCGGTCCAGACCATGGTCCACGCTTGCACCCAATTGGTGGGGGAGGGTGCATGAAGCATGCGATCAAACACATCCATTTTGTGGGTCTGGGCGGGGCGGGCATGAGTGGCATTGCCGAAGTTTTACTGAATTTGGGCTACGAGATCTCGGGCTCTGATTTGAACGATTCTGCAGTTCTCAAGCGACTCGCATCCCTTGGCATCAAAACCCACATTGGGCATGCGCCTGAGCACCTTGAAGGCGCTGACGCGGTGGTGATTTCTTCCGCCGTGTCTGAGGACAACCCAGAGGTCGTCCACGCCCACGCCAAGCTCATCCCCGTGGTGCCACGCGCCGTGATGCTTGCAGAATTGATGCGATTAAAAACCGGCATCGCCATCGCAGGCACCCATGGCAAGACCACCACCACGAGTTTGGTGACCAGTGTCTTGGCCCAAGCGGGTCTAGACCCCACCTTTGTGATTGGGGGCAAGCTCAACAGTGCGGGTGCCAATGCCCAATTGGGCTCGGGCGACTACATCGTGGTGGAGGCCGACGAGTCGGACGCCTCATTTCTCAATTTGCTCCCCATCATGGCGGTGGTCACCAACATCGATGAAGACCACATGCAGACCTACGGGCATGATTTTGAAAAACTCAAGAGTGCCTTCATTGAATTTTTGCACCGGATGCCTTTTTATGGCGCGGCGGTGCTTTGTGTGGATGACCCCGCGGTGAACTCCATCTTGTCCTCGGTGAGCAGGCCCATCACCACGTATGGTTTGAGTGAGGGCGCGCAAGTGCGTGCAGTGAATGTGAGGCCGTTGGGCACACGCATGCAGTTCACCGTGTTGCGCAGCAACGGTGTGACGCTGCCCGACATGGACATTGAGCTCAACTTGCCGGGCATGCACAATGTGCAAAACGCCTTGGCCGCCATTGCCATTGCCGTAGAGCTCAACATCCCCGATGAGGCGGTGCAAGCAGCGCTCAAGAACTTCACGGGTGTGGGGCGGCGATTTCAAAATCACGGCCAACTGCCCGCCAAAACCGGTGGAAGTTTTACCTTGATTGAGGACTATGGGCATCACCCCGTGGAGTTGCGAGCCACGCTGCAAGCGGCGCGAGGTGCATTTCCCAAGAGCCGGTTGCTCTTGGCGTTTCAGCCCCACCGCTACACCCGAACGCGTGACTGTTTTGAAGACTTTGTTCGTGTCCTCCAGTTGGCCGATTGGGTGTGTTTGACCCAGGTCTATGCAGCGGGAGAAGCCCCCATCGTGGCGGCAGACTCGCGAGCGTTGATGCGCAGTTTGCGAGTGCAAGGTTTTGAGCAAGTGGCGCTTTCCAATTCATTGGAAGAAATCAGCCATCAAATGCTCGATCTTGCCCAGGACGGCGACGTGGTGATGTGCTTGGGCGCGGGCTCGATCGGACAAGTGCCTGCCATGATGTTGGCCCATGTGGCAAAGGAGGCTGCATGAGCGCTCTGGACAGAACCGTGGCGCCCGTTGGCCTAGCGCCCACAGACAAAGTGGCGGTGCTCATGGGCGGACGCTCCATGGAGCGGGAGATTTCCTTGATGTCGGGCAATGGTGTGCTTGCCGCTTTGAAGTCGTGTGCCGTCAATGCTCACGCGTTCGATCCAGCGCAGAGGCCCTTGCAAGCGTTGGTCGACGAGGGATTTACCCATGCTTTCATCGCCTTGCATGGCCGTTTGGGCGAGGATGGTACCGTGCAAGGAGCACTGGAGGTGCTGGGTATTCCTTACACTGGCTCTGGCGTCATGGCCTCGGCCTTGGCGATGGACAAGGTGATGACCAAGCGGGTTTGGACCGCCGTGGGGTTGCGCACACCCGAGAGTGTGGTGATTGGGGAGATGGATTTGGCCGAGGCCGCAAGACCAGGCCCAGGTTCGATTCGCCCACTGAAAGACAAGCTCGAACACATTGCCAACACACTGGGGTATCCCTTGATTGTCAAGCCGCCTCACGAGGGATCCTCCATTGGGGTGAGCCGAGTGAACAACTTGGCCGAATTTGAGCACGCTGTGGTGTTGGCCAAAAAGTACGACGACCAAGTCTTGTGTGAGCAGTTCATCGAGGGCCTGGAGCTCACCTGTCCTCTGATTGGCGTTGGTGCAGACGTGAAAGCGCTGCCGGTGGTGAAGATCGAGGCACCCCAAGGGGACTACGATTTTGAGAATAAATACTTCACCGATGCGGTGAAGTATGCTTGTCCGAGTGGTCTTCCAGAAACGGTTGAAAAAGAAGTGCAGGACTTGTCTTTGGCCGCTTACCAAGCCTTGGGTTGCCGGGGCTGGGGGCGAGCAGACTTGATGTGGTGCACCAAGCGGCGCGTGCCCTTTTTATTGGAGATGAACACCTCACCTGGAATGACCAGTCACTCATTGGTGCCCATGTCGGCCAAGGCGTCGGGCTTGAGTTATGAGGCCTTGTGTTTGAAGATTTTAAGTTTGGCGCAACTCGGCAACCATGCCAACAGTTGGAAGTCGGGAGAATGGCTGGCCAGTAAAGCCAGTGCCGCCATTGCGGGAGGTGAGGGATGACGCGCCATATCCGCACTCACCGCGTGGTTGAGCCCGAGCCCATCGCCATCGATATTCGACTCATGCAATTCATGACCCGTGTTTTGATGTCGCTTTTTGCTGTGTTGGTGCTCCTCGGCCTGATGTGGGGATTGATCCGATTGCCCCTCTTTTCCATCACGGCCATGACCTTGAGCGGCGAGGTGGAGCACAACAATGTGCTCACCATTCGAGCCAACGTCACGCCGCAGATCAAGGGGAACTTTTTCACGGTTGATTTGGTCCATGCCCAGCAAATATTCCAAAGCATTCCCTGGGTGCGAAAAGCGGTGGTGGAGCGCGAGTTTCCCAATCGCATCCGCGTGTCCTTGCAGGAACACAAACCCGCTGCGTTTTGGGGTCAAGAGGGCGAGGGCCGACTGCTCAATGAACAAGGCGAAGTCTTCGATGCCAATTGGGGAGAGGTCGATGACGACGGTTTGCCCAAATTGAGTGGACCCGATAACCAGTCAAGCTTGGTGCTCCAGGTGTTTGAGATGGTGAGGCCGGAGTTTAAAAAAATGGGTTTGGATGTGCGTGAGTTCAATTTGAGTGAGCGAGGCAGCTGGAGCGCGAGGCTCACCAACGGTGGCAAGGTGGAAATTGGGCGAGGCGATCCCCAAGAGATTGCCTCTCGGGTGAATGACTTTACGCAAACCTTGCCCCAGGTGAGTGAGCGCTATGACCGGCAAGTCAGTGCGTTGGAGTCTGCAGATTTACGCCACGACCATGGTTATGCCCTTCGTTTGAAGGGCATCACTACCGTGGACTCACAGATGTTGAAGAGGTAAGTCAGAGGTCAATATGGCAAAAGAGTACAAAGATTTGGTGATTGGTCTGGACATTGGGACCAGCAAAGTGATGGTCGTCGTGGCCGAGGTGCTCGCGGGCGGCGAGCTCAAAATTGCCGGCCTGGGTGTGTCGCAAAGCAACGGGTTAAAGCGGGGCGTGGTGGTCAATATCGACGCCACCGTGCAAAGCATCCAACAAGCCTTGAAAGAGGCCGAGTTGATGGCCGACTGCAAAATCACGCGGGTCTACACCGGCATCACCGGCAGCCACATCCGCGGCATCAACTCCAGTGGCATGGTGGCGGTCAAGGACCGAGAGGTGACCGCGCCCGATGTGGCGCGTGTGGTGGAAACGGCCAAAGCGATCAATATCTCCACCGATCAACGCCTCTTGCTCGTCGAGCCTCAAGAGTTCGTGATCGATGGCCAAGACGTGAAGGAGCCCATTGGCATGAGCGGTATTCGGCTCGAGGCCAAGGTGCACATCGTCACTGGTGCGCAAAGTGCCGCAGAAAACATCATGAAGTGTGTGCGCCGCTGCGGCTTGGATGTGGACATGCTCATGCTCAACCCCCTGGCCTCGAGTCGCTCGGTGCTCACCAACGATGAAAAAGAGTTGGGCGTGGCTTTGGTGGACATTGGTGCGGGCACGACCGACGTGGCGATTTTCACGGGCGGGGCGATCCGTCACACCGCGGTGATTCCCATCGCCGGTGACTTGATCACGAGCGATATTGCCATGGCCCTCAGAACGCCCACGAAGGACGCCGAGGACATCAAAGTCGAATCTGGCTATGCCAAGCAATTGTTGGCCGATCCAGAGGTACAAGTCGAAGTGCCCGGACTGGGAGACCGCGGTCCTCGCATGCTCAGCAGGCAAGCCTTGGCCGGCGTCATTGAGCCCCGGGTGGAAGAAATTTATGCCTTGGTGCAACAAGTCATTCGCGACTCTGGGTTTGAGGAGGTGCTCTCCTCCGGGATCGTGATCACGGGCGGTTGTGCCTTGATGCCTGGCATGGTGGAGCTTGGAGAGGATATTTTCCTCAAGCCCGTGCGCCGTGGCGTACCCAATTACGCTGGCGCCTTGGCCGACATGGTCTCGCAGCCCAGAGCCGCCACCGTGATGGGTCTGTTGGAAGAAGCCCGCATGGGGCGTTTGAGGGGCTTCAAAGTGGCGCAAAAAAATGGGTCGATGAAAACCGCTTTTGGTGCAGTCAAGGACTGGTTTGTGGGGAACTTTTAATGAGCATTGCATTGAAACCTTTGGTCCCCACGAGGGCAGTCAAGTCGCATGGGGGCGAGCATTTGCCGCTGGCCCCCCCGCTCACGAGTGGGAGCGGATAAGGGCCTGATGACGTCAGGCGTGAAGAATCAAATAAAAAAAACAAGTTAAAAAAAGACAACTATCAACAGATCGAGCAACTGCAAAAAAATTGAGAATGGGAGTTAACAATGACTATAGAAATGATTGAAGTCCAAGAGTTCAACGCAGGCACCCAAATCAAGGTGATTGGTGTGGGTGGTGGTGGCGGCAACGCGGTTGAGCACATGATCAAAAGTGGGGTCAAAGGGGTGGAGTTCATTTGTGCCAACACCGATGCCCAAGCCTTGAAATTGAGCTCGGCTCACAAGATCATCCAACTCGGTCAAACCGGCTTGGGTGCGGGCAGCAGGCCCGAGCGGGGCCGTGAGGCAGCAGAAGCGGCTGTGGAGGACATTCGCGGCATGCTCGAAGGCTGCAACATGCTCTTCGTGACAGCTGGTATGGGCGGGGGCACAGGAACGGGAGCCGCACCCGTGGTGGCCCGTGTCGCCAGAGAGATGGGCATCTTGACCGTTGGCGTCGTGACCAAGCCCTTTGACTGGGAAGGAAACCGACGCATGAGTCACGCCGAAGCGGGCTTGAATGAGCTCGAAGAAAACGTTGACTCCTTGATCATTGTGCTCAATGAAAAATTGCTGCAAGTCTTTGGCGATGATGTCTCCCAAGACGAGGCGTTTGCGTTTGCCAACGATGTGCTGCGCAATTCGGTGGGTGGCATTGCCGAGATCATCAACGTGGAAGCCTTGGTGAACGTGGACTTTGAAGACGTGCGCACCGTGATGAGCGAGCAAGGCAAAGCCATGATGGGCACGGCCAGTGCATGCGGTGCAGACCGCGCGCGCATTGCCGCTGAACAAGCCGTGGCTTGCCCACTCTTGGAAGGGGTTGACATGAGTGGTGCCAAAGGCGTGCTCGTGCTCATCACCGCGGCCAAAGGCGGCTTGAAGTTGTCCGAGTCGCGTGAAGCCATGAACACCATTCGTGCCTATGCCTCCAATGATGCACACGTGATTTATGGAACCGCTTACGACGACGCCTTGGGTGACGAAATTCGTGTGACGGTGGTGGCCACGGGCTTGTCGTCTCCCGGCAAGCGTCAAGCGCAAAATCTGCAGGTCATCAGAACAGGGACCGACAACACCCCCTTGATGGTGTCTCCTCACTACACACCGCACCCGATGTTGTCGCAGCCTCCTGCAATTTTGCCAACCTCGTTTGCGCCCATGACCCCTGCGCACAGCACCCCAAGTCCGGCCCAGGACATGCCCGTGCCCACGTTCTTGGCACCCAGTGCGCCTGAGCCCAGCGCGCCGACTCGCGTCGAAGTGACGGCCACCATGCCCAGTGCCCCCAGTGCCTCCAGTTCGACAACGCCCAGCACCTCCAGTGCGCCAAGCGCGCGCACCCCTGTGACGCCCAATTACACGGACATGGCCGTGCCGAGCGTTTGGCGCACCAACCGTGTCCAAGCCGCGGCCAAAGTCGATGCGTTGGCCTCTGGTGGCATGGATGACTATGAAATCCCGGCTTTTTTAAGAAAACAAGCCGATTGAGGGTTGGGGCTTGCAGAGGGCTCAACAGTTCCCTGCAAGCCTGCTCTGCGCCCCAGGAGCCTGGGTTTTTATCGATCGGTGGGGGTCGATCAGGTGCCTTGGGGTGGTGAGTCTTTAGAGCGTGTTCACAAGCAAGCTTGGTGCAAGCGGTTAAAATTGAGCGGTGTTAAAACAAAGAACCCTTCGTTCCATGACCCGCGCAGTCGGGGTCGGTCTTCACAGCGGTGAGCGTGTGGAGTTGGTCCTGCGCCCGGCCCAGGCCAACACGGGCATCGTGTTTCGCCGCATTGATTTACCCCAACCCGTGGACATTGCCGTGCGAGCCACGAGTGTGAGCGACACGCGCTTGGCCTCCACCATCTCCAATGGTGGCGTGAAGGTGCACACCATTGAGCATTTGATGTCTGCGCTGTGTGGCTTGGGGATTGATAACGTGCATGTCGACATCTCTGCCGAAGAGGTGCCGATTTTGGATGGCTCTGCAGCCTCCTTTGTGTTTTTGCTCCAGTCGGCAGGCATTGAGCTACAAAACGCACCCAAAAAAATACTGCGTGTTTTAAAAGAGATCAAAGTCAGTCACGGTGAGGGTGCCAATGAAAAATGGGCAAGTCTCTCGCCCTATCATGGCTTTCGCTTGAGTTTTGAGATTGATTTTCATCACCCGGCGGTGGATTCCACGGGTCAACGTGTGGTGTTTGACATGGAGTCAGGTCGCTACGCCCAAGACATTGCACGCGCCAGGACCTTCGGATTCACCAAAGATGTGGAGATGATGCGCTCCAAAGGATTGGCCCTCGGTGGGGGATTGGACAACGCCATTGTGATGGACGACTACCGCGTACTCAACACCGACGGTTTGCGCTATGACGATGAGTTTGTCAAACACAAAATTTTAGACGCCATGGGTGACTTGTACATCTTGGGCAGTCCCTTGATGGCCTCTTACAGCGCGTTTCGCTCTGGGCATGCCATGAACAATGAGTTGCTGAGAGCTTTGCTGGCCAGCCCCGAGTCCTATGAATGGGTGAGCTTTGAGGATGAGAAAAAAGCGCCCAAAGGCTTGGCTGAACTCGCGAGTGCGTGGTGAGTTGGTGTTGGTTCGCAAGCATGGGTCTTGCGCTTTACAGATCAGACAAACGATGTGCTGACACGCACAGAGTCACCCTCTTGAAGACACCCAGTTCATCGGCGAGCGATCTGTATTCCTGCGCAGGCAATTGGGAACAAAGAGCATTGGTCAGCTAGACCTTGATCATCTGCTTCGCCCGTGTTTCATCTGTCCCGTGTTGCTGGAACTGAGCTTGGCGGCCAGTCCGGTGTTGGACTGCACCCAAGCGACTTGGGCGTGCGTGATGGCCAGCCCCAACGCGTCGGCAGCATCGGTGCCAGGCAGCCGATCCAAATTCAACAAGCGTTTGACCATTTCTTGCACCTGGGCTTTTTGGGCTTTGCCATGCCCAGCGATGGATTTTTTCATCTGCAGCGCCGTGTACTCCGTGACCGGTAAATTGTGAAATACCAAAGCACTCAAGCACGCCCCTCGTGCTTGACCCAAGAGCAGGCTTGACTTGGGGTTGTTGTTCACAAACACGATCTCAATGGCGCTTTGCTCCACTTGATACTGCTGCGCGACTTGGCTCACGCCGTCAAAGATCGCCTTGATTCTTTGGGGCAAGTCTTGGGTGGGCAAGTGGGTGGTTTTGATGGTGCCACTGGCCACATAGCGCACGCGTTGGGCTTGTGACTCAATCACGCCAAAGCCCGTGCATTGAAGTCCAGGATCGATCCCTAAGATCATCATGGCAGCACCGCTTGGCTTGCCCTGGCCGTGATTTGCTCGGCGCGGTTTTGCACATAGACCGAATTGGGGAGCTTTTGAAAATACTTGGGACGTGGGAGCATGACGGCCAGCCTGGCGGCTTCTTGAGGCGTGAGTTGAGCCGCCGGTTTGTGAAAATAATGCAAACTCGCGGCTTGCGCACCAAACACACCTTCGCCCCATTCCACGTGATTCAAATAAATTTCTAGAATTCTTTTTTTACTGAGGACACTCTCAAGCGCCAAGGTGATCAAGAACTCTTGTCCTTTGCGCACCAAGTTGCGCTCACCACTCAAGAACAGATTTTTAGCCAACTGCTGCGTGATGGTTGACCCCCCCACGATGTGCAGGGGGCGTGCGTTTGGGGACTTTTGAGCAAGCTCTTGCTGGGATTGATTTTTTTGCCAAGCATGCTCCACGGCGGCCCATTGCACGCCATTGTGGGTGGCAAACAAATCGTCTTCTGAGACAATGACAGCGCGTTTCAAGTGGACCGATATTTTGTCATAAGGCACCCAGTTCTGAGACCAATAGAGTACAGCAGAGTGGCTTGCCAATCGAGCCATCTCGCTTCTCTCAAAACTCGTGGACTCGGGGTCAACCCAACGCATCAACAAGACTTTGCTGAAAAAAAACAATTGCAGCAGCACTAAAACCAAGACCCCTGTTTTAAAGAGCCGCAGGAGCTCCCACTTCAAGCGGGTGAAAAATTGAACGGCTTTCATTCGTCGGCAAACTCTTTGCTCACCAAGCCATCGGGGGTGAAGTGAAACACACTGACAATGGCCAACTCATCGGCATCGCGACGCACCTCGATTGGAAACTCACCATAGGGCGCTCCTCGGCGCACGATGGCCAAGGCTCGGCGATCGAGCTCGCCAGATCCTGAGCTTTGCAGCACCTCACTTTGAACGACCTCCCCGTGCGCATTGATGCTCATCATCATGGTGAGCGAGCCATACAACTTGCGCCCCGCCACTTGAGGAAAAAACTGCGTGCCGGTGGCCTCGATTTTACTTTTCACGCCCACGTAGTACTGCGCATAGTTCACCTCTTTGGTCGAAGGCGAGAGATAGCGGCGCTTGGGTCTCGCGTTTTGTTCTTGAATGCGCTCTTGGATTTGTCCGAGCCATTTGAGCATGGCTTGGCGTTTTTGTTCTTGTGCTGGGTTTGGCGTGCGCTCCCAAAACGCCGGTGCGCGCTCGAGTTGCTGTTGGATGCTTGTGATCAAGGCGCGCTCTTGGGCCTCCAAGCGTTTGATCTGATCTTGGCTGGGGGCGTGATCGAGTCCCATGCGCATTTGCGGCACACTCTCAGTGGGAGAGGAGGCGAGTGACTTGCTCAGCAAATCACCTCCGCCCAGGAGAGTGGTTTGTGCCAGGGCTTGAGCTCGTTCATTGGAGTCCATGACCGCTTGGGTGTTGACCAAAATAATCTGGATGGGCGCACCCTTGACCACGCGGCCCTGTGTGGCCCAAAGCCCAAGACCGGCGCACAGTATCAGCACATGCGTGCTCAGCGACAAGCCCAAAGCGGTTTTGAACGGCAAGTTGGGCCAACTCCATCCCAGCCGTGTTCGGGAGACTTCAATGGAGCTTTGCATGTAGGCCATGGCCCTATTCCTGAGCTGGGCCTGACTCGCTCGAGATGGCCAGGGTGGGCGATGTTGAGGCCGACCCCAACCCCAACCCCAACGTCTCTGACTCTTCCAACTCAAGGGCCAGGCTGAGCGGCCCCGCCATGTCGGCGTCTTGCATCTCGGCATCCTCGTCCTCGGACTTGAACGGGTTGTCGGTGAAGTCTTCACTGGCGCCATCGCGCTCGCTGATCTCTTCGATGGTGCTCAGGTACTGCGCTTTGACGTCCAAGGCAATCAAATCGATGCCGTCCAATTTGAGGACCACACGCTCGCCCCGGTTGAGCGTTTTGGCGGTGGTGAGCGTGAGCACCAAGGGCAAGTGTTCCAGACGCGCGAGCACGGGGTAACCTGCAATCGCCTTGATGACGCTTGCCACCGACTCGGTGATGCCTTCTTGCTGCAAGTATTTGAGCGTCCAAAACCGCTCCATGCTTTGCTGGTGGCTGTTGTAGGCACTGTAAGCGGACTCAAAGGAGGAGATGATGGCAAAGAGATCGGTGTCCTTGGGCTTGAAGGGGGCGGCCAGTGCAGCGGTGTTGCCGTGGGTGGCGCAAGCCACAATTTGCCACTGGTTGACCAAGTCGGTGTAGCGTCGAAGTGGCGATGTACTCCAAGCGTAACTCGGCACGCCAATGCCAGCGTGGGGCAGTGCCTTGGTGCCCATGCGCACTTTCACACCTGGGAGCATGCTTTGCTGGGAGCGGTAAATGCCTGGCACGCCCAAGGCGGCCAGCCATTGGCCCCAGCTTGAATTGGCCAAAATCATGCTCTCGGCCACGATCAAATCCAAACCACTGCCCCGCACCCGAGGCGTGATGCTGACACGCTCGTCTCCTGTGGGGGTGTCCCCTGGGGCCATCTCCGTCAAGCCTGGGTGTTCCAGTTTGAATTGGTAGTCGGGTTGGTTAAAGCGCTCGGGTTTGCCGCGCACGACTTCGCGTGCGGCTTTGAGCTTCAAGGCCAAGCGGTATAAAAAGGACAACTTGGCGTGGGCATGTTCGATGGGCAAGAGCTCAAGGGGCGGGTTCAAGTCGCCCTCGGGCGGCTGCTGAGCTTCAAGCCATGCTTGATTGACCCACTCTTCCAAGCGGTCATAGCGCAAATTGGCGCTGATGAAGACCTTCTCCACGCGGGTGAAGCTCTTCAGGGTCTCCAAGCTCTCTTCATCCAGCACGACATACAAAGAGACGCTCGCGCAGTGTTGGTCGGCTTTGAGGGTAAAGGACTCGACCACGGATTTGGGCAGCATGGTGATTTTTTGGCCAGGCATGTAAACGGTGGAGAGTCGCTCGCGAGCAGTGTGGTCCATCGCGTGTCCTGGCAAGAAGCCCAGGGCCGGCGCGGCGATGTGAATCCCCACGGTCACCACGCCCGTGCCCAAACCGCTCACCGAGAGCGCGTCATCGATCTCGGTGGTCATGGAGTCGTCGATGGAAAAGGCGTGAACGTCCTTGGCCGGGGTGGCGGAGTGAGCGCTCTCCTGCGCCAGGGGTTCGGTGGCCACTTGAAGCCCCTCCAAAGAAGCCTCGCTCGGTGCAAAGTTCAGTACTTCAGGGGGGAACTGGACGCCTTTGGGGAACTGGTCAAACAAAAAACGTTGCCAATGAAACTCGTAGGCCGACCCCATGGCATGGGCCAATTGCAGCAACACCAAGGGGGGTTGTTGGGCCGCATGCGAGGCTTGGACCACCGCCTTGTACTCGGCGGCATTTTTGTCGGGCTTGAATAAAATTTTGTAGAGTTGCGCTTTGATGGCGTCTGGGCAGATACCCGCCACCAAGTCTGCTGCCCATTGATCGGTTTGGGCTTGGAGGGCGCGTTTTTTCTCGATCGCTGCCAACGCCAAGGCGACCACTTCGGGGGCGGCCTTTTTAAAGCGCCCCTTGCCGAGTCGGCGAAAGTAATGGGGGGCATCAAAGAGGAGGAGAAAGCTGGCGAGTTTTTGCGCAAGGCTGGCGTCGCTGGAGAAATACTCTTTGGCCAACTCGATGAAGTCAAACTCGTCGTCTTGGGCAAACTCGTAGGCGAGTTCCGTCTCCATGCCCAAACGAAGCTCTTGAGCCTGGGTCCACAAAAGAGTGGGTGCAGGGGATTCAAATTGCATCAGCAAGAGTGCACTTTTGACCTTGATGCGCTTGCCCGTCTCGAGTTCAATTTGAGCCGAGGTGTCGGTGGTAGAGAGGATTTTGCCGCTGGCGTATTTGCCCGCTTCTTCAAAGATTGCATACATGGGCGGTATTGTCCCATGGACTGAAGGAGGCGGCGGGTGAGAAAGCCACAAAATTCCTGGGCTTTGGCCCCACTTGCCATGGATAATAGAGCCCATGTCGATCATTTTGGAAGAACCCAACCCCTATCAACGAATGAAATTCATGCTTCAAGGCTTGGATGGTCCTTTGTTGGTCGCTGTGTTTTTACTCGCCTGCGCGGGCATGCTCACCATGTATTCCTCTGGCGGGGGGGGAGATGGGCGCTTCATGGATCACGGACGGAACATGTTGCTCGCGTGTTTGATCATGTTCATGGTGGCGCAAATTCCGCCGCATCGATTGATGGCCTTTGCGTTGCCGTTGTACACCATGGGCGTGGCCTTGCTGATTGCGGTGGCGCTTTTTGGGCTCACTAAAAAAGGCGCCAAGCGTTGGCTGTATGTGGGGGTGGTGATTCAGCCCAGTGAGATCTTGAAAATCGCCATGCCCATGATGCTGTCGTGGTGGTTTCAAAAGCGCGAGGGTCAACTGCGTCCTTTGGACTTCATGGTGGCCGGCGTTTTGTTGCTCGTGCCAGTGGGCCTGATCGTGAAGCAACCCGATTTGGGCACCGCCATCTTGGTGCTGTCTGCAGGCTTTTATGTGATTTTCTTTGCGGGACTGAGTTGGCGCCTGATCGTGCCACCAGCGGTGGTTTTTTTAGGTTTGATCTTGGCCTTGGTGATCTTGGAGCCCACCTTGTGCGAGGATCAATTTCATTGGCCACTGTTGCGCGAGTACCAGCAGCAGCGCATTTGTACGCTCCTTGACCCCTCGCGCGACCCCCTGGGCAAGGGCTTTCACATCATCCAAGGCATGATTGCCATTGGATCGGGGGGGATTTTTGGCAAAGGTTTCTTGCAAGGCACGCAGACCCATTTGGACTTCATCCCCGAGCATTCCACAGACTTTGTGTTTGCCTCCTATGCTGAGGAATTTGGCCTGTTTGGGGCGATTTTATTGATCGTGGGTTTTGTGTTTTTGATTCTGCGCGGTTTGAGCATTGCGCTGGATGGCCCCACCCTCTTTAGCCGCTTGCTGGCAGGCAGCATCACCTTGATTTTTTTCACCTACGCGTTTGTGAACATGGCCATGGTGAGTGGGATTTTGCCGGTGGTGGGTGTGCCGTTGCCCTTCATCAGTTATGGCGGCACGGCCATGGTGACCTTGGGTTTTGGTTTGGGGATCTTGATGTCGGTCTCCAAAGCCAAACAGCTCGTGCAGTCTTGATCCAGGACGCGTCAGGGCGAGTGAGGGGCGCAGTCTCTTATCTAGGCCTCAAGTCCCTTTGTCTGCCCATGGGCTTTGCAGGGACTGTCGTTGGCCCATGCCTAGAGACCCCCTACAATGCAGTCATATGATGCACAACTCCTCCCCCATATTCACTGCCCTGACCCAGGTCCATGACCATGCCTTGAGCCTTGAGGCTGGGCTTGCCTCGCCCATAGCACAGCACCAAGCCCCGGGTGCGAGCAAACCTTCAGCCTCAGCCTCACAGCAACGACAACAAGTCGCGCAGGACTTGTTGCTCAAGCCCTTTGGACTGGACGAGAGTCACCTCCAGCGTGCCTTGGCCGAGATCACGCAACACCAAGTCGACGATGCCGACTTGTACTTTCAGACCACCCGCTCAGAGGGTTGGAGTTTGGAAGAAGGCATCGTCAAGACCGGGTCCTTCAGCATTGACCAAGGTGTCGGCGTGCGTGCGATCAGTGGCGAGAAAACAGCGTTTGCCTATTCAGACGATATCTCGTGGGCCAGCCTCTTGGACGCGGCACGCACGGTGCGCACCATCACGGCCTCCCTGCGCCATGGTCACCAAAAGGTGCCTCGCGGCAAAATGCCGTCTGCCCGGCGCTTGTATGGTGTCGAAGACCCGATCGCCAGCATGGACAGCGCGGCCAAGGTGGCCCTGCTGGAAAAAGTCGAAGGCATGGCCCGCGCCGTGGACCCAAGGGTGGTTCAAGTGATGGCCAGTTTATCCATGGAGCACGATGTCGTGCTCGTGGCCAGGGCCAACGGGGTGCGAGCGGCCGATATCCGGCCATTGGTGCGTTTGAGTGTCACGGTGATCGTGGAGCAAAATGCTCGCCGTGAGACGGGCTCGAGTGGAGGTGGTGGGCGTTTCGGTTTGGCGTATTTTGATGATGCGCTCTTGGGCGACTATGCAAAGGAAGCGGTGCAGTGCGCCTTGACCAATTTGGAGGCCAGAGCCGCACCGGCCGGAGAAATGCCCGTGGTACTCGGCCCCGGATGGCCAGGCATTTTGTTGCACGAAGCCATCGGACATGGCTTGGAGGGGGACTTCAATCGAAAGGGCTCGAGTGCTTTCAGTGGACGCATTGGCAAACGCGTGGCGGCCAAGGGGGTCACGGTGCTTGACGACGGCACGCTCTCGCACCGACGCGGCTCCTTGAACGTGGACGACGAAGGCGAGGTGAGTCAACGCAATGTTTTGATTGAAGACGGCATTTTGCAAGGCTATATCCAAGACACGATGAATGCTCGCTTGATGGGCGTCAAGCCCACGGGCAATGGTCGGCGGGAGAGTTATGCGCATTTGCCCATGCCCAGGATGACCAACACGTACATGCTCGGTGGGGATCGTGACCCCGCTGAGATCATCGGGAGCTTGAAGCGCGGTTTGTACGCCAGCAATTTTGGTGGCGGACAAGTCGACATCACCTCGGGTAAATTTGTCTTCTCCACAAGCCAAGCATGGTGGGTTGAAAACGGCAAATTGCTCTACCCCGTGAAGGGGGCGACCTTGGTGGGCAATGGTCCCGATGCGCTCACGCGGGTGAGCATGATTGGGTCGGATTTGCATTTGGACTCGGGCGTGGGGACCTGTGGCAAAGAGGGTCAAAGTGTGCCCGTGGGCGTGGGTCAGCCGACCTTGCGCATTGAAGGCTTGACGGTGGGTGGAACGGCCTGAGCTTGAAGGCTAGCCAAGGCACCCATTGCTCAGGCGCTCCAGTGAGGTGCCATGTCCATGAAGTTAAGTTTGGCGGCACAATTTTTTTGTGATATATTTTGACCATGATGATTTTTTCTCCAGTTGGATTTTTTAGGATCTTTCTCACACCGCTTGGCGGCTGAGAGAGTTTGAACGAATCCAACTTGTTTTAAATTCACACCGGCCGCCCCTAGAGGGCGGTTTTTGCGTTTGGGGACCCCTTGTTGTGGGGTCTCAGGTCTTTGATGTGTGCCCTTGGGAGTTGGGGCCTTCTCTACTGAAAGTTCATGCCATGAAGTCCAAAGTTCAGCCCAATGCATTGCCCATGGGCACAGAAAAAACCAGTCAAACCGATGACCAGCGCATCAAAGACATCACCGTCTTGCCCCCGCCTGAGCATTTGATCCGTTTCTTTCCGATCCAAGGCACCAAGGTCGAGGAGTTGATCACCCACACGCGGCGCAGCATTCACCGCATCATGGCGCGAGAGGATGACCGCTTGCTCGTGGTGATGGGGCCGTGCTCCATCAACGACCCCGCCGCCGCGTTGGAGTACGCACGCCGCTTGGTGGATGCGCGGGCCAAATTCGCGGGCACCTTGGAGGTGGTGATGCGGGTGTATTTTGAGAAGCCTCGGACCACGGTGGGCTGGAAGGGGCTCATCAATGACCCGTATTTGGACGAGAGCTATCGCATTGACGAGGGACTGAGAATCGCCAGGCAACTCTTGATCGAGATCAATCGCTTGGGGCTGCCCGCGGGCAGTGAGTTTTTGGATGTGATCTCACCCCAGTACATTGGCGACTTGATTTCTTGGGGCGCCATTGGGGCGAGAACCACCGAGAGTCAAGTGCACCGCGAGTTGGCCTCGGGGATTTCTGCGCCGATTGGTTTTAAGAACGGCACCGATGGCAACATCAAAATCGCCACCGATGCCATTCAGGCCGCGGCGCGAGGACATCACTTTTTGTCGGTCCATAAAAACGGTCAAGTCGCGATCGTGCAAACCCAAGGCAACTCGGATTGCCATGTGATTTTGCGCGGCGGCAAAAAGCCCAACTATGATGCGCAAAGTGTTCAAGAGGCCTGTGCCGAGTTGGAAAAAGCGCATTTGCCCACCGTCTTGATGGTGGACTGCTCGCATGCCAATGCCAGCAAGCAGTTTGAGAGGCAAAAGGACGTGGTGAGCGATATTGCTCAGCAAATGGCGGGTGGTTCCAGTCACATCTTTGGTGTGATGCTGGAGAGTCATTTGCTCGAAGGTGCGCAAAAATTCACCCCCGGCAAAGACGATGTGAGCGCCTTGACCTATGGCCAAAGCATCACCGATCCGTGCTTGGGTTGGGGCGATTCCTTGGAGTGCCTGGAGGTGTTGTCCGCAGCAGTGAAGTCCAGGCGGAAAAAGGCCTAAGCTGGCTCTGAGCCTGTGCCTGCACCCGATGGGTGTGATGTGTCGGCGGCTCGCAGCTGGGTGCGTTCAGTTGCGGGGTCTTCTCTAGGACGTGCGCCCCAGCGCACCCGCCAAGTGTGACAGGAGTTTGGCGTGAATGCCGCCAAAGCCACCATTGCTCATGCACACAATGTGGTCGCCTGCCCGTGTGTGTGCACTCACCAACTCAACCATGGACTCGATACTGCTCGCGCACATCGCACGCGTGCCCAAGGGCGCCAAGGCCTCTTGGGCGTCCCAGTCAAGCCCTTGGGTGTGGCAAAAACTCAAGTCTGCGCATTCCAGTGCCTGGGGCAAGAGTGCTTTCATGCTGCCAAGCTTCATGGTGTTGCTGCGAGGTTCAAACACACACAAAATGCGAGCCTTGTGGCCCAACTGTCGCCGCAGTCCTTCCAAGGTGGTTTGGATGGCGGTGGGGTGGTGGGCAAAATCATCGTAGACGCTCACGGTCTGCGGCCCAAGGCCAGCACTTGTCTCGACGTTTTCGGCTGAGGACGCAGCGCCAAGGGTGACTTGACCCTTGAGTTCCATGCGACGGCGAACGTTTTGAAAGCCCTCGAGCGCTTGGATGCCCGTGGCGACATCAACGCCGACATGGTGGGCCGCCGCGATGGCAGCCAATGCATTCATTTGGTTGTGCACGCCGCTCAAGGACCAGCGCAGTCGGCCCATGAAGCGTCCTTGGTGGTGAATCTCAAAATCCTCAGCCGGTCCCAGGATGTGCCAGTCAACGCTCACTTGGCCAGTGATCTTGTTGCTGCCCCGGGCTTGGGCCGCAAAGCCCTCGCACTCACTCCAGCAACCCATGTCCATCACGCGCTGCAAGCTCGACTCCTGGGCATTGACAATCACCCGGCCTTTGGCGGGCACGGTTCGCACCAGGTGGTGAAATTGGCGCTCAATGGCTTTGAGGTCATCAAAGATGTCGGCGTGGTCAAACTCAAGGTTGTTCAAAATCGCCGTTCTGGGGCGGTAGTGAACAAATTTGCTGCGTTTGTCAAAAAATGCGGTGTCGTACTCATCGGCTTCGATCACAAAGAGTGGCCTGGCCGTTTTGCCGTTTCTCTGGGGTAAGCGAGCCGACGTGTTGAAGTTCAGGGGAACCCCACCGATCAAGTAGCCGGGTTGGAGCTCGGCGTACTCCAAGATCCAAGCCAGCATCGAGCTTGTGGTGGTTTTGCCGTGGGTGCCAGCCACAGCCAACACATGAAACTCTTGGCCGCTTCGGTGCAAGAGGTGCTCGCTCAGCCATTGTGGGCCACTCACATACGGCAGGCCCAACTCCAAAATGGACTCCATCAGCGGGTATTTCGCGACGCCGTGAGCCGAGTGATGGCGCGAGACCACATTGCCCACCACGAACAAGTCGGGTTGGAGGGCCAATTGCTCATCGCCAAAGCCTTCGGTGAGCTCGATGCCCAGGGCCTGCAGTTGATCACTCATGGGTGGGTAGACGCCTTGGTCGCAACCCGTGACGCGGTGACCGCTGGCTTGGGCCAAGGCCGCCAAGCCGCCCATGAAGGTGCCACAAATGCCTAAGATGTGTATATGCATGGCCTCTATTTTAGGCTTGTGTGGTGCAGTCGATGGGCCGTGCTGGTAAAAATGATGGCCGTCGTATGGCCTGATTGCAAACACGGGCACAATGCGGGGTGTGAACAACGAACACGACGACATGATTGCCCAAACGGCCGCTCAACTGGTCGTGCAAGAGGGCTTGGAGTACCGAGACGCCAAGCGCCAGGCCCTCAAGCGCTTGGCCTTGGGCTCGCGCACGCCTTTGCCCAGCAATGCAGTGGTCGAAGACGCGGTGAAAGAGTACATCGAACTCTTTTGTGCTCAAGAGCAAGCCCAGGAGTTGGCCCACTTGAGGGCGTTGGCGCTCCAATGGATGGTGAGGCTCAGAGACTTTCGACCCCACCTCAGTGGCTCAGTCTGGCGCGGGACGGCCAGCGCGCACTCGGATATTTACTTACAACTCTTTTGCGAAGACCCCAAAAGCGCAGAGATTGAACTCATCAACCAAGGGCTTCGCTACCAGGTCACGCGCGTGCGCGGCTTCAAGGGCGAGGACGTTGACGCGTTGAGCCTGAACCTTCAGTCCACTGCCTTGGCCCGGTATGTGGGTTTGCATTTGATGATTTATGACTTCGACGACATCCGAGGCGCGCTCAAAGTGGACCCTCAAATGGGTGCATTGAGAGGCAATGAGCAAGCGCTTCTCAAGCTGCTGGGGTAAGATGCTTCAATGACCAATCCATCAGTCCCATCGTCCCCGACCCCCGAAGACAAGAGCGGCGTCGCGCCCTCAGGCTGGTCTCGTCGCACCACGGTCGTGGCGGGATTGGGGGTGGCGGCTGCAGCCGCCTTGGTGGGTTGGCGCGCACAAGTCTGGTTGCAAAGTGGTGGAGGGTGGGGCGAGACAGGCCTCTCCGACGAGGCCCATCATGCGCTTTGGTCCGCATCCTTTGAGCAGCCGGAGGGTCAAACCTTGGACATGTCGAGTTTGAAGGGGCGGCCCTTGGTGCTGAATTTTTGGGCAACATGGTGCCAGCCTTGTATTGCTGAAATGCCGCTATTGGACGCTTACTTTAAGCAAAATGCCGCCAAAGGCGTTCAAGTCTTGGGGTTGGCCATTGATCAGCCCAGTGCGGTGCGACACTTTTTATCGCTCAGACCCGTCAGTTACCCGATTGGACTGGCGGGCATGCTCGGGCCTCAGCTGAGCAAAGACCTGGGCGATGAGCAAGGCGGCTTGCCGTTCACCTTGGTGCTCGGTGCGAATGGGGGCTTGCTTCATCGCCATTTGGGTCGTTTGCATGAAGCCGATGTGGCTGCATGGCAATTGGCTTGATATGGTGATCTCACCTTAAGTTCATCAAAATTCGCTTAAAATAACCTCAAAATACGCGATTGAAGGTAAACCCATTTTTTGGGGCGCTACTGTCGTTGAGGGGAATTGGGTTGGCTTTAAGTCCAGGTGATGGAAATTTTTAAATGATAAAATATATTTTTAGTGCTTTTTGGACAAAATTGGTGTAAATTAACCACTCTTTAGCTGAAATTATAGAAACTTATGGATTAGAGAAAACTTAAAACACTGATCGAATTGGTCTCCGAGTCCAATGTGGCCGAGTTGGAGATCACCGAACCCGAGGGCAAGGTGAGGATCGTCAAGAGTGTCGGTGCCCAGTATATACCCTCGGGCACTGCGTCGGGCGTGGTGCCACTCACGATCACACCGCTGGACAGTACCCCGGTGGTGGCTTCGAGTGCGCCTTTGCCAGTCGAGCCCGTTGCCAGCACGGCCCACACGGTCAAGTCACCCATGGTGGGCACATTTTATCGCTCAGCCAGTCCCGAGGCCAAGGCCTTTGTGGAGATTGGTTCGGTGGTCAACGAGGGAGACACCATCTGTATTGTTGAGGCCATGAAAATTCTCAACGAAATTGAAGCCGATAAAAGTGGCACCATCACTCAAATATTTGCACAAAACGCGCAAGCCGTTGAATACGGCAGTCCTCTTTTTGCGATTGAGTAAGGGGGCTGGCCATGTTTAAAAAGATACTGATCGCCAACCGTGGCGAGATAGCCCTGCGCATCCAACGCGCTTGTCGTGAGCTCGGCGTCAAGGCCGTGGTGGTTTACTCTGAGGCCGACCGCGAGGCCAAATACGTGAAGTTGGCCGAAGAGGCGGTGTGCATCGGACCCGCCGCCTCGGCGCAAAGTTATTTGAGCATGCCCTCCATCATTGCGGCGGCAGAAGTCACCGACGTGCAAGCCATTCATCCGGGCTATGGTTTTTTGAGTGAAAACGCTGACTTTGCCGAGCGCGTTGAAAAAAGCGGTTTTGCCTTCATCGGGCCAACGCCTGAATCCATTCGGATCATGGGCGACAAGGTCGCGGCCAAGCAAGCCATGATCAAAGCGGGCGTGCCCTGTGTCCCCGGATCTGAGGGGGAGCTCTCCAGCGACCCCGTGCAAATGCGCAAAGTGGCCAAAATGGTCGGCTACCCCGTCATCATCAAGGCCGCAGGTGGTGGTGGTGGGCGCGGCATGCGAGTCGTGCACGACGAGGAGTCGTTGGTGCAAGCGGTGCAGACCACCAAGTCCGAGGCCCAGGCAGCGTTTGGCAACGCTGCGGTCTACATGGAAAAATACCTGCAAAACCCCCGTCACATTGAAATTCAAATCCTTGCCGATCAGCACAAGAATGCGGTGTACCTTGGCGAGCGCGACTGCTCGATGCAGCGTCGCCATCAAAAGGTGATTGAGGAGGCGCCTGCGCCCCACATCCCCAGAAAACTCATTGAGAAAATTGGCGAACGTTGTGTGGCCGCGTGCAAGCGGATCAACTACCGAGGTGCAGGGACTTTTGAGTTCTTGTATGAAAACGGGGAGTTTTATTTCATCGAAATGAACACCCGTGTTCAAGTCGAGCACCCGGTGACGGAGTACATCACGCACGTGGACATTGTGCAGCAGCAAATCCGCATCGCCGCTGGTGAAAAATTGACCTTCACGCAAAAACAAGTGGAATTCAAGGGGCACTCGATCGAGTGCCGCATCAACGCAGAAGACCCCTTCAAGTTCACGCCTTCTCCTGGTCGCATCACCACTTGGCATGCCCCGGGAGGTCCTGGTGTGCGTGTGGACTCGCACGCCTATACCAACTACATGGTGCCACCCTATTACGACAGCATGATTGGTAAAATCATCGTGCACGGTGACACCCGAGAGCACGCCTTGGCGCGCATGAGAACTGCGTTGTCCGAAATGGTGGTCGAGGGCATCTCCACCAATGTGGCCTTGCACCGCGAGATCATGCAAGACCCCCAGTTCATTCAAGGCGGCACCAACATTCACTACCTAGAAGCTTGGCTTAAAAAACGCACATGATTGAACTCCAACTCTTGGCCCCTGAGTCCTTGGTAGAGCGTTTGAGCGATGCGTTACTCGAACTGGGCGCGCTGAGCGTGAGCGTTGAGGACGCCCAGGCCAACACCGAGCAAGAAAAAGCGATTTTTGGCGAACCTGGCAGCGTGATCGAAGTCAACGCATGGGAGCGCTCCAACGTGCTGTGCCTCTTTGCTGACGAGGCGAGTGTGCAAGCCGCCCAAGCGGCGTTGAGTGCCCAAGAGGCGCTGTCTGGCTGGGAGCTCTTGGCCATCAAGACCGTTGAAGACCAAGACTGGGTGCGTTTGACCCAGTCGCAGTTCCAGCCGGTCGGCATCGCCCCTGATTTTTGGGTGGTGCCAACATGGTCCGAGGTGCCCGCTGTAGCGAATAAAGTCATTCGACTCGATCCAGGACTGGCCTTTGGAACCGGCACCCATCCGACCACGCGCATGTGTTTGACGTGGTGCAGTCAGCAACAGTTTCACGAGCATCAGCGGGTCATGGACTACGGTTGTGGCTCAGGCATCTTGGCCATTGCGGCAGCGCTTTATGGTGCCAAGCTTGTCCAAGCGGTCGATATCGACCCAGCCGCCGTCGATTCCGCCCGTCAAAATGCACTTGACAACGGCGTCGCATCCGTCATCGAGGTGGGCCTGCCCGACCTGGCCCAAGGCACCTTCGATTGTGTTTTTGCCAATATCTTGGCCAGCCCTTTGAAAGTGTTGGCGCCCTTGTTGTGTGGCCTCGTGCGCCCGGGTGGTGTGTTGGTGCTCTCTGGCATCTTGGAGCGTCAAGCACAGGAGCTCCAAGAGGCTTATGCGGACTTGGCAGACTTGCAAGTCATTGACTCTCAAGAGGGTTGGATTTTGATGAGCGCTCGTTTTTAAGCGCATGATTCAAGTGCATGATTCAAGTGCAAAGCCTCGCATTGCATTCACGACGCACACGCCTGAGGTTCACCGCTGCTAGCGGGTCTTGTGATGGCTGGATCCTCCTGGCCAGGCGTTTCAAGTATGATCCATTGAAAGTTTTTCACCTTGGCATTGAACGAATTGTCTCGACTCCAATTCTCCACCTCTTTTAAATGAGTACCCCACTGAGCGAGAAAATGCTGCCCCCCTTGGCCTTGAGTGAGCCCGTTCAATGTCCGCGTTGTCGTACCCGCTACGACTTGGGTGTGGCTGACTTGGAGGCGGCCGATGGTTGGGTGCGGTGTGGGGTGTGCGAACAAGTGTTTTTTGCGCCAGCGTGCTTGAGCCGTGATCTGACCCCATTGGGATGGACTGGGTCTGACCAGCCCCGTACCGCGGCCCAACATCCAGGCGCGCGAGCTTCGTCCTCAGGGTCGGGCCACGCCCAGGCAAGCGAGCGCATGGAGCCCACCTTGCGCACGACGTCTGCACATCAAGCCACGCCAGTGGGCCACGCCATGCCAAGCTCGCCCAGGGACGCTGGCAACAAGACCCCATCGGCCCTCTTGTATGCCTTGATGGTTGGCTTGGCCGTGGTGATGCTGTTGAGCCTTGCCACTCTTGAGCTCTATCGCTCTCGCCATGTGATGGCCGCCATGTGGCCCGAGCTCAAACCCGCATTGCTGGGCTTTTGCCAGCCATTTTCCTGCACGTTGGAGACCCCTCGAGACTTGCAGGCCTTGAGCATTGAGAGCAGCGCTTTGGACCCCGAGCCTGAGCGGCCTCGTCACTTTGCCTTGAGCATCAAGCTCAGAAACCACAACTCCTACCCCGTTGCCGCACCGATGGTCAAATTGGTGTTGCTCAATGAGCAAGAGGAGGTCGTGCTGCAAGAAGAGTTTGACCTCGCGCAAATCTCCAACACCTCTGCCATCGAGCCTGGCGTCATCACCCCTTGGCGTGTGCCGGTGGTTGTGAAGGAGTCAATTGCAGATAAACTGGCCACGGGTTACCGTGTGGAGTTGCTCTACAAGCCTTGAGCGGGCGCTCAACTTCACGTCTCATTCCCATGAACGCTCACGCAGTCCTTACAACGCGATTTTTTTAACTCAACTTTCACTACAACATCACCATGGCTTCTTTAATTTGTGGATCCTTTGCCTTTGACACCATCATGAACTTTGAAGGGCGTTTTGCTGAACAGATCTTGCCCGATCAACTGCACATTTTGAATGTGTCTTTCTTGGTGCCCACGCTACGCCGCGACTTTGGAGGCTGCGCCGGTAACATCGCCTATAGCCTCAAGCTCTTGGGCGGTGAGCCCGTGCCCATGGCCACGTTGGGACAAGACGGCGGTGTGTATTTGGAGCGTTTGAAGGGTCTTGGCATCAGCACCCAGTGGATCCAAGAAGTCAGCACAGACTACACTGCGCAAGCCATGATCATGACCGACAAAGACAACAATCAAATCACCGCCTTTCACCCCGGGGCGATGAACCAGGCGCACTTGAATACCATCAAGAGATCTGACGTGGCGCACATCGCCATCATTGCACCCGATGGTCGAGAGGCCATGATCGAGCATGCCCAGCAACTGCATGATTTGAAGATCCCCTTTGTCTTTGATCCAGGCCAGGGTCTGCCCATGTTTGGCGCTCAAGAATTGAAGTGTTTCATTGAACAAGCCTCTTGGGCCACACTCAATGACTACGAGGCCAAGTTGCTCGAAGACAAGTTGGGAGAGTCGTTGGCGTCCATCTCCAAGTCGCTCAAAGGGCTGATCGTGACCTTGGGAGCCGAAGGCTGTGACGTCTGGGTGCAAGGCGAGTGCTCGCGCGTGGCCCCAGTGGCTGCACAAAAGGTCTTGGATCCCACGGGTTGTGGGGATGCTTGGCGAGGTGGTCTTCTCTTTGGCTTGGAGCGAGGCTGGAGCCTAGAGCGGTGTGCGAGTCTGGGCAACCATCTGGGGTCCTTGAAAATCGCCCATCAAGGCCCACAAAACTACCAATTGAGCGACGCCATTCGCGCTTTGCTCGTCTAGATCTCTGGGAGGGGACTCTCCATGAAAAAAGCCCGGGACCTTTGGGGTACCGGGCTTGAGATCAAACACTCAAAACTCAGGGCTTGATTGCCGTTGGAAACGGCCATGCAGCTTGGGGATTGAGCGTTGTCTGCGCAGCAGGAGCAGCAACGTGGGCTACTCGAGGG
>CAIPFK010000092.1 GCA_903864315.1 uncultured Burkholderiales bacterium | reverse complement strand
TAACCCTTTTAAATATGGTCGGGGCGAAAGGATTCGAACCTTCGACCCTCTGGTCCCAAACCAGATGCGCTACCAGGCTGCGCTACGCCCCGAAGACCATATTGTACCCTGTATCTACCAAGTGATTAATTTGAATCAAAAGATATTCTACAAATCGGCAAAGATGAGCACCTTTTAATCAGTTTCTGTGGTTTTCCCGACTCACTGACAAATAGCAGTTCGAATTTGATGTCGATTTCCGATTGATGCAAAAACCATCCAGGTCATCCCAATTTCAAATGGGCTAAACTCGTGTGGCATGATCCTATTGCACAACAGAATTAAAGCCATCGAAAGACACCCAATGAAGACCTATTTGCAGCATGGAAAATTTAGATTTCATGCGATTTTCTGTTTATCGTTTTTCTTTTTTTATCATACCGCCTGGGCTGGCAAAACACTGGAAGCCATCAAACAAAAAGATCAGATCAGTTGTGGTGTCAATACGGGACTTGCTGGCTTTGGATCGTCCGATAGTCAAGGCAACTGGACTGGACTGGATGTCGATATCTGTCGAGCCATTGCAAGTGCAGTTTTAGGCAGTGCTGACAAAGTCAGGTTTGTACCCTTGTCAGCCCCACAACGATTCGCGGCTTTGCAGTCGGGTGAAATCGATATTTTGTCCAGAAACACCACTTTTTCACTCACAAGGGATGCTTCTCTGGGGCTCAATCAAACCGCAGTCACCTTCTATGACGGACAAGGGTTCATGGTCCCCACCAAGTCCAAATTCAAAAGTGCCAAACAGCTCAGAGGCGTAAGTGTGTGTGTGCAATCGGGCACCACGACAGAGAAAAATTTGAATGATTTCTCAAAAGCCAATATGCTTGCCGTGAAGCCCATCGTTTTTGAAAAACTTGAAGCAGCCAATGCCGCCTACTTTTCAGGTCGGTGCAAGGCCTACACGACCGATGCATCTGGGTTGGCCTCCATCAGATCAAAAGAAGCCAAAGACCCCAAAGAACACATGATCTTGCCCGAGTTGATTTCCAAAGAACCTCTGGGCCCCATGGTCAGACGAGGTGACGATGAGTGGTTTGCCATCACCAAATGGGTGATTTATGGCTTGCTGGAGGCAGAGGAACTTGGTATTAACTCTAAAAATATTGAAGTCCAAAAAAATCAAAGCACAGACCCTGCAGTTCTTCGACTCTTGGGCAAGTCTGATGACATGGGCAAGTTATTGGGACTCGATCGCGAATGGATCGCGCGCTCAGTTGCTCAAGTCGGAAACTACGCCGAAATTTTTGATCGCAATGTTGGCGAAAAAACGCCGTTGGCCCTCAAGCGTGGACTCAATGCGCTTTGGTCACAAGGTGGTTTGCAGTACCCCATGCCGATTCGCTAAGTGAAGCAATATTGGTCTAACGCGGTAGGCCAATAAACCCTTGCTGGGGCTTTAAGAAAATACAACACATTGGAGACAACTTCGTTGAATGCATTGACACAATTGTGGAACCACAAGCGCAATCGCTTGTATCTCTATCAATCAGTAGTCCTCATTGTGTTGATGGCAGCCATCCTTTGGCTTGGGCACAATACTTGGATTAACCTCAAGCAGCGTGGCATTCAATCAGGGTTTGATTTTCTATCGGATACAGCTGGGTTT
>CAIPFK010000091.1 GCA_903864315.1 uncultured Burkholderiales bacterium | reverse complement strand
CAATCAACCACCAATTCTTCAACATCCATCGCCAAAGTGGTCGTCAGTGAATCTGGCGCGTCTGTCTATTCAGCCAGTGAGCTGGCATCGCAAGAGATGCCGGACGTCGATGTCAGTTTACGAGGTGCGGCCAGCATTGCCAGACGATTGCAAGACCCCTTGGCTGAGTTGGTCAAAATAGACCCCAAGTCAATCGGGGTTGGGCAATATCAGCATGACGTGAACCAAATTGAACTCACTCGCGCACTAGATGCTGTGATTGAAGACTGCGTCAATTCAGTTGGTGTTGACCTCAATACTGCAAGCGTGCCGCTCTTATCGCATGTATCCGGTCTGAGTAAAAGCGTCGCGCAATCTGTGGTTCGTTGGCGTGAAAAGAATGGTGCATTTTTAGATCGACAACAACTCCTCAGCGTGACGGGACTGGGGGGCAAAACATTTGAGCTGGCAGCTGGTTTTTTGCGTATTCGAAACGGTAAAAATCCCCTGGACATGACAGGTGTTCACCCTGAAACGTATCCAGTTGTGGAAAAAATATTGACCAAAACTGGTACGCCAATCCATGAATTGATGGGGCGTGCTGAAAAAGTAAAGAGTTTGACGCCTGCTGAATTTGTGACGCCACAATTTGGTGTGATGACCATCAAAGATATTTTGGCAGAGTTAGAAAAGCCTGGGAGAGACCCACGTCCAAACTTTCAAGTTGCCAGGTATAGCGAAGGCGTTGAGGACATCAAAGATTTAAAGATTGGTATGATTTTGGAGGGCACAGTTAGCAACGTTGCTCAATTTGGCGCCTTTGTTGATTTGGGCGTCCACCAAGACGGATTGATTCATGTCAGCCAACTGGCGGACAAATTTGTAACGGATGCACGCGAAATTGTCAAAACAGGTGATGTCGTCAAGGTCAAGGTTTTGGAGGTCGATATTCCTCGCAAACGGATCAGCTTGACCATGAAACTCTCGGCCAATACCGATTCCAGATCAAGTGCAGGCGCCAACAAATTTGAGAGCAATTCATTGGCGCGCGGAAGAAACCCCTCTCCCGCTCGCAGTCCAAACGCAAGGGATCCCGCCATTGCATCTTCGATGGCGTCAGCTTTCGCCAAACTTGAAATCAAACGTTAAACAGAGCAATAGCGAGCGCGGCACTTGTTATTTCTATTTTTATGGCCAAGTTTGATGGACCTCAAGTCGTCGCTTTTTTAGCCATCTCATAATGCTTTGTCCATCTTCAACAAGGCCTATTATGAAAAAAAACATTGTGCTTGCTTCAAATCAACTTGATTCAGTCTGGTGCAAAGTGTGCCTTGATCATATTTTGCCAAGTGTTGGCTTTGACCGCTGTATTTTGGATCATCAGTGCTTCAGCGATGACCCATGCCCTCATCTGGGCCAATTTCATGTTGCCTCCATTTCTCAAAAAGCTTTGACAAAGTCCTCATCACAATCTGCGAATGTGAACACTATCTTTACAAAACTAGCTCAATAATGCTGTAATTCATTCAAATTGGAAGGGAAACCCCTAGCCACAAAGCTCCCCTGTGGATTGAAAATTGCTGGAAATCATCATCTGGCATCGATTTCATTCATGGATCAACTCAAAAGAAGACGTTTTCTTCATCAAGGCGCAGGTTTGGCTTGCGCTTTGCCGGCCTTACTACCAAGCACGGGGCATGCTGAAGAGTCCAATGCCGCAGCCGCCCCAAAGACTGAACATCCACACGGCATTGTTGGCCAAGCGAATGGACAAACCATGTCCTTGGTGAATTTTTCTTCAAATTTAAAATTTGAAGACATCCCCAAAGAAGTCATTCAGCGCGCAAAAGATACCTTGGCAGATACACTGGGCAGTGCCATTTTTGGTAGCACTCTGCCTTGGAGTCAAATGATTGCGAGTTATTGTCAAGACATCGGCAAACAGGGCAAAAGTCAAGTTTTGGGCCTTAAAAATGCTCGTTATGAGCCCAGCTCAGCGGCTTTGGCCAATGGAGCCTTCACCCACGCCTTTGAGCTTGACAACCTGACCAAGCCCAATTCTGGTTCCCATCCAGGTGCGACTGTCTTTATGCCCCTCTTGGCAGTAGCCCAGTCGAGAGCTTGTTCTGGCAAAGAACTCTTGACAGCATTTGTAGCGGGCACTGAAGTCATGATCAGAATTGGACTCTCGACCATGCACAGCCAAGAAGCACATGGTTTTCATGCGCCGGGGACGACTGGGCCTTTTGGTTCAGCTGCTGGGTGCTCCAGACTCATGGGCTTGAATGCTGATCAAACCGCCAATGCAATGGGGCTTGCAGCATCATGCGCTGGCGGATTGCTTGAATTTGCCATGGCAGGAAATGGTGCAATGGTCAAGCGTTTGCACATGGGACGAGCTGCTCAAGCTGGAGTGCTCGCTTCAAGCTTGGCACAAAAGGGCTTCACAGGACCTCATACCGCACTCGAAGGTCGCTTTGGTTTTTTAAATGTGTTTTGTCCTGAGCATGATTTTGATCGATTGAGCTCGAATTTGGGTTCAGAGTGGTTGTCCCTCACCACCATGCACAAACGATATGCATGCCATATCACTGCGCATACCCCAGTTGAATCTGCTCAGACCTTAAAGGCAGAATACGGCTTCCACGGCGAAGATATCGAAGAGCTCACCATTGAATGCAACGAGCGTTCAATGAGGGCCAACAATATCCCGGTTCCAAAAGACATTTTGCTGGGTCAGTACAGCGTACCCTTTTGTGTCGCTTTGAGCATGTACAGAAACCCTGTAGACCCCAGATCTTTCAATGATTCCGCACTTCGTGATGAACGAATCATGAAACTCTGTGCCAAAACAGTCATGAAGCTGATTCCTCCTCCAGACAATCACTCGGATATGACCAGTGTTGTGCACATCAAGTTAAAAAATGGACAAGAAATATCCAAGCGGACAAGTGCATTTTTGGGTACGCCAGAGAGACCTCTAAGCCAACAAGCCCTGAGAGAGAAATTTCTCTTGCTCACAGTCAATGAGTCATCAGCACAGAGTAAAGCCATAGACATTCAGAAAAACAAAATGAACCTCTGGTTTGACAAAATTCAAAACCTTGAACATGAAAAAAATCTTCATTGGATTGACGCCTGATCATATGTGTTTGATGTTTCATTTGAATTCAACAGACACAACCACATCTTTTTTAATATCATAAGGATAAGCACCATGAAAGTCTCTTCTCATTCCAAATTTGCACTTCATCGAGCCGTTGAGCTAATGTCCCCGTTCTTGGCCTGCTTATTCATCATGGGCAGTGCATTGGCACAAAATCAAGCACCGCAATCATTGAACATGAAATTGGTAGGATATAGCGATCTTCAAG
Organism: uncultured Burkholderiales bacterium; assembly: GCA_903864315.1. Taxonomy (GTDB): domain Bacteria; phylum Pseudomonadota; class Gammaproteobacteria; order Burkholderiales; family Burkholderiaceae_C; genus Limnohabitans. The sequence goes on along the minus strand of CAIPFK010000091.1, from coordinate 19,970 downwards.
CCAGAACTGCCTATCAACCAACAATCCAAAAACAAGGTGACCAATGGATTGCGTATGTTGGACACCATGGCGACAAGAAACTCAACCCTTTGACCCATGAGATTGAAGACAATGGAACTTCAATCATTGATGTGACCGACCCCAAACACCCACATTATTTGGCGCATATTCCAGGGGAAGAAGGAAAAGCGGAGCAAGGTGGAGCACAAATGGTCCGCATATGTTCTGGTGCAACCCTACCTAAAGCCGACAAGAGCAAGTTTTACATGCTGCGTACTTTTGGCAATCAAGCGCATGAGATCTGGGATGTCAGCACTCCCAGTAAACCGTCCCTCCTCACCACGATCGGCAAAGGCCTCAAAGGAACACACAAAAACTTTTGGGAGTGTGACACTGGCATTGCTTACTTGGTGTCTGGAAACCCGCAATGGCGAACCAATCGCATGACGCAAATTTACGACCTCTCGGATCCAACCAAACCGGTTTTTATCCGAGATTTTGGAATCGTTGGACAACAACCTGGAGCTGGTGGCGCGGTTCCCATGTCACTCCATGGGCCTATTTCCACAGGCCCCAAAGGTAATCGCGTGTTTTTTGGCTATGGCACCAACACCGAAGGTATTCTTCAAATTGTTGATAGAGAAAAGCTCTTGAATGGTCCCAAAGACCCTACACCTGAAAATTTGCTCTACCCCCAAATCAGCCGTCTAGACCTGCCTCCCATGCATGGTGCGCACACTGTTTTCCCGATGTTGGGAATGGACATTCCTGAATTCGCTCACAACTACCTCGGGCGGGTCAGAGACTTCATTGTCGTCACGGATGAAGCCATCCAAAAAGAATGTTTAGAAGGCCGCCAAATGGTGTGGTTTGTCGACATCACCACTCAAAGCAAACCTTTTGGTGTGGCAAGCTGGACTGTGCCTGAAAAGAGTGGCAACTTTTGCTCCAAAGGTGGGCGTTTTGGTAGCCATTCGTCAAACGAAAACATGACACCCATTTATTACAAAAAACTGATGTTCTTTGCACACTTCAATGCAGGCATCAGGGTGTTGGATGTTAGAAATCCTTTCACACCCAAAGAAGTGGCCTATTTCATCCCTCCACTGAATGCAAACACCGTACGCCTAGAAAATCCTTCTGGGATGCCAGCAGATTTTCCTGTGACAGAAGCATCCAGCAAACGTGCCATTCAAACCAATAACGTTGAAGTGGATGACCGTGGCTACATTTATATCGTCGATCGCGCCAATTCGGGCATGCACATCTTGGAACTCACTGGAAGTGCCAAGTCAATCGCCGATTGGTCAGTTGCACAACATTGAGTTCACGTCGTCAAGCCTAGCTCACATCGCCATTTTTAGGTGATGTGAGCAGTTCGCAAATTTTACTTTTTAGCCACTTTGAAGCATCAGTTTCGCATCAACCTCATGCGTTTGTTGAATACTGCTCCCATCCTGTTTGCAACAATATTGGGCTTCTTGACCAGCACCTCTATATTTGCTCAGCTTGGTCAAAAGACTGAAATTGATAGCAATTCACCGATTGCAATAGTCAATAAGTCTTTTGCATTTCACTTGATCAAGGGAAGGGTCTTGACGAGCGAATCATTGATTCGCATCAATCAAGGCGATACAGTAGATATCATGGTTCAAAGTGATTTACCGGGCGAGTTGCATCTGCATGCTTACCGATTGAAGTTGCCGATTATGGACAACAGCCCTCAAAAACTATCATTCAAAGCCAACGCATCGGGCAAGTTTCAATTTGAATGGCATCCCAAAAAAAACAACGATGATCACAGTCAATCGATGCCAGCACACCATGGCCCACCAATGGCCAGTCTAGAAGTCATGCCCCAATAATCGACAAAGTCTGTCACTCCAGTGTCCTCAATTTTGAGGGCGCTTTTATCACTTCCTGTCGTCATGATTAGAACCTTGCTTCAATTGACTGCATTTTTACTTTCGTTATCAACGTACGAATGCGCGCATGCTCACGGATTTGGGGAGCGCTATGACTTGCCTGTTCCCATGTCTTTGGTCATCGCTTGCGCCTGCCTAGTCGTTGCACTCACTTTTTTAGTCAGTGCAACTTGGTCAAGCAACAAGTTTTTGAGCAACTTAGGAGAGTTGGTCGATATCAATCATTTTGGACTGGAAACAACCTTTCAATCTACTCTCAAAAATCAAGTGGCAGGTGTTTTTTCTACTGGTTTACTGTTGTTGTGCTTCAGCACTGCCACTTGGGGCTCTGAAGATGCCCTCATGAATTTTGCACCCACTTTTATTTGGATCATCTGGTGGATTGGCTGTTCCTTTTGCGTCGTGATTTTTGGCAATTTTTGGCCTAGTATTGATCCATGGCGCTCAACATATCGTTTGATTCATTTCATTTTTAAATTCAAATATGAGAACGTCTTAGATCAACATATTTTGCAACGCCATACTCCAAGATGGAGATATCCCAGCTCTCTAGGTCTTTGGTTGGGGGTCATTGGGTTATTGACTTGGTGTGGCCTAGAAATCATCTATCCGATCGCCTCCATGCCACGCCAATTGAGTCTTTTCATTGCCGCGTATTCCCTTTGGAATTGGATGGGTATGTGGGGATTTGGCATGGAAGTTTGGTGTAAAAATGCCGATGTATTCTCGATTTATTTTCGCCACCTGGCCTCGTTGCACAGTTTATTCAAAACGAAAAAGAGTTCTTGCCCATCTGAGGTCTCAAACACTGTCACTGATCAAATACCAACGCAGCGAGGCTATGCATTGAGTCAAATCGCCTTTGTGATCGCCATGATTGCCACCGTTTTATTTGACGGATTGCATGCAGGCTCGGCTTGGCTTTGGTTTGAATCCACTTTAAGCAAATGGAACTTTTTTAGCGCTGACATCAATGGGTATAGATCAGGAGTTTTGGGACTATTTCTCATCTGGTTTTTATTTTTACTGATTTATCTAGTGACGTGTCAATTCACGTTATGGACGATTGATTTGTTTTTCCATCAAAAAAGCAATCCAAGTAAAGATACACATCCCCATCGCATAGACTTTGTGTCGACTGGACACATTTTTCTAAAAAGCCTGTTGCCCATTGCATTTGCTTATTTAATCGCTCATAACTTTTCTAGCCTCTTTATCCAGGGTCAAAATATCATCGCATTGGCATCTGATCCCTTGGGACTCATGTGGAACATTTTTGGCACCGCCAGTTACTACCCCGATATTGCATTGATCGATGCAAAAGTCACTTGGTATGTGGCGACATGCTCTATTGTCATGGGTCACATCGCATCTGTTTTCATGGGGCACCGTGCAGCTTTGGCGTTGTCACATCAAAGCATTCAGAGTATTTCATCGCGTTTTATTTGGGTACTGAACCTACCCATGACGTTTTTGATGATCGCTTTTACCGCTTTGAGTTTATCCATCATAGCTGAGCCATTAACTTTTTTTGCAAGGTAACACCCGTTCTCTGAGTGTTCCTCAAGCTTTTCGGAGCTTCTTACTTTCCTAGAAATAATTTATTCCAAGTTTGAGTCCATTTTTCAGCTTCGTCCACAATCAGAGCAGGATCGGTCAGCACATAATTGAAGTTATTCAAATTAGATTTAACGCTCGTATTGGCGGGCGGTCGTCCTAGCGAATCGAATATCTGTTGTGCTACAGGTGACAAAATGAAGTCTGCAAACAACAAAGCACTGTAAGGATGTCCGGCGTGCTTGGACAGAGCAATGCCTTGAGGCCTTGCCAAAGTCGGCTCAATTGCTACCCAGTCAATTTTTGCTCCCCTTTGTTTAAATGATTGTGCATTGGCGTTGTAGATGGTTAAACCCACATCAATCTCTCCACTTGCAATCATTTGAGCCAACAAAATATGACCCTTTCTAACGTCAGGCTTCATTTCGGCGAGTTTTTTGAAAAATGCATTACCACGACTTTCACCCAGTGCATTCATCAAGCCACCCAACCATTCTGCATCTGTCGCTTCTATGCCCAGTCTTCCATTCCATTTCGGATTGATGAATCCTTCAAAATGATTGGGCAAGTCCTCCCTCTTGACCTTCAAGGTATTGAATGCCACGACAAAGTAATTCACCCGATCTGGCATCCACAATCGGTGTTTCGGAATCATGGCTGGAGGTAGGTCGATTTGCGAAGGACTGTAAAACTCATCAAAAATTTTTTCTCTGGCCATGATCTCCATCTCTGGGCCATTGGTTTCAACCACATCCACAGTGTATCTTTTGGCCTTTGTTTCATTGAGCACCCGTTGCATGACCCCATCACTCAATGCCCTCCAGATCTCCACATGAAGCCCATATTTTTTTTCAAACTCTTTGATAAGTGGCATTGCCTCTGTTGGAGATAAAGACGTGTAGAGCGTCAATCCACCCTCTTTCTTGGCATGCTCCAATAACCAATTTGCACGATCAGAATCCTGATAAAGATAAATTTTTTCATTAAACGACAAGACCTCACTATTTTGGGCACCGATTTTAATTGCAGTGGTTCCAGTTGGTACGATGGTTTTTTGTGGCTGTGCTTGCGTCTGTCCACAACACAAGACAAGAATCAATTGCATTATTGAATTTTTCACCACTTTTGGCCACTTCAATCGATGAATGATTTTGAAACTCAGTTGACACATTTCTTGGATGAAATTTTCCACCCTAACTTTGTTCAAGCTTCGACAAATTTTTTGACTTTGGCCATCAGATTGAAACATAGTCACCTTTGGTATAGCGTTAACTTCTTTTTTGTTTATCCACTCAACTCAACAACTTGATTGGCTCACATCACGGACCAATGGTCTAAACTATTGATCAAGGCTTTCATCAACTCTGGATCTGAACTGGCATGTCCCGCACCAGGGACCTGCAAGAGTCGACTATTTTTCCACCGCTGGTGTAACACGCTTGCAGTTTTCATTGGGGTGACAATATCGAACTGACCTTGGACAATAAGACAGGGTAAGTGTTCAACTTCAGCAAATGTTTCCCATCGTTTTTCATCCCTTAGCCAAGGATCATTTAAAAATAAATGGCACGATTGAATGGCCATTGTATGGTTGCGCTCATTGTCGGCTTTCGTGATTTTGGGTGAACCTAGTATGCTCATGATCGAATGTTCCCAGTTGGCCCATGAAAATGCAACTTTTCGCTGATTGTCCAAGTCTTCGCTTTTTAGAGCCTTTAAATATGCGCTCAAATGATCTTTCCATGTTGTATCGAGCCGAACTTCAGCACATCTTTTATTTGAAATGGGTAATTGCTTTTCGTTGTTTCCAGATGACTCTTTACTTTGTTTGAGTATTTCAGCAAAGGCTGCCCACTGCTGCGGGAAAATTTGCGATGCTCCTCCCTCTTCATACAACCATGAAAGCTCTGATGCGCTTGCGGTGAAAACACCACGCAACAACAATCCTTTGACATGAGTGGGATGTGTTTTCGCATAGGCCAAAGAAAGTGTAGTACCCCACGAGCCTCCAAATAAAATCCACCGCTCTATCTCAAGGTGTTTGCGCAATAGCTCCATATCTTCAACCATGTGCTTGAGCGTTAATTCGCTCAACTCGCTCTTTGATGGCGATCTCCCAGCTCCACGCTGGTCAAAAAGAATTGCTCGGTATTTTTGAGGATTAAAAAAACGTCTAGACACCTCTGAACAGCCTGCACCTGGGCCACCATGCACAAAGACAATCGGCTCGCCAGACTCATCTCCACACTCCTCCCAGTAGATTTGCTCCCCCACACCAACCTCCAATAGGCCCCAATGGTTAGCTTCAATCGATGGGTAAAGCATGTTTGTGTAAATTCTGACTGTTCAAAAGTTTATCGATGCTGTCAAGTTGATTTGGAATCTAAACCCATCAATTGGAGGCGGACTCGATCAAAAATCCGCTTTTACCCAAGCCATTGGAGACAGGAAACACCAAGGATTTGATCACCACGGGGACGGCACCTGATGTTTCAAGCATTTCCCCAATGTCAACAAAATTCAGCTCTGTGAGCGTCACACCATCGACCGATATCACCGGAACACCAAAGTGTCGTTCTTCTTGACAGTGAATTCCAATGAGTCCTGCACAGTCGGCTTCTCCCACGAGCACCACAGGCTTGCCTTTTGCAATCATTGCATCTAAGCCCATTTGAATACCTTGACAGAATGCGTCAAGGCGAGCATAGCTTGCTGAACCGCTCCATTGATAAAACATGGCAACCACCGTATCGCCTTCATGCAAGTCGATTCGACGAAGTGATTTTCGTATGGCCTGGGCTATGGCGTCAGGTACCAATTGTTCAGCACTCAGATCCAATGCAGGCGCAATGACTGGAATGTTGCGCAAAGGCAAAGTCTCCTTGGGTTCGACAAAAATGGTACTACCGCTGACTTGAACTGTGTACTGAGAGGCACCGACCACTGTGGCACGAATGCCCTGAGCGGGCTCGCGCAATTGAACCGACTGCCACTGCTCAAGCACCAATCGTTTGACCTCACGTGCCAAGTCTGGACCCAAGTCATTGAAGCTGCTTTCTTGTCTGCCATATATATATTCAGCTACCCCTCCAGAAAAGGTAAGAAGGGTGGGCGTATATCTGTATTCCATCGCATCCAGTCGCAAAAGATCCAACACATCCTTGGACATGGCCATACTGGATTGGGGATTGGCGACTTGCAGTACACGTTGCGCCATCAACTGAACCAATTTCAATCGATCGTCAGCGCCCAAATGCAATCCCAATTCAAGTGTCACTTGAGCTTCTCGGGCCAATACTTTTGCAGCTTCCTCGATTCGATCAACGCGACCGTGCGCATCAAACGATACGATTCTTGCACCCACATCGAGTGCTGTGAAATCAACCACTTGACCTTGGTGGCAAATGGCGAACTTGGTCGTTCCTCCACCCATGTCAATGTTCATCACCGATTGAGCACTTCGTATCGACAATGCTGCAGCCCCAGAACCAAAAGCCGCCAAAGTGGTCTCCAAGGCGTCTCCAGCGCTTACAGATACAAATTTTCCAGCGTCTTTTGCAAAAAGCTCGCCAATCAGTCGCGCATTGCTTCTGCGAACTGCAACACCAGTCAGAATCAATGCGCCGGTATCAATTTTTGCAGAAGTGATGCCTGCAGCTTCATATTGCAACTCAATAAATCGGCCCAAACGCTCCGCGTCAATGGTTTGATTTTCCGCATAGGGCGTTAATAAAACATCTGACTCGTGCAAGACTGTCCTCTCACTCACGATGTAGCGGTTATCTAAACGCTCCATCACCAGTCTCGAAAACACCAAATGCGAAGTGGACGAACCAATGTCCACCCCCACGCTGATCAGAACGATTTCATCTTCAGCTTCAAGGCTGCGCTTGATGTTGCTGAAAAAAATACGCCCGCCCGCCGAATCACTCATTGCTTGAGTATTTTAGACTGCCCTGCTGGAACCTCATACCAAGCCGGATCCATCCTGTCGGGTACACCATTGGCCTTGATCAAGGCTTGATATTCTTGGCGTATGTAGGGATCTTCCATCCAGTAAGGAATGGCCGTGCCCCCTTCTTCAGTGAGCTCTTGCGCGGTGTAGTCGGTGTGTTTCTCACCTGGAGCGCCTGGGTCGCGACCTGGATTGTGCGGGCCAAACCAAGCAGTTAAACGCAGCGCTTCTTTGCCTGCACTGAAATGTTGGTGATACCAGCGAGCACCGCCTGGTGCGGCCGACACCAAACCAACGGGCTCATAGTCAATGCGCTTCACAACTTCGGGCTTTCCATCCCTCCAAGGATTGATACCATCCTTTTCCGGCCAAGTGTAAGTGTAACCTTTCCCATTCAGACAAATTAAAACTGCAGCAGAGGTGTGAGCGTGTGCTTTAGAGTAACGTCCGTTTTCATGCTGGCCAATCCAGAAATAAAAACAGTTGTTGGTCATGAAGGGCTCAATGCGACGGTAGCCTGGCGACCTGCGATTGTCAAGTGGCAGCTCACAATGCACCACATCAGGTATGAAATTCGTGCGACGCATGGCCAAGCCTCTCACAGGATCTGGCTCAATCTCATCTTGCGCTTTGTAAAAATCATCTGCTCCGTTAAATCGGTCTCTAAAGATAAATGGGTTATTGAAGACCGCCTCCGTGTTTTGCAGCATATTGAGCACGTTAGGCGCCGTGGTCCCACCCAAGAGCAAAGCCCCACTATTCGTTGCATTCACAATTCGGTGCCAAGCGTTGATGGGTATTGAGAACATCGAGCCTTTTTGCCACTCAAAAACATGTTTTTTGCTATCCCCTTCTTGCCAAACCTCAGTGCTGCCCCGTCCCTCCACCACAAGGTAGATTTCTTCATACATGTGCCGCTCTGCATGGAGTGCTCCAGCTGCGGGCACCTCAACGACGTGACAACCCCAACGTGTCTCAGTTCCATACAACTGGATGTAATGACCTTTCCCTCCAGTTCGCTTCCAAGGCATCAGGGCCAAATTTTGTACCTTGCTGATTCCGACACCCCTGAAGACAGGAATACCTTCTTCTTGCATGAATGCGTCGTAAGGTGTGGGTTGTTTTTTAAACTCCCCATAGCCAGCTCGTTTGTGTCCAGCGGGTTCGTGCCAGTGGCTTGTATCTTTATCGTGGGGCATGATGTCAATTAAAGAGTGGTTACATATTAAACGTTCGTTGCTTGGCGAAAATCGCTTAAAAGGCACTCACCTTGTTCAATTTCGCATACCAAAACAACTGTATTCATCTTAAACACATGCTAAGAATGCGTCAATACGGGCAATGACTAGCCCATCCCTGGGGTCAATACGTTGTGCTGGTCTTTCCCACGTTACCTCTGTTAAGCTAGCCAATGGTTGGCATAAGTCTGACTGGAAATCATTGAACGCATGAACATATTTTCTTTCATCTACTAGAACGTGTCATTAACTCCCACTTTACCGCATCTGACGCAAGCGCAAGCTGAGCTCACGCAAACCATCCAGGCTGTGAACGCTCAAGGCGAGCAGCAAAGCTTGAACATACCATGTGAACGTGCTTTGACGATTTACTTGGATAAGAAAGAAATCGTCACCCTCATGACCCTGGGAGCCCATCCCGAGTGGCTGGTGTTGGGGTATTTGAGAAACCAGCGATTGGTATCTCAACCCCAAGACCTGGACTCCATCACGGTGGACTGGACTGCAGGCGAGCATGGCGCCGGCGTAGCAGCTGTCAAGAGCAGACAACGTGACGCACAAGGTCTGAGCCCCGCAACCAGCCCGAACCACAACAAAACCGCCATCACCATCACCTCCGGTTGCGGGCAAGGTAGCCTATACAGTCATTTGTTTGAAGAACTCAAGGCCATGACCCTACCCAAGGCAACGATCGAGCGTGAAGAAGTTTTTGACATTGTGAACACAGTACGGCTCCAAGAGAGCACCTACAAATCTGCTGGCTCGGTCCACTCCTGTGCTTTGTTCAACGCAACCCAGCCATTGATTTTTGTGGAAGACGTCGGGCGTCACAATGCCATCGATACAATCGCTGGCTGGCTTTGGATGAACCCACAATGGAGTCTGGATTCATTTTTTCGACCTGTTTTTTACACCACGGGTCGACTCACGAGCGAGATGATCTTGAAATCAGCCCAACTGAGTGTCCCCATCATCATCTCTCGAAGCGGTATCACCCAAATGGGGCTTGAACTCGCTCTAGAGCTGGATATGTGTTGCTTGGGTCGAGCTCTGAATCAAAGTTTTCTTTGCTACAGCGCCCCATATCGACTGCAGATGGCTTGACCCCCATTTCTGCTGCCTTGCATAGACAACCCCAAACACTTTCAAGAAATTTCTGACATGAACGCCTTCAAAACCGCTTTGCGCTCCACGCTGAGGGACTTGCGCTCGGGTGAGCTCAAACTCTTGTTCTACTCGGTGTGCCTGGGTGTTGCCGCATTGAGTTCTGTCTCCTTTTTATCCAACCGGCTTGAGCTCGGTTTGGAGTCCAATGCCGCCCAACTTTTGGGCGGGGATTTGGTGGTGGTCAGTGATCACGAAGTGCCCAGTGAATTCAAACAAAAAGCCCAATCCCTGGGACTTCAATTCTCCCAATCACTGAGACTGTCGACCATGGCCCGCTCCTTGCCAACCACTGACGGAGCCACGCATTTGGTCTCACTGAAAGCGGTTGATGCAAGCTACCCGCTCAAAGGTGTGTTGAAACTTCAAAGCGCAAGTTCCCCAGATAAAATTTATCCCCAGACACCCACACTTGCCCCACACATGCCATTGCCAGGTCAAGCTTGGGTGGACCCCAGCATTTTGGATTTTTTATCCGTCTCTGTGGGCGAAAACATCATCTTGGGAGATGCAAGCTTCACCATCTCTGATGTCATTGAAGACGAACCCGACAAAGGCTCAGGCTTCATGAATTTCTCCCCCCGCGTGATGATCAATGTGGGCGATTTGAAATCCACCCACTTGGTGCTGCCAGGCTCACGCATTAATTGGCGCATGGGCTTGGTGGGATCCAAGGATGATTTAATCGTCTACCAAACATGGCTCAATGCTCAACTCCAAAACCCAATCCTGCGGGGCATTCGTCTTGAGACCCTCAAAGACGGCCGCCCCGAGATGCGCGCAACCTTGGACAAAGCCTCTGAATTCCTCCATTTGGTCTCGCTCCTTTGTGCACTGCTGTGCGCTGTTGCAGTGGCCTTGGCCGCCAGGGGCTTTGCCTTGAAACGAATCAATGACTGCGCGCTCTACCGCGTATTGGGGCAGACCCAGTCAAGCATTGAGAAAGTCTTTTTGATCGAGTTTGGTGTGGTGGGCATACTGGCCTCCTTGGCAGGGCTTGCCCTGGGTTTTGGCATGCATTTGGGCTTGATAGAACTGCTCTCCGGACTCTTGGAGACAAAATTGCCATGGCCCTCATCAGCACCTTGGTGGCAAGGCCTGGCCATAGGCATTATTCTCTTGATGACGTTTGGTTGGCCACCCATCATGCAACTCTCCCGTGTCACGCCCATGCGCATTATCCGACGTGACCTTGACCCACCCAATGGATTGAGCCTAGGGGTGTTGGTCTTGGGGACGGGCGGCTTTTGTGCGCTGTTGGTGGCGGTGAGCCAACATTTGAAACTGGGTCTCATGGTGGTGGGTGGATTTGCCCTGGCCATCTTGGTCTTTGCCATGCTCACATGGATTGCAATCCAACTCTTGTCATGGCTGCAAAAAAATACAAAGCTCCCCATGGGACTGAGCATGGCCACGCGCCAATTGACCTCCAGGCCACCCTACACGATGCTTCAAGTGAGCGCCTTGTCAGTCGGGTTGCTCGCGTTGATGCTCTTGGTGCTCTTGCGAACAGATTTGATCCAAAGCTGGCAAAAGAGTTCACCCAAGGATGCACCCAATCGCTTTGTCATCAACCTCTCGCCTGAGCAAAGTGAGCCCTTTCAAGCTTACCTTTACCAACACCAAGTCGGCTCCTTTGACTGGTATCCGATGTTTCGGGCTCGATTGATTGCGATCAATGATCGCGCCATCAGCGCACAAGACTTTAGCGATGATCAAGCGCAACGCTTGGTCGACCATTCTTTCAATGTTTCGTTCAGTGCCTTGGCGCCACAACACAATCGCATCATCAAAGGAGATTGGAATGCAAAATCTCCCAAGGGCTTGAGCGTTGAAGCCGGCATGGCCAAAACTTTGGGACTTGCCATGGGAGACCGTTTGGTCTTTGATGTCGCAGGCGAATCACGCGAGGGCGAAATCACCTCAATTCGAGAAGTCAATTGGACCAGCATGCGCGCCAACTTCTTTGTCATGTTCAACACCGCGGACATGCCAGACTTGCCCTTGACGTTCATCAGCTCCTTTCGAGCGCCCAATGAAAAGCGATTTGACAATGCATTGATCCATGAGTTTCCCAATATCACCGAGGTGGACATGGATTCCACGCTCAATCAAATTCAGACGGTCTTGGGTCAAGTCACACTGGCCATTGAAGCCTTGTTTGTATTCAGCTTGTTGGCCGGCTTGGCAGTGCTCTTTGCAGCGATCAGCCTGTCAAGAAACGAGCGCCTTCGTGACCAGGCCATTCTTCGTGCTTTGGGAGCCACCCAACGTCTCTTGGTTCAGGTCCAACGCACCGAACTCATCGCCATGGGTGCACTCTCTGGCTTTTTGGCGAGTTCCATGGCATGGTTGATCGGTGGCGCCTTGGCCAAGTATGTCTTTGACTTCCCATGGTCCCCCAATGCTTACTTGCTCTTGCAAGGTATTGTCTCGGGTGCAGTGCTCGCTTGGATTGCTGGGAGTTGGGGATTGAAAGGAATTTTGAATAGACCCGTCATCGAAACCCTCAGGAACTCAACATTTTGAGAGAAAAACGAGCATGTGGCAGACACCCCTTGGTCTTGCTGCTTGCTCTCTGATCTATATCAGGGCAGCACATTGAATTTTTGGGCACAATGTCTCGGCCTGCAACTCCTTGCACACGACTCACCATGACCACAACACCAGACGATCCAGAACCTCAAACCAAGCCCGACATCACCCCTTACGTACGCTTGGGCGGGGAAGTCACTGTGGATCTGCTCACAAGAAAGTTTTACCAACTCATGGACTCCGATGAGGCTTACCAAGCCTTGCGTGCCGTGCATGGGCCTGATTTAATCCGCGCCCAAGAACGTCTTTTTTGGTTTTTATCGGGGTGGCTTGGTGGCCCAGCGCTGTACCAAGAAAAAGTTGGTCACCCCATGCTGCGCGCGCGTCATTTGCCTTTCAAGATCGGTATTTTGGAGCGCAACCAATGGCTGCTGTGCATGCACCAAGCCATGACAGAGCTACAAATCGAAGAAGACTTCAAAGATCAGCTGATCCAGAGTTTTTTCAAAACCGCCGATTGGATGCGCAACACCTGAGTGCTCGATGAGCGCTACAAAGCACCTTTGAGGAGCACCACCAAAGCACCGGCGCCCCCCTCGGAGGCCTTGGCCTGAACAAACGCCAACACCTCGTTTTTTTGCACCAACCAGGCCTGGGTTTTGGCTTTGAGTACCGATTCCTTGCCGGGAGAGCCCAAGCCTTTGCCATGAACCACTCGCACACACCGCCAACCCGTTTTGCAAGCATCGCGAATGAATTGAGCAAGCGCTTCACGGGCCTCCTCACGCCTTAATCCATGCAAGTCCATTTGCCCTTGAATAGACCAGCCACCTGTGCGCAGCTTCTTGGTCACATCCAGCCCAATGCCTGGCCGGCGAAAACTCAACTGATCATCCACGTCCAGCAAGGTGGAGGCGTCAAACTCGTCGCTCAAGCTCTCGTGAAGCACGGCTTGATCGTCCTTGATTTGCTGGAATGCGATGGGGTCAGGTGGTGGTGCTTTGAGGCGCACCCTTTTCTCGTGCTGAATGGGCAAGACGTCGCCAACAGCGCGCACAAAAAGATTCTTTTGTGACAAGCGCTCTTTTTCCTGCTCAAGCTCCAAGCGTCGCTTCTGGGCGTCCAATTCTTGCTGACGGCTGAGCTCGTCCTTGAGCTTGGCCAAGTCTGTCCATGATTTCGATTTCAAGGTATTTGCCTCAAGCGATGAGAATGCGTTGACGAAAAGCGTTGACGAAGTTAGATCATATCGTGATGTGGATCTGTGCTTTGGCCAATCGAATGTAAACCAAGCCTGGCTCGAGCTTTGAGGCGATGCAAGGGAAGTCGTTCTACAAAAAATCGCCTGGCGGTCCAACCAGATGGAGCATGTGAGCTTTTCACACCAACGGTACAATTTTGGTCTCTCAAAGCCACAATTCAGACCTAAAATACACTACTACTTTTTAATTAGGCCTGAACTTTGGGCACAATGCCAACCATGATTCCAATAATTGATGCCCACTCCTTTGTCACCCTGCACTATAGGCTCTCGGGAACGAAGGGAGACGTGATCAACACCTTCAACGACAAACCGGCCACCTTGACCTTGGGGTCCAGCGAATTGTCCCCGGCGCTGGAGTCACACTTGTTGGGTCTTGAAGAAGGGGCCCATGTGACCCTTGAAATCCCCAGTGGTGACGCATTTGGACCCAAAAATCCAGAGATGCAGCAATGGGTCAAACGCACGTTGCTTGCCAAACTTGGCGATCCACTGGAGGTCTATCAAGTCGGTGATGTGGTCCAGTTCCCCACCCCCAACGGTCAAGGCCAATACGCTGGCACGGTGATGGATGTGTCTGATACGGCCATTCAGTTTGACTTCAATCACCCCTTGGCGGGTCAAGCCGTGATATTTGAAGTCAAGGTTTTAGGAGTTTTATGAGCACTCTGAAGCGCGAAGTCTTGTTGGCCGAACCCCGTGGCTTTTGTGCTGGGGTTGACCGCGCCATTGAAATTGTGGAACAAGCTTTGGATAAATTTGGCGCCCCCATCTACGTTCGTCACGAAATCGTGCACAACACATTTGTGGTCAACGACCTCAAAACCAAAGGCGCTATTTTCATCGAAGACTTGGCCGACGTACCGGCCGATTCCACCCTTGTTTTCAGTGCCCATGGTGTACCCAAAGCTGTCGAACACGAGGCTCACGCTCGTGGTTTTCGGATCTTTGATGCAACTTGTCCTTTGGTGAGCAAAGTCCATGTGGAAGTGGCCAAATTGTCCAAAGAAGGCTATGAATTCATCATGATTGGGCACAAAGGGCACCCTGAGGTCGAGGGCACCATGGGGCAACTGTCTGAGGGCATCCACTTGGTTGAAGACGTTGAGCAAGTTGCATGGGTCAACCCAAAGCAAACACAACTCCTGGCCGTGGTCACGCAAACCACCTTGTCCATGGACGATGCGGCGGAAATTTTAGACGCTGTGCAAAAACGCTTTCCTCAGATACGCTCACCAAAACAACAAGACATTTGCTACGCGACCCAGAACCGTCAGGATGCCGTCAAACTGATGAGCCCCCAAGTCGATATCGTGATCGTGGTCGGAAGCCCAACGAGTTCCAACTCCAATCGATTGCGAGACGTGGCGGCCAAGTTTGGTACTCCCAGCTTCATGGTGGACGATGCCACGGAGCTTCAAGCCGAGTGGTTTGAGGGACGCACTCGCGTGGGCCTCACAGCGGGTGCTTCTGCCCCCGACATCTTGATCCAAGCCGTGATTGCCAAGCTCAGAGAATTGGGCGCTGTGAGTGTGCGCCAATTGAGTGGTGTGCAAGAAACGGTGAAATTTCCCCTGCCCAAAGGACTCAGGCCTTATGGAACTCACGATTGAGAGTGAGGAGGAAAACCATGCATCTCCAAAGCCCTGATCTGCGCCAATTCGAACAACACCCCTCTTAACATTGCGCATCATTGAACCCACATTGCTTTTCAAGTTTTTGCCCCATCAACACCATCGACTACTAAGACCGCCATGCTAGACATCAACCTACTTCGCCGTGACTTGCCCCATGTGATTGCTCGGTTGGAGACGCGCAAATCTCCCCAGCCTTTTTTGTCCATGACCAGCTACCAAGCCTTGGAGAACGAGCGCAAAACCCTACAAACACAAACCGAGCAATTCCAAGCGCAAAGAAACGCCTTGTCCAAGCAAATCGGACAACTCAAATCTCAAGGCCAAGACGCCACTGCAGCCATGCAGCAAGTCACCGATCTCAAAGATGCTTTGGAGCGCTCGGCCGCTAGGCTGGAAGTGATCCAATCCGAGCTCGAAACTTTGCTCGCCTTGGTCCCCAATTTGCCCGACGCGAGCGTGCCCGTTGGCAAAGATGAATCCGCCAACATCGAGCTTCGCCGCTGGAGCTCAGATGGGCCGGGAACCGATGCAGCGGCCTTGGGCTTTCCAGCCAAAGACCATGTCGAGTTGGGCGAGCCTTTGGGGCTGGATTTTGAAACGGGCGCCAAACTCTCTGGCTCCAGATTCACAGTCATGAAGGGCTCTTTGGCCCGATTGCATCGCGCCTTGGCCCAATTCATGCTCGACACCCAAACCCAGTTACACGGTTACACCGAGTGCTACACCCCTTACATTGTGAATGCCCAAACCCTCAAAGGCACAGGCCAATTGCCGAAATTTGAAGAGGATTTATTTGCTGCCAATAAGGGTGGACAAGACGGCGCTGCCCATGGTGGCGAGGGCTCTCTGGACTCGAATGCGCTGTACCTGATCCCAACCAGCGAAGTGACACTCACCAATTTTGTGCGCGACACAGTGCTCAGCGAAGACGAATTGCCCATGAAACTCACGGCGCACACCCCGTGTTTTCGCTCTGAAGCGGGCGCCCATGGCCGAGACACTCGCGGTATGATCCGCCAGCACCAGTTTGACAAAGTCGAGATGGTTCAAATTGTTCACCCCGAGCACAGCGAGGAGACCTTGCACGCGATGACGGGGCACGCAGAAGCCATTTTGCAAAAACTAAAACTGCCTTACCGTGTTGTGGCTTTGTGCACAGGAGACTTGGGGTTTGGCGCGGCCAAGACGCACGATTTGGAAGTTTGGCTGCCCGCTCAAAATACCTATCGCGAAATCAGCTCGGTCTCCAATTGCGAGGCCTTTCAAGCCAGAAGGCTGCAAGCGCGTTTTAAAAACGCACAAGGCAAGAATGAATTCGTCCACACACTCAATGGCTCAGGTCTGGCCGTGGGCCGCACCTTGGTGGCTGTGCTCGAGAACTACCAACAAAGCGATGGCAGTGTTCTAGTTCCTGAGGTTTTATTGCCCTACATGGGTGGACTGACCCAACTCAAAGCTTGATGCCCATCGAACTCCACAACCATGTGAGGACATGCCACCTGTCCTCAACTGATGGGGCCCAAACGGGTGGGACCACCTCTCAAAATCGTCAGCACTGAAAATGGGTGCGAAGCATGGCCAAATCCCCTATACTGGCAACATCACCCTGTGCCATGGATGCTAATCTCCAACAGGTTTTCTATCTCAACACTCGACTCATCGCATGAAACCATCTTTTATCACCTCTTCTCTGGTCTCAGTCTTGTCGTTGACGGTGTTTTGCACGGCCTGTTCAACCACGCCAAAGACGTCTTTGGACGACAGTCCACAGCAACAAATGAACAGCGCTGAGTTCGAAGGGTTGACCTCCAACACCTTGCCTGCTGGTGCCAAAATGATCAATGAGCAAACACTGATTTTGGGTTCTGGAGACTCATGGGTTGGCAAAATCACCTTGGATGTGGGCAAAGATGCGGCCATTGCTTACCGGTTTTTCCTAGACCAGTACCCCAAGCAAGGATGGAGTTTGCTGAGCACCGTGCGGGGCCAAAATAGCATGTTGGTCTTCACCAAAGAGGACCGCAACGCCACGGTTTTGATCACCGAAGGCAATGTGGTCACCTCTGGCAGAGCCGTCTTGACCGTGACACCCAGGGTCACAGCTCCCAAGCCCTGATGGCGGCTTGGCCCAGGGCTGCACTGGAGTGATTCACTGAATTGTAGGAGAGCATTTGTGCGCCCTGACATTGGAGAGGTCCTCCCAATTGGGGCCTCTTTATTCATGGCATCATCATCATGAAGCACGGCCACAATCCCTTGATCCCCATTGAGTCAGAGGAAGAGAACCTCAAACTTGGCCTGTCTTTGGTCAATGACGGTCTTTGGAAGCAAGCTGAGGATGTATTCCAATCCTTGTTGTCAAAAAAGCCTCATCAGACCAAATACCACGTGATGTTAAGCGTGGTGTGCGTGAACACCCAACGCTTTGAAGAGGCCTTGCATCACCTGAATCAGGCCCTGCGTCTCGAGCCCCAAGCGCCCATGCTTTTTTTGCAAAAGGGACAATTGCTCAAAGAGATGGGGCAATTTGAATTGGCCATGGACTGCCTTCAAGAGGCTTTCAAGCTCGATCAGAACAATGCGGACTGCGCACACACCTTGGGCGAAGTTACCCAACATTTGGGTCTTTGGCAAGTCTCACTAGAGTACTATGATGCGGCCTTGCTGATCAACCCGCAAGATCCACATTCGTTGAATAACCGCGGCAATGTGCTCATGAAATTGATGCGAGTGCATGACGCCATCGGAAGCTATCGACGTGCACTGGCCATCAATCCAGAATTTGCTGTGGCCCATTTGAATTTGGGCAACGCATTGACTCAGCAACTTGATTTAGCAAGTGCCATTGAATCGTTCAACCTCGCCACTCTGCTCAATCCACAAGACAGTGTGGCGCATTACCACAAAGGTCTCGTGCTGCACGAGCAAAAAGAGCTTGCCCTTGCTCAGAAAAGCCTCACTGCAGCCATCGCCTTGGACGACCAAGTGAGCGCCTACTTTTTTTCAAAAGGTTTGGTCAACTTGGATTTGGAGTTTTGGCTTGAAGCAGTGATGGACTTCGACCGCGCCTTGGCATTGGCACCCGATCAAATCAATGCACTTTACAACAAAGGCTTGGCGTTGCAAAAACTGGGGGATTGGAACGCAGCACTCAAAGCCCATCAAGAGGTGGTGGTGCGCCAAGATGATTACGCTGAAGGCTATTACAGCTTAGGCATCATTCACCATGAACTCAATCACAAGGCCTTGGCCCTTGAAAACTACAGCCGAGCCATTGCACTCAAACCCGATTACCTTGAAGCTTATACCAACCAAGGTATTGTCTTGAAAGAGTTGAACGATTTGGACGGCGCCATCCAGAGTTATGAAAAAGCCATCGCCTTGAACCCTTTGCTGGCCGAACCCTACAACAATCTGGGCAATGCACTCCTGCAAAAAAACCAAACCCAAAGGGCGCTTTGGTGCTATGAAAAAGCCCTAGATTTGCAGCCCGATAATCGTTTCGCACTGACCAATTTGGGCAATTTGCACACCGATCTTCTGCGCTTTGATGAAGCCCTCCTTTGCTATGACCAAGCCTTGGCATTGGCGCCACATGACACCGATGCACATTGGAACAAAGCGCTTTTGCTGTTGCTCCAAGGCCACTTCAAAGACGGTTGGGCCTTGTACGAGTGGCGCTGGAAGTTGAGTAACTTTGACAGCATCAAGAAACAATGCGCTCAACCGATGTGGGATGGTGAGACCTCCCTGCAAAATCGCACCATCCTCATTTACCATGAACAAGGCTTTGGCGACACCATTCAGTTTTGTCGCTTCGTCCCCCAACTCAAAGCGCTCGGTGCAAGAGTCGTGTTTGAAATTCCCCAGGCCTTGATGGGCATTTTGAGCTCATTGCCGGGCGTTGATGAGTGGGTGCCATCGGGCCACAAACTCCCCGCGTTTGACACCCATTTGCCACTGCTCTCCTTGCCTGCAAGACTGCGCATCGAGCACATGGATGATTTGATACCCAAGCCATACTTGCAAGCTCCTTCAGGCCTCGTCCACGCGTTCAGTTCTAAGTTGGGTCATCAACACCGCCTTCGTGTCGGCTTGGTGTGGAGAGGCAATGCCCAACACCAGTACGATTACAGGAGAAGTTGTCGCTTGGAAGATTGGTTGGCCTTTCTACCTGCGGGAGTGGACTATCACAGCTTGCAAAAGGATCCATCGCTAGAGGAACTTGATTGGATGCACAAACACGGCGACATTTGCAACTGGAGTGAGTCCTTGTTGGACTTTTCCCAGACTGCGGGATTGATCATGAACTTGGATTTGGTCCTGAGCGTGGACACGAGCGTGGCGCATTTGAGCGCAGCCTTGGGCCAAGACACCTGGCTCTTGATCCCCAAAAGTTCCGATTGGCGCTGGTTCAATGGTAGAAACGACAGTCCGTGGTACGCGAGCCTGCGCCTCTTCAGACCCCAAGGGGATCCCATCGAGTCCCATTCGCCCACGTCCCCTTGGTTGAATGTTTTTGAGCAAATCAAGTCGGCACTCAATGAGCGCCTACAGACCGCCAAACCCGTGCATTGAGCGTCTATCCCTATAATGAAGACCAAGGGCGTTGGTCTTCATTTTGAGACTGGTTGCTCTTTTTTTCAACATCTTCTCTCAACCCTCAATCCAAACGATGCGCATTGACAAATGGCTTTG
>CAIPFK010000090.1 GCA_903864315.1 uncultured Burkholderiales bacterium | reverse complement strand
TTGCCGCTTGACAACTCAACGCGCCATCATGCGTTTGAGCAGTGGGCTCAGGATCAACAGCAAAGCACCTGCGGCAAAAGACATCGCAGCAAGCGTCGGGTACAAGGCCAAGCCACTGCCCTTGAGCATCGACTCCATGGAGCCGGCCAAATAATTGGCAAATGCATTGGAGAGGAGCCACACCCCCATCATGAGAGAGGCCAAGGGTACTGGGGCAATGCGTGACACCATGGAGAGTCCAACGGGGGACAGCATGAGTTCTCCCAAGGTGTGAATGGCATAGACCACCATCAACCACTGGGCCCCGACTTTGATCCCTGTGTCAGCCAAAGCTTGGGCTTGGGACATCACCACAAAACCAAGACCCAAGACCATCATGCCAAGGGACTGCTTGACCACATCGCTGATAGCGTAACGACTTTGATCGAGCCGTGTCCAGAGCACTGAAAAGAGCGGCGCCAACAGCACGATCAGCGCCGGATTGATGGCTTGGAAGAGGGAAGCCGGTATCAAAAACCCAAACACATCTCGGTGGGTGTTTTCATCGGCAAAGAGCGTCATGGTGCCACCCGCTTGCTCAAAGCCAGTCCAAAAAATGATCACAAAACACATCACGATGATGATGGCCAAGACACGAGACCACTCGCGAGGCGTGAGCGGGGGAAAAGATGGATCTGAAAACGCCTTGGTGGATCTTTTGAAGGCGTAACGCGCAAGAATGAAAAACAACAAGCCCATCAAGCCTGTGGTGCTGGGTGTGAGAGACTGGACCCATTCACCCCAAAGTGGCCAAGCGCCAAGGGCCACGGCCAACAGCGCTGCGCACCCCATCACCCAGAGCAAAACCACGGTGTAATCCCCTTTGTCCAGTTGCGTCTGATGAGGCCTCAAGCCCGCGCTCCCAAGCGAGCTTTGGCTCCACAAAAACTGCATGAGCCCCAGCGCCATCCCGACACCCGCGGCAGCAAAGCCATAGTGCCATCCCAAGTTTTCACCCAAGGTACCCGCCACCAAAGGAGCCAAAAAAGCACCCAAGTTGATGCCCATGTAAAAAATGGAGTAGCCCCCTGCCCGCCTGGGGTCATCGGCCGATGCATACAAGTCCCCCACCAAAGCGGTCGTGTTGGGCTTGAAGAACCCGTTGCCCATGATCAAGAGGCCAAGCGCCATGTAAAGAAGTGGCTCAAATGCCATGGCAAAGTGTCCGAGCATCATCAAGCAGCCGCCGATCAAAATGGATCGTCGCTTGCCTAAAAAACGGTCGGACAATGCCCCACCCAAAATGGGTGTCAAGTACACCAAGCCCGTGTAAATGCCATAGAGGGACAAGGCCTCGGCGCGGGGAATGTGAAGCCCATTGACCAAATACAGCACGAGCAAAGCGCGCATACCGTAGTAGCTAAAGCGCTCCCACATCTCAGTGAAGAAAATGACCCTGAGCCCTGCAGGCTGGGCCAAAGAGTGAATTGAGTCGTGGGCCATGAGTCTAAGGGTTGTGCGCCGTGGGTCTTCTTCACGCATGGCGCATGCTAATTTTTATTCGGGCTGAATGCCTGCCAATTTGATTTGACGTGCCCATTTGGCTTTTTCTGAAACGATGAAACGGCTGAACTCCTCTGGCCCCATGTATGCGGGGTCAAGCCCCAAGGTTTGGAGCTTGGTGGTGACTTCCGAGCTGGCCATGGCTTTTTGTGATGCATCCGAGAGCTTGTCAATCACCTCTTTGGGAGCCCCCACAGGAATGGCAAGTCCACTCCACACTTGCACATCAAAGCCGGGCAATTCCTCGGCCAAGGATGGCATGTCGGGCATCAAGGCCGTGCGCTTGGCTGCAGTGATCCCAAAACCTTTGAGCTTTCCACCGCGAATTTGGGTGAAGGCCACCGCATTGTCAGCGAAGGTGAATGAGAGTTGTCCACCGAGCACATCATTGACCGCTTGGGGTACGCCTTTGTAGGGAACTTCAAGAAAGTCAACGCCCGCGAGGTGTTTCAATTCAGCACCAGCGATTTGCATGCCTGCAGACGCATACCCATAGGTCATGTCACCTTTTTTGGATTTCATGATCGCCAACAACTCTTTGGTGTTTTGAGCGGGAAAGTCCGCTTTGGTGACCAATGTGAGCGACGCGGTGATGTACAGCGCGATCGGCGTGAAGTCCTTGATCGGATCGTAATTGAGCTTTTTAAACAAACTCGGATTGGCGGCCATGGTGGTGTTGTTGCCCCCAAAAATCGTGTATCCATCGGCCGGCGCTCTGGCGGCTTCGGTTGCTGCAATCGCACCTTGGGCTCCGGGCTTATTATCAATCACGATCGGTTGGCCCAATGTTTGTTGCAAACTTTGGCTCACAATTCGGGCAATCGCGTCAGGTGCACTGCCAGCGGGAAACGGCACGATAAAGCGAATGGGCTTGCTCGGATAAGTACCGCTCAACTGGGCCTGTGCTGGCGAAGTGAGAAGCGACAAGCCCATGATCACACCACAGACA
This sequence comes from uncultured Burkholderiales bacterium, assembly GCA_903864315.1. Classification (GTDB taxonomy): domain Bacteria; phylum Pseudomonadota; class Gammaproteobacteria; order Burkholderiales; family Burkholderiaceae_C; genus Limnohabitans. The sequence continues at coordinate 2,645 of CAIPFK010000090.1, read as the reverse complement.
AGCCGCAAAGCCTTGCCCATCCAGGCACTCCATTCAAAACTCTCACGCATTGAAGTCACCACATCGGTATTCAACGGTTTCAAAAGGTCATTGTTTTTCATGGTCTAAAAATCTCAGGTTTCGTAAAAAAAGTGGCAAGCTCATCTGCACCGAATTGAATCCGTTGAAACATCATTTGACGGGGATGAGTGGCAAGAGCACATAAGGCTCGTGCCCAGATTCAAAGTGAATCGTGTGTCGGTTGTGAAAAACCTCGGGAGGTCTGTTGTTGGGGTGAACGTGCACAAACGGACCCACCCCAGTGGTGGAGTATTTGAGCCCAGGAATCACCAAGGGCTCCCCCGGGTTTTGATAGTCACAGCCTCTCAGACTCAAGCCCACGCGGTAGCCCGCAGGCACCACGATTGAAGTGGGCCAAATCTCCACATCCAAATCCACTGGCACTCCTGGCGTCAAAGGCTGCACTTCGTCGTGTGTGTGCAAGGGTCGATAGGGCAAGGATTTCTGGGGATCGAGTTTTCGGTGTGAAGCCCTGAGCCATCCAAGCCCAATGGGGGTGCGCGGGTCATTGGAGCCTTGGAAGGTGATCTCTCGACCATCGGGCGTAAAGACTCGAAGCACCGCAAAGACATCGGCGTCCCTTGTAGACGAAGACAACTTGAGCTTCAATGCACTGGGCCCTGTGATCTCCATGGGGCCTTTGAGTGGAGGCGTCAAGAACATCACGCCGTCGCCTTGGGCCTCATAGCTGAGCGTCTTGGCACCCTCCAGCGAGGGCACCATCTTGGACATCTGTCCGCTATCAGGATGGAGATAAAACCGTGTCCATTGGGTTCTTGCCAGGGGCCACTCGGCTTCATGGCGCTCTTCAAAATGATCCACGTGCCGCACTTGCAAGAGCACGCGGGGCTGCTCGCTCCATCCCGTTGGTTCACCCTTTAAGAAGTGACCAAAAAATTTCTTTTGCAAATTGATGCCATAGTCGGTGTAAAAACTCTCCCAATGGGCGCCACCATGCGCTTCAAGCCATTTGTCCTTGGACGCAGCCCCCATGAAGCCTTCAAAGTTGCCACGGGTGTGCAAGCCCTGCCCCCCCCCAATTCGCGGCCGACAGCACAGGCACATTGATGAGCGAGAGGTCTGGGGTGCGCGAGCGGTGCTCGTCATCGACCAAAGGATGCGCCAATATCCAAGCCTCATAATCAATGCGGTTTTTTTGAAGCTCTTCTTCACTCAAAATCTCCGGTCCACAGACCAACTCGCCTGTGACTTTGGAGCGAGATCCCCGCTCGCCACAACCGAACTGTGATCGGTGCACAGCACGGGGAAACCAATTGGTGAGAAATCCACTCATGATGCCACCATGGTAGGTCGCCTCACGGTAATAGTCACTGCTGCCTTCCCAGGCACAAATGGCACTCAAATGGGGTGGAGAGAGTGTTGCAACTTGCCAGGCATTCATGGCGTAATACGAGATGCCATTCAGGCCCACTTTACCATTGCACCATGGCTGGGTGCCCGACCACTCAATGCAAGCATACAGATCCTGCGTCTCGCGAGGTGACCACGGATCGACGAAACCGGGAGATCTGCCTGTCCCCCTGGAGTCCACCCTGACCAAGGCATAACCTTCTGGGACCCATTTTTCTGGATCTACCAATTCCCAAGCTTGGTAGAGATTGCTCGAACCCTCAAGCACCTCGGGGTTGTGCTTGACCAAATGCTCCCACGCGACCGTGTTGCTCTCTTGAAAGGCCAAGCCCTTGCCGTATGGTCCATAGGTCAAGATCACAGGGTATTGCCCCGCTTTGAGAGGCAAATAAATATCAGCCCTGAGTGTGAGTCCATCGTCCATGACGATGGGTGCATCCCAGTGAATGCGCATGCCATCACGCGTTTCTTCTTTGTATTGGCTCATCGAATGGTCTCCTGCCACCAGGTGCTGCAAACAGCATTGCGTCTGACCCAACACCGAGGGGACTGTGCATGGTCAGTCCAACAGGGATGGGGGTTGGTGTTGATATAAAGTGATGCTTGAATAGACGTCTAACAATCTTTGATCAAAGATTTTTATTAAAGAAGTCAATCGACACCCCAAGGGCCTTGTCCGCCTCGGGCTTGCTGTAGGTGCGTCCACCATGTCTCGCAAATGCATGATCGGCGCCAGGGTACTTTTCAATCGTGACCAATGGGTTGGGTGACAAGCGACGCTCAAGTAAATCATTGACCTCGGCTTGCACCCAGCGGTCCTTCATGGCCATGTGGAGTAAAAATGGGCGATGCAAGTTCACGACCTCTTTGATTCGGTGCTCGATGTAAGTGCCGTAATAAGCCACTGCGCAATCGATGTCGGTTCTGCAGCACATCAAGTAGCACAACTTGCCGCCCAAGCAGTAGCCCACAGCCCCCACATGGCCATTGCATTCGGGCAAAGTTTTGAGGTAGGCCATGGTGTCCTTCATGTCTTCCACACCCAAGTCATAATCGAAGTCATAGTAAAGATCAAAGGCTTTGGTGACATCGGAAGGGTTGTGGTCAGACAGTTCCACCCCAGGCTCTTGGCGCCAAAACAAATCGGGCACCAAACACACAAAACCCGCCTGTGCAAACTCTTTGGCGTGCTCACGCATGGTGTGGTTCACACC
>CAIPFK010000089.1 GCA_903864315.1 uncultured Burkholderiales bacterium | reverse complement strand
GATTGGCTAACGATTGGCTAACGATTGATTCTTGCTCACTTCAAGAGGCATAAACCGTTTGGGTTGCTGGCCAATGGGCACGCCCCCACTTGATTTCGGTGCTCAACACACCCCATCCAATGGGAGTGTTCGGGGAGTGCGTCTTCAAGTCCACCACATCCAGTGGGCAGGTGGTTTGGCACGCCTCCAACCGGGTGAATTCAAGGCTCTTGCCCTCAAACGACACGGGAGTGGTGGCGGCGTTGAATTTGAAGTCTTGAACCACTTGACTCCACCATGTTTTGAGCTGGCCCCATTCTTGGGTGGTCGCTTGATCGGCAAAATTTTCAACCAAGCGAATCCACACCCCCTTGTAAGCCACGCTGAGCTCAACGCTGTACATGCTCGAGAGCGGCAACTCACCTTCCAAGCGACGAAAGACCGCGTCTTTTGACAAATCGGGCGCGATGCGGATGATCACGTCTTCAGCCCCGCCCAAGCGCGCTTGAAGTTCCAACGCAGCCGCCAAGGAGCTCGACTCCGTGTAGGAGACGGCGAGAGCGGAGAACGCCGCTTGGGCAATGCGTTCGGCTTTTTTCACCAGACCCATTTCACACGCATCGGAGCGCATCCGCAGGTCTGCAAACATGGCACTGGCGTCCACCCATTCCTGGGCACCGCCAGCAGTGACCAAGACACTGGCGATGGAGCCCGGAAGGCTCTCGAGCCCAATCACACCGACCTTGGATCCCGGGGCCAACTTGTCATTCAAAAATGCTTGTGCATTCTCTCCCAACTTGGGGGCCATGATGATCTCTCCCATGAGCGACACCTCATGGATCCAGGTGTGCACGCGCTTGGTGAGTGACGCCAAGAGGACGGGGGGGCCACTGGGCAAGATCACCAGCAGTGCTTCGCTCCAATAAGGCGTGAAGTGGGTGAGCCAGTTCACGGCTGAGGGTTGTGCTATGGAGGTGTACGCCAAGCACGCTGCGAGCTCGTGTTGCTTCATGGCGTCTTGCAACGCCTGGACTCGTTCGATCAAGACCTGTTCAGGCACTTCGTCCTTGGACCAACTGATTAAACCTCGACGCATGGGATTTCCTTAATTTTTTTAAATCAATCGACGACCAACAAATCACGCGATGTTTGATTGAGCACCTTGCAACCGGTCTGCGTCACGCGAACCGTGTCGCCCAAGACCATGTAGCCGACCTCCGGGTGGTAGGTGTTGGGGTGAACAATGAGGGTCATGTTGGGCTCCAAGACAAGCTTCACATCTTCCAGCACATGAGCCCCGTCCACGAAGAGTCCCATGCCGTGTCCTCTCACACGGGTGTATTGCGAGCCGACATACTCGCCCAGTCCGTATTTTCTGAAGACATCATTTTGTGCCGTGGCCACCTCGCCATGGGTGGCGCCGGGTTTGACCGCATCGATGCCAGCGACCAAGGCCTCTTGAAACACTTGGTAGCACTTCAGTTGCAAGGCGCTGGGTTGACCCAGCACCAAGGTTCTGCAAATTTGTGCGTAATAACCATCCACACACGGGGTGAGCTCAGTCGTGACCAAGTCCCCCTTTTGCAGCACACGCTCGCCTGGGGGGTGCATGCCGCGAACCTCGACCCCGCCGGAGCCCATGATCATGAAGTTTTCTGGACATCCTTGCTGTCTCAGCCAAGACTCGGTGTAGGCCGTGAGCTCATACTCTTTGACCCCGACCTTGGCGGCTTTCGCAAAGCCGGCGTAGCCTTGGTCGGCAAACTGGGCGGCATGCTCAACAGCGTCGGCCTCGGCCCCCGATTTGTGCAGCATCAAGAGATCGATCCATTGGACCGTCGCCTCGATGGGTTGCGCCCAGGTGTGGTGCAAGAGCGCTTGCGGCATGGCCACCAAGGGGGCCGCACTCACCGCTTTGCTCCCAAGCCCATTCAAGCGCTCTTTGACCAACGGGTAATACGGATGGGCATGAACGGTGTTGAACTGCGGGTATTCTTTTTGCAGTCGTCTCGCTTCCGTGGCACTTTGCACCAAGAGGGCAATGGTGCCATCGCCCTCGATGAAGGCCATGGCTTCGCCCTCCAACAAGGTCACATCGATGGCGTAGCGCAAGTAGTCCGATCGCCACGCATTCGCACCAATGCAAAGCACGTCGATGTGTCTGTCGCGCATGGAGGCGATCAATTTCGCCATGCGCTCTTGGATGATCTGTGTATTCATAGGGTGTTGGGTCGAAGGGTCGAAAGGTTGAGTGGGTTCAGGTGGTTCAGGTGGTTCAGGCAGCTCAGTTCGAATAGCCGTACAGCGCGTGGGCACTTTGCAAGGAAATGTACTCCTGATCGAGGTCGTCTTTCACTTTGTCGGCTGGCCTTTTCTTGGGGTCTCCATAGCCACCACCGCCAGCGGTTTGGAACACAATGGTGTCTCCTTTGTTGAGAACAATATTGCTCTCCTTGGTCACGGCACGCTCGGGAGATCCCTGGTTGGCCAAGGTGGCGTGATTGCTCTGCCCTTGCCCACCACCATTGATCCCCCATGGGGGCTCAAGCAAGCGCTCGAGCATCACGTTGACGGTGCTTTTTTCAAGCGCCTGGTACTTGAGCTCAATGCCCAGACCGCCGCGATTTTCTCCAGCGCCGCCGCTGTCTTGTCTCAAACGGTGGTATTCCACCAAGAACGGGTAGTGTATCTCTTGGAGCTCCACCGGTGTGTTTCTCACGTCGCCTTGGCAGATGGACACCGCTGCCGACTCGCCGTCTCCCTGGCTTCGCCCCCCCCAGCCGCCCCCAAAAATATTCATGAGCACATAACGGTCTTTGCTGACTTCACGCTGGCCGTAAAAGGAGCACCCGCCCATGTCGCCTTTGTGGGCGGCGGGAATCACGCCTGGCAGCACGGGGGCCAAGGCCTTCAAAATCGTGTCAATCACGGTGGGCAAGGCAATGCTCCACAGGCCCAACGCTGCAGGGGGTCTGGCGTTGAGCATGGTGCCCACGGGCGAGATCAAGGTCAAGGCCCGGAAACAGCCCTCATTGACGGGGGCCTTGGGCATGGTCAAAATTTTATAAGCCACCCGGGCCGCAGAGAGTCCACCGGAAAACCCCGAATTCAAGGGCCCATTGACTTGCGGATTCATCTCGGAGTAATCAATGGTGAAGTCCGAGCCTTTGATCGTGACGGCGACCCGCACGTCCAAGGGCACGGTCAACTGCCGACCGTCGCTGTCGAGTCGGGTGTGGGCCGTGTAGACCCCATCGGGCATGTTCGAGACCACCTCCCGTGCTTGTCGCTCGGACTGGTCCCAGCTCTCCAAGATGCAAGCATTCACGGTCTCCAAGGAGTAGCGTTTGTGCAGCTCGGCCATGCGGCGCACGCCAATTTGGCAAGCCGCAATTTGCGCTCTCAAATCCCCCAGGGAAGCGTCGGGGAAGCGAATGTTGTCATGAATCATTTGCCACACGCCATCGTTTCTCACGCCCGCGTCGTAGAGCTTGATGGAACGCATTTGAATGCCTTCGTGAAAAATCTCATAGGTTTGCACGTTGCCAAAACCTGTTCGCAAACCACCGATATCGACCCAGTGGGCTCGGTTGGCCGCAAAAGCCACCACTTGGCCTTCATGAAAACACGGGGTGTAGATGACCACATTGTTCAAATGCTGCCCACACACCGCGGCATGGTTCATGATGATCACGTCCCCGGGCTTGAAGCCTTCGAGGCCGTAGCGCTCGATCCCGTCCATCACGGCGATGCCCAGATCGGCCAAAAAGATGGGCAGTCCCCCTTCGTTTTGACAAATCATGTTGCCTTGGGTGTCAATGAGACCGCAGCAAAAATCCCTCACCTCGTACACCATCATGTTGTAGGCCGATTTGCACAAGGACAGGGCCATTTCTTCCGCAAATGCGATCAAGGAATGGGTGACCACTTCAAGGGTGATGGGGTTGACGGATTGAAGAGGTTTCATTGGTGCGACGGGTGTTGCAGGTAGGTTGGATTGGGTCATATCAAAAACTTTATTCTGGGGGGGCCGTTATTCGCTATAGGCGTTCAGTAAAACATCCACAATCAAGTGACCTTGGGGGCTCACCAGCACTTTGTCGCCTGGAAAAATCACCGTGGTTGAATTGGGCTCTTCAATCACAGCCGGGCCCTCGAGGGTGAAGCCCGCTGGCAGGCTCGGGCGCCAAAAGATCTGTGCTTTCACCGCTTGCTGCGCGTCTTCAAAGATCACATCGCGCGTTTGAACGGTGTTGTCACCCTCGCTCACCCAGGCCGCTCCCAGGTATTGTTGGGCCAGCACATCGTCTCTTGGAACCGTCACGGTCAGTCGCATGTTCACAATTTCAATGATTTCGCCCGTGGCCGCATGACCATAGCGCTGATCGTGCAAGGTGTTGAAGGCGTGACGGACCTCTTCGCTGTGATTGCAAAGATCCAACAAATTCTTCAAAGGAACTGGAATGCTGTGCTCTTGCCCACGGTAGCGCAAATTGGCGGCGAACTCCAGCACCGCCTGATCAAACGGCAAGTCATCCTCTTGGAGTTTGAGTTTTGCACTGGCCACCAAGTCTTCACTGGCCAGCGTGACGCTTGCAGGATCAATTTTGCCCAACACGTTGATCACCGTTCTGACAAAATCATGCCGCCAAGGAGCGAGCAGCATGCCCAGCGCAGAAAAGTTGCCCGGCATCTTGGGCACGATCAAGGTGGGGATGTTGATCTCTTTGCACAGGGCCGCCGCATGCACAGGCCCCCCGCCGCCAAACGCAATCATGGCCGCATCCCTGGGGTCGACCCCTTTGCGAACCGAGACCGCTCTCACGGCCAAGGACATGGCGGTGTCGGCAATCTTGATCACCCCCAAGGCGGACTCTTCAATGGACAGACCCAAGGGGTCGGCGATGCTTGCCTTCAAAGCAGACTTGGCCGCCGCCACATCCAAATCCATGCCACCTCCCAAGAATCGGGCGGGGTTCAAGCGCCCGAGGATCACATTGGCATCCGTCACCGTGGGCTCGAGCCCTCCTCGGCCGTAGCACACGGGGCCTGGGTCGGCGCTGGCGCTGGTGGGGCCCACATGCAAGCCGCCCGTGCGGTCTCTCCACGCAATGGAGCCCCCACCCGAGCCCACTTCCACGATGGAGACCACGGGCAGCTGCATGGGTTGACCACTGGCGTAGCCCCCGATGTAGTAGCCTTCATCGATGGCGGGGATGCCGTCGATGATGAGGGTGGCCTTGGCGGTGGTGCCGCCCATATCAAAGCCGATGGCCTCTTTGAACCCCAAAATCTGGGCCACATGACCGGCGGCAATCATGCCCGCCACGGGCCCGGACTCCATCATGGAGACCGGTTCACGGCAAGCGTGGGTCAACGACATGCTGCCTCCGTTGGAGCGCATGATGTGGGTGTGCCCCTCGTAGCCCATGGCCTTCAAGTCCGCCGACAAATGGTTGAGGTAGTTTTTAACGCGCGGTCCCACATAGGCATTGAGCACCGTGGTCGAGGTTCTCTCGTACTCCCTGAATTCACGCAAAATCTCATGCGACAAAGTCACAAACAAGTCGGGGTGGGCCTGTCTAAGCAGTTGACCCGCCAGGAGTTCGTGCGCGGGGTTGGCGTAGGCGTGCAAAAAACAAATCGCCACCGACTCAATGCCCTGGGCCATCAAACGCTCACCGAGCGCCAAAATGTCCGCGCTCTCCAAGGCCATCAACACCTCGCCTTTGGCGTTCAGTCGCTCGTTGACCTCAAAGCGATGGTTCCTGGGAATCAAGGGCTTGGGACGCGTGAAATTCAAATCAAAGGCTTCGGGCCGATTGCCGCGGCCAATTTCGTAGATGTCTCGAAATCCAACGGTGGTGAGGAGTGCTGTTTTGGCGCCCTTTTTCTCGAGCACCGTGTTGATGGCGATGGTGGAGCCGTGCAAGAACTCGTGGAGCTCAGACAAGGGCACCGAACTCAATTCAATGGCTTTGGCCACACCCAAGGCGGGGTTGGCGGGGGTGGTCAAGGTTTTGGCGATGACCAATTCTTCGTTGACATAGCCCACCAAATCGGTGAAGGTTCCACCGATATCAACACCGATCACGTTCTGGCTGTTTTGCATGGGTTTACTGGTCGAGTTTGATTGCATTTTTTTCAATGATGTTTTTAAATCGGTTGCTCTCAGACTTGATGAATTGAGCGGATTCTTGGGGGCCATAGGCCAGTGTGGTCTGGCCCAATTCAATGAGTTTGCTCTTGACACCGGGCTCCACGAGCAAGGTTTTGATCTCGGTGCTCAGGCGATTGGTGATTTTGGGATCCATGCCTTTGGGTCCTGCAATCACCCACCAGTTGCCAAACAAGAGGTCCGAAAACCCTGCCTCGGCCACGGTGGGCACGTTGGGCAAATCCGGGATGCGTTGCTGAGAGAGCACGGCCAAGGCTTTGAGCTTGCCCGCTTTGAGTTGAGCCGAGACGGTGGTGTGGGTTGGGAACGCCACTTGCACGTCACCAGCGAGCAAGGCCATGACCATGGGCGGGCCGCCTCGGTAGCCGATGTGGATCAAGGAGTCGCCCGTCATGTGAGAAAAAGACACGCCAGCGAGGTGGCTGGGCGAGCCTGCCCCTGGAGAGCCAAAATTGAATTTACCGCTTCCATTGGCGATCTGGGAGGCCAGCTCCTTGAGGGTCGCCGCACCAGACACGGGAGTCACCGCAATCAAGGGCGCTTCAGAGATGGTGATCACAGGTTCGAGTTGCGTCACGGGGTCAAAGCCAAGATTGCTGAACAAGTGCTGATTGACCGCAAAGTTCGCCGTCGGCGCGATCAACAGGGTGTAGCCATCGGGCTTGGCGTTGACCACCTCGGCCGTGCCAATGTTGCCGGCCGCACCGGTCTTGTTGTCAATGACGAAGCGTTGATTCAATTTGGCCTCCAGCGCATTGCCAAAGACGCGGTACAAGGTGTCTCCCACGCCCCCGGCTGCATAGGGCGAGATCAGGCGCACGGGTTTGCTCGGCCACTCCTGCGCAAACGCACTGGCCACACTCAAACACACACCCAAGAGGGCTACCAAGTTAATTTTTTTCATGTTGAACTCTGCTCATTTGACGTCGATGGGGGTATTTGATCGCAAAACCCCCACTCCAGCCACGTCGATCATGCTATATAGTCATAGCTCTTTGATTATGAATTATGAGCAACATCCACAACTCCACCCCAACCCCAACCCCTACTCCCACTTTCACCTCCAGCCCCAGCCGCCTTCAACACGGCTTGACCCTCAGGAGCCTAGAGGTCTTCATGGCGGTCGTGAAGACCCAAAGCTTTGGACTGGCCGCGCAGACCTTGTCGATCTCGCAGCCCTCGGTGAGTGTGCACGTCCAAGGCCTGGAGAAGAAACTCGGGGCAACGCTATTCATCCGCCGCCCCGGTCAAGCGCCCAAAATGACCGACACGGGCGTGTCCTTGTTGGCCTATGCGCAAGGTGTGCTGAACCAAACCCAAGTGCTCCAAGAGACACTGATGAGTGGCAAAAAACAACTGCGCATCGGCGCGCAACGCTTTGTCACGCAAACCTTGCTGGGCTCGGCCTTTGAAGCACTCTCCGATGCGTTGAAAGACGTCGAGGTGATCGTGAGAACCGGGACCTTTGAAGAGGTGAGCGATTTGTATTTGAAACGCGAAGTGGACTTGGCGTTTTTTCTCACCAGCAAAGAAAGTCCCCATCCCTGGGCCCACCACCCCATCAACCAATACCGCTTGGCCTTGATTGCCCACCCTGAGCATCCACTGGCGCGGGAGAAGTCATTGAACCCAGCTCGACTCAATGACTATGCCTTTGTGGTCGCGTTCAAACAATCGTATTTTTTCAAAAGCATCGATTTGCTCTTGGCCAAGCACAACGTCAACATTCGAAAAGTCTCGGCGCAAGCCGAGGACGCGGCCACGCTCAAAGAAATGGTGAAAGCCGGCATGGGATTGGCCTTCACATTGCTGCACAGCGTGAAGGCAGAAATTCACCTCGGGTCATTGGTGGAAATTGACCTCGACACCCCGCCCATGTATTTGCAACTGGGCTACGCGAAAAATCACACCCCTGTGAGCGATGAAATCGATGCATTGATCGACAAGATGAAATCGAGCATCGAGCCCATGAAATACAAATCCAATGACTTGGATCCACAGGGATCCTGAAGGTCCTTGGCGGGCGGGCCAAACTGTGTAAACCCTAGGCCTCCCATCGGTGCCAAGACATTAACATGGGCGGCCTGCATTTCAATGCACGCCTTTCATCTTGTTCATCTTGTTCATCTCGTTCATCCGAGTCATCCACTTCACTTATTTTTTGTCTACCCATGGCCATCCAAACAACACCATCGACACTGCGGCGACAACTGCTCATAGGTGGACTGGCAGCCAGCACCTTGACGCTTGCCGACTTGGCGCGAGCCACCACCACGCCCTCGCTTGCCAAATATCCCGATCACCCGGTTCGCTTCATCGTTCCCTTCACCGCTGGCAGCATTGGCGACTTGTTCGTGCGACCCATTTTGTCGGATTTGAGTGACTCCTTGGGTCAGCCCTTTGTGGTTGACAATAAACCAGGAGCGAGCCAAGCCATTGGTGCGGAGGCCACCATCAAAGCAGCAGCAGACGGCTACACGCTGTGCATGGCCACCCAATCGGGGTTGATTCTGAATCAATTGGCCAAAAAGAAACTGCCCTTTGATCCCATGAACGACCTGAGCCCGATCGCCTTGCTCTTTGCCGCCCCTATGTTTTTGTATGTGAACCCCAATTTGCATGTCAAAACCCCTTTGGAACTGGTGGCCTTGGCCAAGTCCAAACCGGGTCAACTCAATTTTGGCTCGATTGGCGCGGGCACGTCATCGCACTTGTGCGGTGAGCTCTTCAAATCCATGGCTGGCATTGACATCACCCACATCCCCTACAAAGCGGGCCCCGAGGCCACCACCGCCTTGATCTCGGGCCAAGTTGACTTGATGTTCAATGGGGGCAATACCTTCAATTACATGAAAATGGGCAAAGTGATGGCCCTGGCCTCGTCGGGCTTGAAGCGATCGGCGTCACTGCCGCAATTGCCCACCATGCACGAGCTTGGCTTCACCGGGTTTGAAGTTCTGCCATGGTTTGGCATGTATGGCCCTGCTGGGCTGCCCAAGGAATTGGTCACCAAACTCAACAACGAGGTCAATCTGCGACTTAAAAACCCACAGTCACAGGAGAAATACCTCAATCAAGGCATTGAGATCAACCCGGGCTCACCCGAGCAATTGGCCGCCTTGATGAAAAGTGACCTCGTGAGCCAAGCTGCTTTGATGAAAAAGGCGGGGATCACGCCAGAATAAAATCGCACCATCTGAAACCACCACGTACATCCAGCACGTACATCCAGCACGTACATCCAGCACGTACATCCAGCACGTACATCCGGCGTGAACATCCGGCATGTGCAACAGAGATAAAAAAAAGTGTTCTTCCCAAAGAGGCCCATGCCTCGTGAGAAAGAACACCCGGCGGGGGTCACCCAAGAGCTAGGCCAGTGCCAACTCCGGCATCTTCAGGCCCAATACCGTTCTGGCATTGCTGTTCAATATCTTTTCACAATCAGCATCGCTCAGCCCCACTTCATGCAAGAGTTTGAGCGCAGTGGCCGGGTCCCAGCACGGGTAATCACTGCCATACATGATGTGATCCACGCCGTAGTACTGAATCGCGAATTCAATGCCCTCTTTGTGGGGTGAGACCGTATCGGTGAACATGCGTTTCAAATACGTGCTCGGTGGCTGGGGCAGCTTGGCGTCTTTGGAATTTTTATCCATGCGACCCGATTGATAAGGCAGTGCACCGCCGGTGTGAGACATGACCACCTTGAGGTTGGGATAACGCTCCATGATGCCGGACAAGACCAAACGATAGGCCGAGACACTCACATCAATCACACGGCCCAGGCTTTTGTACAACGCGCCGTTGTAGCCATCCAAAATGTCGGTGAACATCGCGTCGGTTGGGTGAACGAAAATGGGCAAACCCAACTCTTCAATGCGCGCATAAATGGGCTCGAGTCGCTCAGCATCAATGTTCTCCACCGAGCCAATGCTGCCCGGGAT
>CAIPFK010000088.1 GCA_903864315.1 uncultured Burkholderiales bacterium | reverse complement strand
GTGGAGGCAGTGGAGGCAGTGGAGGCAAGGACAGCGGCAGAAGCTTTGGACTGGCGCGCTTGGTCGATCAAGTACGACAGCACCATGGGCAAGGGCCTGGCCGTCGCGCCTTTGCCTGGGCCAGAGCTCTTCCAAGCCGATCCGGCGATGTCCAAATGCGCCCAATTGAGACCCTGGGTGAAACGCTCCAAGAACTTGGCGGCTGTGATGGAGCCAGCACTTCTGTCTCCAATGTTGGCCGTGTCGGCAAAGTTCGATTTCAGTCCCTCGGCGTACTCCTCATCAAGCGGCAACCTCCAGCAAGGGTCAAGCGTTCTCTCGCCTGCGGCCAACAGGGACTGGGCCAAGTCGTCATTGGGGGTGAAGAGGCCGCTTCTCAAATGTCCCAGGGCAATGATGCAAGCCCCAGTCAAGGTGGCCATGTCGAGGACCATGCTGGGCTTGAAGCGCTTGGCGTAGGTCAAGGCATCACACAAAATCAAACGCCCTTCTGCATCGGTGTTCAAGATCTCAATGGTTTGTCCGCTCATGGAGGTGACCACATCACCGGGTTTGATGGATTTGCCGTCTGGCATGTTCTCACACGCCGGAATCAAGCCCACCACATTGATCTTGGGAGACAACTCACCGAGTGACTTGAAAACCCCGAGCACCGTCGCGGCTCCACACATGTCGAACTTCATCTCGTCCATGCCTGCACCAGGTTTGAGAGAAATTCCACCCGTGTCAAAGGTGATCCCCTTGCCAATGAGCACCACAGGGGGTGACTTGTCAGCAGCGCCTTTGTAGTGCATCACAATAAAACGCAGTGGCTCGCTGGACCCTTGGGCCACCGACATGAAGGAGCCCATGCCAAGCTTGGCCACTTCCTTGGGGCCGAGGACTTGAACATCGATCTTTTTGTAGCTCGACAGCGTCTTGGCCGCTTGACCCAAATGGGTAGGCGTCGCATGATTGCTCGGCCGATTACTCCACTCCTTGGTGAAATTCATCCCCGCCACGCGCGCACGCCCCTCGTCAAAGGCCTCTTGCAAGGCGGTTTGGTCCAAGGAGCCCTTGAAGAGAGGCTCCACACAAATAACGGCAGTCGTCAACGGGGCCGGCTTGGCAGAAGGCTTGGTGCTGGTGTAGACGTAAAAACTGTCGCTCAAGGCCTGAATGGCTGTTTGAACACGTTCTTGACCAATGCTGGGCAAATAAAGGGACAAGTGTTTACACTCGGGGATGGCGGCCTTGGCCTCTTTGACTGCAGCGGTCACGGCTTGGCGAATGAGCTTGGCGCTGCCAAAACCACAGTGGGCCAAAATAACGGGATTGGCTTTGACGCCAGGAACATTCCAAAGCGTCAGGGTCTTTCCAGCCTTGGGCTGCAGATGGGTTTTTTTAAGTGCATGGGAGATGGCCACTTCGATGGCACTGGGGGAATCAGGGGCATCGTGGTGCGTCGAGTGCACGGTGTCGTCGATCAACACCAGCAAAGTGTCGGTTTTTTGCTGCTGCAAAGAGGTCAAGGCAATTTGTTTAAGTTCAAAGTTCATGTTTAAGGTCTTCTAGAATCGGGCCATGCTGTTTCATTCTTCCATTCGTCAAGAGCTCACCAAAAGTTTTGGTGCCACGGTGGTGGTGCTCGTCACCATCGTGCTCACCATGATGCTTATTCGCACCTTGGGTCAGGCCTCCAGAGGCTATGTTAACCCCTCTGAGGTGAGTTTGGTGTTGGGCTACACGATGCTGGGGCATTTGCAGACCATCCTCACCATGAGCCTTTTCATCGCCACGGTCTCCACGCTCTCACGCATACACCGTGACAGCGAGATGGTGATTTGGCTCTCGGGGGGAGCGAAATTATTGGACTTTTTACGCCCACTCTTGAGTTTTGCGTGGCCCATTTTACTTTTAATCTTCGTCTTGGCCATCTGGGTGTGGCCATGGTCCTATCAACAAAGCCAAGACCTCAAAGATCGATTTGAAAAAAGGGGGGATTTGGAGCGCGTCGCACCAGGCCAATTCCAAGAGTCGTCCAACGGACAGCGGGTGTTTTTCATTGAAAAAGACTTGGCAAGCGACAAAGAGGGCAAAAACGTCTTCATCGTCAGCAATGAGCGCGATCGTCAAACCATCACCACGGCCCGCACGGGCCGCATTCAAGAGCACGAGCAATCGCGTTTTTTGATGCTCAACAATGGACAACGGCTTGAAATCTCCAACAATGACAAGAGCTTAAAGCTCAGCGAATTCAGCGAATACGCCACCCGCATTGACCATGATGCGTTCGCCAAAAACCCACCCATCGCGCGCACCACCTCGACTTGGGACTTGATCAAAACGCCCACCTTGAATCACCTGGGGGAATTGAGTTGGAGACTTGGTGTGGGCCTGGCCGCGTTCAATCTCGTGCTCATCAGCCTGGCCCTGGCGCAAGTGAACTCACGCGGCGCCCGAGGTCGACAAGCGCTTTTTGCGCTCTTTATCTTCATCACCTATGAAAACATGGTGAATTTGGGTCAAAACTGGGTCGAACAAGGCAAGATGGCGTTTTGGCCACTGATGCTGAGCATTCACTTGAGTGTGACCTTGGCGTGCGCCTTGGTGTTGTGGGCCCGCCACCTGGGGCTGGGTGTGGAGTTCAACACGGCGAGCATGGGCAATTTGATCAACAGCATCACTCGACTGGCCTTCAAACCCAAAAAGGTTCCCTCATGAAGACCATCAGGCGACTCATTTACAAAGAAATTGTGAACGCCGTGGGGTTCGTGATTGTGGGGTTTTTGGGTTTATTTTTCTTCTTTGATCTCATCGATGAACTCCAGTGGGTGGGCAAAGGGGTGGAACTGGACCAAGCGGGCAAACTGGATTTGGACAAAATCTATTTATTGCCCCAGGCCTTTTCCTACGTGGCCTTGATCGTGCCCAGTCACATCTATGAGCTCATGCCCATTGCAGTTCTGATCGGCACCATTTTCGTGATGGCGCGACTCGCACAAAGCTCCGAGTTCACCATTTTGCGCACCTCGGGCCTTGGGCCGGTCAAAGCCTTGCGTGTCTTGTCGGGATTGGGACTCGCCTTTGTGGTGCTCACTTTTTTGGTGGGTGACTATTTGTCGCCGTTTTGTGACCGCCAAGCACAGTTGCTGCGCTCCAAATACTTGGGGCAAATCACGGTGGGCCAAACCGGGGCTTGGCTCAATGAAAAGCAACCGTTGAGCCACCAAGCGGTCAATGTGGGCGCCATCAGCCCAGAGGGCAACTTGCGTGACATCAAGGTCTATGAGTTCAGTGTTCAGGGCAAACTCTTGTCCCTCACCATGGCCCAAAGCGGTGAATTCATGAAAGATGCCGACGCTTGGCGACTGAGGGGTGTGCGCCGAGACGAGTTCAACAACGACACCGACTCCAATGGCAACACACCAGACTTGAACTTGAAACCCGTCAATCGACTGCAACTCGAGACCTTGCTGTGGCCCACCACCATCAAACCCGAAATGGTGGCGGTGGCCCTCTTGAAGCCCGAGCGCATGAGTGCCATTGATCTCTTTCAGTACATCCGGCATTTGCAATCGAATGCCCAAACCGCCCAACGCTATGAGATTGAATTTTGGAAAAAGGTCTTTTACCCCATCAGTTGTTTGGTGATGGTGGTGTTGGCACTGCCCTTTGGCTATTTGCATTTCAGGAGTGGCAACATTGCAAGCATGGTGTTTGCAGGGGTGATGATTGGGATCAGTTTTTTTCTGATGAACAACGTCTTTGGCTACATCGGCAACTTGAACCAATGGATCCCTTGGCTCACGGCAGCCGCACCGGGAATCATCTACTCGGTGGTCTCCCTCACCGCCTTTGGTTGGCTGGTACTCAAACAATAAAAGGCCAAGAAATACCATTTCATGGGGTGTCCGGGTTGTCCGGGGTATCCGGGGTATCCGGGGTATCCGGGGTATCCGGAGTATCCGGTGGTTGGTGGAGTTCATGCATCCATTCTTCCCCGAGTCGATTTCAGCGCACCAAGAGGGCTCGCTGGTCCACGCTTGCCCACGGCTTGGGGCTCTGTCACACAATTGCCACAATACCATTCATATACTTGCCATGTTTTATCCAAATGGTGCAAGCAAAGGTGCTCACTTGAAGTGTGCTTGCTTTGCCCCATCGTCCCTCCCTATCCCTGTGCTTGACCCCCAACCGGTTGGGCGTGTCCAAACTTCATGCATATACGCCCTCTTTACTGTCTACGATTGATCATCGGCTGCTTGTTTCTGACATCTTGCGCACTTGAACATCAGTTGCTGCAAACTGCAGGAAACGCGATTGCAATACAAGGCGGTGATGAAGAGGAGGACTTGGAGATTGCTCAAAACGCGAGCGCCTTCTACATCAAACTGAGCGAAGCCATGCTGCGCGCCGTGCCAGACCATGTCGCCTTGGCCGAGTCCACCACGGCCACTCTCACCCAATACGCCTATGCCTTTGTGGCGACCCAGGCCGAACAAGTCGAAGCACAAAGCTCCAAACAAGCCTTTGCACTTCGCATTCGCGCGGCCAAACTCTACACCCGAGCCAAGGTTCATGGCCTCAAAGCCTTGGAGCTGCAACAAGCGGGATTGCTCCATGCACTTGAAAAGGCAGACCTGGCCCTTGCACAGCCGCCTCAACTCCAGGCCCCTTACCGATTGAAGTCCGAGCTCACCGGCTTGGCCTA
Source organism: uncultured Burkholderiales bacterium (assembly GCA_903864315.1). Classification (GTDB taxonomy): domain Bacteria; phylum Pseudomonadota; class Gammaproteobacteria; order Burkholderiales; family Burkholderiaceae_C; genus Limnohabitans. Next base: position 10,396 of record CAIPFK010000088.1, on the reverse strand, counting down.
TTGGAGCGCCGCGTCTTGGGCCGGCGCCATCTCTTTGTCCAAAGACAGCCCCGAGTTGGTGGCCGATTTGCCACAGGTGGTGGCGCTTGCCAAACTGGCCTACGACGCGCAACCGAACTTTGGCAATGGCGCGTTGGCCTCCCTCATGGGCGCACTTGAGATGGCCAAAGCGGGGGGAAGCAAAACCCAGGCCTTGGCCTATTTCGACCTGGCCCTGAAGACCTCCAAGCGCCAGGACCCAGGAGCCCTGGTCTCCAAAGCCGAAAACTACGCGCTCCCCATGGCTGACCCAATACTGTTTGAGAGCTTGCTGCGAGAGGCGCTCGATTGCAAGCCCAGTAAAAACGATGTGGCGACCCAAGTCATGCTCACGCGGGCTCGCTGGCTACTAGAACACGCAGAGGATTACTTTTGAAGACCACCACCATCACGCACACTTCTTGTCCAAACCCCATGCGCTTTGAGCACCCGCCCAAGCCGAGGTCGTTGATGCGCGGCTGGCTTGCCCACAACCCTGGGTGGACAACCCCCTTGGCGATCGTGTTCTTGATCTGCGCGTGCAGCCTGCAACTCACCAACGCCTGGGCCGCACCAGTGCAGCTCAAAATTGGCAGCTTGGTGCCCAAGAATTCACTCTATCACCGACAACTCCAAGAGATCGGAGAGGTCTGGAAAAAAGGCCAAGACGCCAGCGCCAAGCTCCTCATCTACCCCGACGGCTCACAAGGCGGAGAAGCGGAAATGGTCAGACGCATGCGCATTGGGCAACTCCAAGGCGCCTTGCTCTCAGTCGTGGGTCTGAGCGAAATTGAACCCTCCATCTCAGCGCTGCAGACCCTGCCCTTGCTCTTCAAGAGTTGGGAAGAGTTGGATTACGTGCGCGAGCAAATGCGCGCGGGTGTGGAAAAGCGGTTTTTGGACAAAGGCTTTGTGGTGCTCGCCTGGGGGGATGCCGGCTGGGTGCGATTTTTCTCCAAGGATCCCGCCTTCAGACCCGAGGACTATAAAAAAATGAAATTCTTTGCATGGGGCAGCGAGAACGCCCAGCAAGAGTTGATGAAGTCATCTGGCTACACGCCCGTGCCATTGGAGCCCACGGATATTTTGCCCTCCATCCAAACGGGCATGATCAATGTGGTGCCGTCAACCCCCTACTTTGCACTGGCGAGTCAAATCTACACCACCGCCAACAACATGCTCGAAATCAACTGGGCCCCCATTGTGGGCGCCATCGTGGTGACGAAAAAAAGCTGGGATGAGATGAGTCCGGCCCTTCAATCGCAACTGCGAGCCGCCAGCGACCTCGCCGGCGCCAATATCCGGGTGCAAGCGCGCAAAGAGGTCGACGAAGCCGTGATGGCCATGCAAAAAAGAGGACTTCACGTGAACAAACCCAGCCCTGAGCAAATGAAGGAGTGGACAGAGCTTGCAGACAAGCTCTACCCCAAAATTCGGGGCAGCTTGGTCCCCGCTGAAACGTTTGACGAAGTATTTGCCCATCTGAAGGTCTATCGCGCCCAACACGCCAAGTGAGGAACACGCTGGCAGCTCTGTGGCGCCCCAAGGAGAGCCACATGCACACGACCCTTTTTAGCTTTTCTTTTGCCTCATGAAACTTCACTCGTCAAAACCCGCCTTGGACAATCTCTTGGCAGCAAGCGCATTGCTCTTCATGATGTTGATTCCAGTCACGGAGATGCTGCTGCGCCCATTGCACTCGCGCGGCATTGACAATGCGCCATCCTTGGTGCAACACCTGGGGCTCTTGATGTCGATGATGGGGGCCTTGGCGGCAGAGCGCCACGAAGGCCTTGCCCGCTTGGGAAACGTAGGGCGCTATTTCCACAACCCCAGGGTCACCATTTACGCGCGAGCAGCAGGCCTACTCTTGAGTTCAGTGATGTGTGGTGCGTTGAGCTTTGCCGGCTTGGAACTCGCCCAGTCTGAATGGGGCTCGGCCCACACCTTGTCCTATGGCCTGCCCTTGGCCTTTGCACAAGGCTTGCTGCCCCTGGGCTTTGTGTTGATTGGTATTCGACTGGGTGCGCGCGCGGGTGTCGTCTTGGGCGGCCAACCCACGGCAGGCCTCTTGTCAACCTCTTGGGCCACGCTGTTGGCAACAGGGGTGTGCGCATTGGGCTATGGTGTGGCGCAAGCCGGATGGATGGATCAGTGTCCAACGGTCTTGGTGATGGTGCTGCTGGTCTTGATGTTGGCCTTGGATGCCCCAATCTTTGCCGTGATGGCGGGCTTGGCCTGGGTGCTCTTTGCAAGCGAAGGCTTGCCGCTCGCTTCATTGTCCCTGTCTCACTACCAAATCACCATCAACCCCTCACTCCCCGCATTGCCGCTCTTCACCCTGGCGGGTTTGCTCTTGGCAAGCGGCCAGTCGTCAAAGCGTTTGAGTGAGTTGTTCATCAGCATTTTTGGCGCCGGACAAATTGGCACCATGACCGCGGTGGCCGTGCTGTGCTCATGCTTCACGGCGTTGACGGGGGGCTCGGGTGTGACGATTTTGGCCTTGGGGGGCTTGTTGATGCCTCTATTGACGACAGCAAACTATCCAGAGCGTCAAAGCATGGGACTCATCACGAGTGCGAGCGCACTGGGCGTCTTGCTCGCCCCTGCTGTGCCCCTCATCATGTACGCCATCATCGCCAAGATACCGATCAACACCATGTTTGTGGCTGGCATTGTGCCAGCGATGTTGATGGTCATGTGTTTGGTGGCCTTGGGTTTGCTCATGAGAACACGCCCGGGCCAGGAGATGCCAGCCCCACGCAATGCCCTGCCCGACGCTCCCCGCAACCCCGGGCACAGCGCCCCAAGGGATGGTTTTTTGCACTGTGCGTGGGCCGCCAAATGGGAGTTGTTGGCGCCGGTGGTGGCGATTGGCAGTTTGGTGAGCGGTCTCACCACCCCCACAGAGAGTGCAGCCATCACAGCGCTTTATGCCGCCATCGTGCAAATCGCGCTCAAGCGAGAAATTGACCTCAAAGGGTTTTGGGGCTCACTCACGCAAACCGCTCAACTCATCGGAGGCGTCATGCTCATCATGGGCTTGGCCTTGGGACTCACCAACTATTTGATTGATCAAGGCATTCCCGACCAAGCGATCGAGCAGTTTCAAAGCATCACCCACAACAAGTACTGGTTTTTGTTGGCGCTCAATGTCTTTTTGCTCATTTGTGGCGCCTTGATGGAAATTTATGCCGCTCTCATTGTCTTGGTGCCCTTGCTGCTGCCCTTGGCCATGAGCTATGGTGTGGATCCACTGCATTTTGGAATCATTTTTTTAGCGAATTTGGAGATTGGATTTTTGTGCCCACCGGCGGGGATGAACATCTATTTTGCGGCGGCAGTCTTTCATAAGCCGATCCATGAAGTGGTGAGGTCTGTGCTCACCCCAGCACTTGCATTTTTCATCGGGTCGTTGATCTTGTCATGCGTGCCGGCCTTGGTGACTTTTTTGCCCGATCTGTTGGGCATGAGCCGTTAGAATCCATTGCTCAGACCTTGGAGCGCCAGCGGTTTGACCTCTCACACCGGGCGTGGGCAATGGACCATGATTGAAGTGGCGCTGAGCAAAGGCAACGCCCGATGTTCAAGATATTCACGTTGCCCACAGATTGCGCACCTTGGCCAGGACCACTTTTGATCGCCTCACCCATCCACGGAGACCCATTGAATTGAATTCCATTGTTTTATTTGCCCATGGCTCGCGCGACCCACTCTGGCGTGTGCCCATTGAATCCGTTGCCAAACGCATTCAAGACAAAGACCCTGCGCTCTTGGTGAGCATTGCCTATCTTGAACTCAACGACCCTGATTTGAAAACGAGTGTCCAGGAACTGGTCTCCCGTGGTGCGCATCGCGTGAGGATATTTCCACTCTTTTTGGGTGTCGGAAAACACGCCAGACAGGACTTGCCTTTGTTGGTCGACGAGATCAAAGTGCTGCACCCTCAAATGCAAATCGAAGTGTTGCCCTCCGCGGGTGAAATGCCACAGGTGGTTGACTTCTTGTCTGACATGGCGTTGAGCCAGGTCGGGGTGAGTGGGTAAAGAGGGAAGATTACATTTCGCTTTTTGGCTTTTTACTGACACTGATTGAAGTTCTAGCATGGGCAAACTTTTATTGTTGATGGTGCTTGGGTGGGGGTTCAGCCTTTTGGCACAGGCTTGGAATCCCTTTGGAAGTCACAACGACAATGAGGACGTGCCCTTATCGAGCGAAGAGATGAAAAAAGTCCAACAAAAAGCGGGATGGTCCAACGACAACGACAAAACCTTGCTCTTTGAAATTCGCAACGATCTGTCTGGCCCCATTGTGTGTGCTGGCGCGCAAGTTGAACTCAAGGACGGTGGCCGCTTGACCAAGGCCTTCAACCCCAAGCTTTTTGTCCCTGCCAACAACTCCCGCATTGCAAGCATCCCAGGCGTTCAAAAAGGGAGCATGAAGTCTTACAGCGTGCCTTGTTCATGTTTTAAAAAATCAGGTCGCGGCGAGTGCGTCAATCCTCTGACCAAGCCATGACCAAGCCCACTGCAGTGACATCATGTCCTGCGTGAGTCCCTCCTCAAGTTCAAGCCCTCACGGTTGATTTCTTCATTGACCCAGCGGCATCAAGCGGTAGCCCTCGTCTCGGGTCAACCAAGACACATGCAGTTGACCTTGGCCTAGGACTAGGATGGGGTGATCTGAATAGCCTCTCGTGGCCATCAACTCTTGCCCGCTCGACCATGTCTTGCCTTGGTCTTTGGAGGTCATCCCTCTGAGCATCGACCTCTCACCATCAAACTCTTTCCAAACCAACCAAAGCGTCGCTCCATTGGACGCGACATAGGCCCGACTGGGGTTGAACTCTTCGCGACCAATGCCCATGGGCTCAGAAAAACTCTTGCCCTGATTGGCTGAACGGGCATAAAAAAGCCCTCTTCGATTGGAGCCCAATGTGAACCACGTCACATGCAGTGCGCCGTCGTCGGTGAGCGCGAGCGAGGGACCTTGGTGAGGACAGACATCGGTTTGCCAGTGATCGTTCGATACCCGAGCAATGGCACTGGGTTGAAATGGTCCCTTGATCGTTTGGACGGCATGGTCTCGCACTGAAGCGGCAAAGATGGCACGGTATGCGAGAACAGTCTCTCCTTGCCCACTCACACCCAAACCGATGCGACAACACTCACAGCTTTGAGGACTCACGACGACTTCTTTCTCAAAAGTTTCTCCCCAATCCGAGGTTTGCGTGTAGGCAATGGACCCCCCCAGCGCCGCTTTACCCGCATTCTTCTTTTGCGCCACCACCCGCTTGTCAATCCAAGCGATGGCCACGACCCCTGGTCTTTTCAGACCCAGGACAGGAAAGCGCTCACTCTCGCCGTGTTCAATGAGCTCACGGGGTGCAGAAAAGTGCTCTCCATGGTCCGAAGAGACCGCATAACCCACTTTGGCATTCCAATGCAGGTCTTTGAAATAGCCATAGGCGATCAACACATGACCGTCGTCATCCGCCACGATTTGAGGCCTCGCATCGCCGCCTGTGTCCAAGAATTGTTGGTGCTCAGCAATGAGCACACTGGGCTCGAAAGTTTTTCCAAGATCGTGTGAGGGGGCCACTCGCACCGCCCCGCCAGAGGTCCAGGTGAGCAACAGAGTTCCATCGTTGAGAAAGGTGGGCGTTGCCGCATTCGCACACTTCAATTCCTGGGATTGGCAAGGCACTGCAAGGCGATGGGTCATCGGGTCGCTGGACTTCAACACCTGGGCACTCAAGGGCGACAAGCCCCAAAGACCCAACAACACAACGCATACTGTAAGAGTGATTGATTTCATAGAAAATTGGGTTGAGAGTCCTATCCAGGTTGGTAAAGAAGGGCTTGATGGGCTGACTTGCACCACTTCAAAAGCGATGCCGCAAGCCCACGCTGATCATCCTCGGCGCGGACAGTGTTTGAGTTTGGGCCGCCGTGGCCGTGTAGGCACCGTCTTGGTATTGACGATTGAACACATTGACCCCATTGGCAAAAACATCGGTTGACGAATTCATTCGGTAGCTCAGACTCGCGTTGTAAACCACATTGGCGCCTTGCACCGCATTGATGCTGCTGCTTTGGTAATAGGACAAGGAGCCCATGAAACTCACTTGGGCGTAAACACGCCACCCACTCTCAGGATACCAAGTGGCGGCCAAGGAAGCGGTGTTTTGGGGAATGCCCACGACTTGGGTATGGGTGGGAGTCGTCACACCATTCCAAGTGGAGGTCAGTTGCGTGTTGGTGAGCGCATAGCTGGCATCAACGGTGAGGTCGGTCCTGGCTTTCCATTGTTCACTCAACTCTAGACCCCTGGAGTATCCATTTTGATTGTTGGAGTAAAAGCTGACAGACGAACCACAATTGGTCAAATTGGGCGTGCTACCGATGGGGGCCGTGCTGCACAAATTGATCACCGGTTGCGGGAGCGCGTTGGCGCTGGTGTAGGTCGAGGTTGCAATCATGTTGTCTAGGCTATTGGAGAAATAAGTCGCGCTGAAGTTACTTTTGGCGCTCTTGATATCCACGCCCAACTCCCAACCCGTCACCGTCTCAGGCATCAAATTGGGATTGGCAATGGTGGTGCCATAACTGCGGGTTTGATTGTTCAGCCCCGGCGCCCTGAACGCCTTGTAGACCGCTCCCCTGTAAGCCAATGCATCGGTGACCTCGTGGTGAACACCCAAGGACGGGTTGAATTGCGTTTTGGTGTTGTCAGCAAAGGGACCACTTCCGGGTGACATGCCGTGAGCGGTGGTGGTCAACGCAAAGTTGCGATTCGTGTTGCTCCAGTGGTCCATGCGTGCACTCAAGGTCACCATGGTGGAGTCCCATGGCAGCAACCGGGTTTGCACAAATGCACCAGTGAACGTTTGAGTCCCTTGACCATAGGCCGTGCCAATAGAATTTTGTGGATTGCTCGCCGTGGGAACGCCAAAGTACTGCTCCGTGTCTTGCACCGAGAGTTGACGAAGATCTGCACCCACTTGAACATCCCGAATCAAGGCGTTGATGGTCTTGGAGTAAACCGTGGAAGCACCTCGTTCTTGATAAGCCTGCGCACCGTACTGGGTGAAATAATTGACACTGGGTGCAGTCGCTTGCAAGAGTGTTGGAGGCGTTGACGAGCCCCCATTCAAGCATGACGTGGCACTGACCCAATAGCATCCCGATCCATTGGTCTTGTTGAACGTGACGTTTTGCCACCAGACCTTGCTATCCATGCTGGCCCCCTGGGCCAGCAAATTCGTGAACCCCGCGCTGAAGTTGGGGGTCTTTTGCAGATTTTGACCATACACACCATACAGATCTTGGTTTTGTGCAAAATAATTGAGCTTGAAAAAACCCTTCATGGCCTTGGATGGGGTGAGGTAGGCCGACAACTGATAACTGTCATTGGTGTCGGTGGGCGGCGCTTTTCCCGGATACATGTAAAGGTATTGGGCTGGGGTGACTTGATAGCCATGGGTTTGAAATTGTGTGGCGCCAAGATGGAGTCGAAGCTCATCCGACACCACCACATTGGTGTCGACTGCAAGATTGGAGGTATGGAAAGACCCGTAGCTCCAAGAGACGTTGCTCTCCTGCTCTTTGGGGACTTTGGTGATCACATTCACCACCCCTCCAACGGCCATGCTGCCCCAAAGACTCGACGATCCGCCACGAATGATTTCAACCCGCTCAATATTGGACAAGGGCACTCTGAACCACTGTGTGGTGAGGTAAAAAGGGTCAAGCATTGGCACACCATCGAGCAGCACCAACACTTTGGCGTTACCCAAACCGCGAATTTTGGTCTGTGTACCGGTGGGATCGCTCAAGTAAGACGGTGCTCCAGAGAAATTAAACCCTGCAATGGTCTTGAGCAGCTCGTCGAGTGACTGAAAGGGAGATTTTTGTATTTCATCTGCGCTGATCACGGTCGTGTGAACAGGCATGTCCTCCAACAAGGTTTGATTGCGACTCGCGGTGATGGTGATGGGCATCAACGCCAGGTGCCCATTGGACGCCTCTTGATCTTGCGCTCTGGCATTGAGGCAATAAAGCGAAAATGCACTCAGGCAGCCCAAAGTGACGGCTCTTAACTCCAACGATTTCATGAACATGCTCCAACGGCTTGATACAAAGGTATCAAGCCCCAACATCCAATTTCAAGCGTCTCAATCGCATCGATCGCATGGATCGCATCGATCGCGCATGAGACATGAAGTCACCTCAACAGGCAACGGGACATCAGATGAGAGACGGAGGGGCTCGGGCGGGCAACTGGGTCCATGCCCAAGTCGTGTCGTGGACTTGAGCGTGTCCCAATGGGTGCGCATGAGACAAAAGTGTCAGAGCAACATCGCTCAGACCATCGGGAGTTGCGCTCGACGATGCCTGCAACTGACACAAAGGACAGTGATCGAGCGTTTGATTTGAGCTCGGCGAGCTTGGCGAGCTTTGAGCGTTGTCAGCTGCCGGGGCGGTGAGACTGCTGGAGTAGGTTTTGGAGCCAGTGCCAGCAACAAGAGTGGCCCCGTTGTCCCCGCTGAGTTTGACAAGCTGGATGCCATGGTCCGTACAGACTTCCAACAAAACCTGATGCGTGGCGCTCGATCCAGCCAACATCATCAAACTTGGCAAAACAAATGCCAAGGCCATCAGCAACGGTATTGCCAATTTCGCCAGTTTGTGCATCGTCTTCTTGACCATCCTTCCATTTTATCACCTGGGTGCTTTGCATCAAAAAACGCATGGCCCATGGGAGTGAAGAACAGCCTTGGCCCCCAACACCATTGAGCGCCAATCGCACACTAGGACACTTTCACGTGGGGCTGATTGGGATTGGGGGGATGGTGCCGATCTTGCCGTTCTCTCAAAGACTGACGGGAACGCTGTTCGCTCGCCAGCGCAGCCCTGGCTTTTCTGCTGCCCCCCAGGGGCAAGCCTTCTTGGATCAAGCATTTGGGGCGCGCATGCGCGCCACTGGCCAAGTAATCTTGCAGCACCCGATCTCGGACCACATCGATTGACAAGCCCCGATGCTGGGTTAAGTGGTCAAAGGCCGCGTCCACCAGCTCTTCTGGGGAGAGGCCATGAGATTTTTCAAAACGACGCCACAAGAAATCGGAAAAAACAAGAAAAGACCAAAATGGCGAAAAATCAGGTGAACTTGGCGCCAAAATCAAGGCCAGGGTATTTTTAAAACGTCCAGAATTGGCCACCAACTCCCAGTATTTGGCCATGTGGGTAAAGCGCTGCAGGGTCTTGGCGTCAATGGCTTGAGTTTGCTGCACCGTGTAGGGCGGGTGATCGTCATAGACCATGCCATGGGTCTGAGTGTGACGTGCCAAAGGCGTGCCGCGCAAGCGTTTTAAGATTCCCAACTGTATTTCTTGCGGGCCAAGCCCCAAGAGTCGATCAAAACCCGAGGCAAAACTCTCCAAGGTCTCACCAGGAAGACCAAAAATCAAGTCGGTGTGCAAATGCGCATTCGATGAAGTCAATAACCAGCGCAAATTGGCCTCGGTCTGAGCGTTGTCTTGCCGGCGAGATATTCGCTTTTGCACCTCTTCATTGAAGGTTTGAATGCCCACCTCAAACTGCAAGACGCCTGGGGGAAACTGGGCAATCAAGCCCTTCAGACGATCGGGTAAATTGTCGGGGATGACTTCAAAATGGACAAACAAATTCGCCGAGCTCTCCTCACCGAGTCGGTCCAAAAAAAACTGCAGAATTTGAACCGATGTTTCAATTTTCAAATTGAACGTGCGGTCCACAAATTTGAAATTTCTGGCACCTCGTTGGTACAGAGAGCTCAGTTGCGCTAAAAATGGTTGCAACTCAAATGCCCAGGCGGTTTTATCAAGCGAGCTCAAACAAAACTCGCACTTGAAAGGGCAACCCCTCGATGCTTCAACATAAAGCACCCGGTGGGCCAAATCCTCGCGACTGTATTCTTGGTAGGGAAACTCAATGTTGTTCAACTCAGGCTGCTCGCCAAGAATGATTTTTTGCAGCGGCTTGGGGCCATGGATCAAGGCCTGACACAATTTGGGAAAACTCACATCCCCCCAGCCTGTGATCACGTGGTCGGCAAGCCCCACAATCTCTTGCGACTCGGACTCGTAGCTCACCTCGGGCCCACCGAGCACCACTTTGAGTCGAGGACGCATCGTTTTGAGCGCACGCACGAGATGCGTGGTTTGCGTCACATTCCAGATGTAGACACCAAAACCAATGATTTGAGTCTCTAGGGGGTGCTCGGGCCCCAGACGCTCAATAAGCTCTTGGACCATCTCCTCGACTTTCTTGGCCAAGGTGAATTCAATCAACTCGGTCCGCTGGGCCAAGGCCGCACTGCCATGGCGCTGCATATT
>CAIPFK010000087.1 GCA_903864315.1 uncultured Burkholderiales bacterium | reverse complement strand
GGCTGTTTTGTTGTCAGCGATGGGTTGTTTTTTACCCTTGCCTTCTGTGTAAATACGGTTTTTCTCGATGCCTTTGCTCACCAAATACGCTTTGACGGCTTCGGCACGGCGAACCGACAATTTTTGGTTGTAAGCGACAGTACCCACGGCATCGGTGTGACCCACGGCAACAATCACTTCAAGGTTGATTTGTTTGATTTTCGCAACCAAGTCATCCAATTTTGCTTTGCCTTCTGGCTTCAACACCGATTTGTCAAAGTCAAAGAATGCATCGGCTGCATAAGTCACTTTGGAAGCAATCGCAGGAGCGGGAGCAGGGGCGGGTGCTGGGGCAGCTTTGGGTGCAGGTGCAGGTGCTGCGGCCACAGGTGCAGGAGCAGCAGGGGCTGGTGCAGGTTGAATTGCACCATCACAGCGTGGATCGGCTGTGGCAGGTGTCCAGTTGCTATCGCGATAACACTGGCCCGTCGAATTTTTCCAAGGACCTGATGCACTTTGCCAATTGTCGTTGGCTTGAACGCTGGTGACAGACGCCACCAAACCTAGACTGACGAGAAGCAAGGACCATTGATTTAATTTTTTCATATTTTTACCTCTTGGAACGAAACGAATACAAACCCAGCCCCAGAGAGTCAATGTCCACGATGAAGTGACTCTCCAAGCCGATGGTCTATTGTGCCACAGTGGTGCATGTCATTTGTGAAGTGGCTTTACATAGCTGATTTAAGTCAATGAGGGGCTGTAGTTTGTTGCAGTAATGCGACAAAAAAGCCCATCCCAATAGACACTTAGAATGTGACCTTTGTATGAAGATCGGCTTGAATCAATGACCCAGTTCGCAAAAGAAACCTTGCCCATTAGCCTTGAAGATGAGATGCGTCGCAGCTACCTTGATTACGCCATGAGCGTGATCGTGGGCCGAGCTTTGCCAGACGCACGAGACGGACTCAAACCGGTGCACAGACGCGTGCTCTTTGCCATGCATGAGCTCAACAACGACTGGAACCGAGCCTACAAGAAGTCCGCCCGTATTGTGGGCGACGTGATTGGTAAATACCACCCCCACGGCGACTCTGCGGTCTATGACACCATCGTTCGAATGGCACAAGATTTTTCCTTGCGCCATATGCTTGTGGACGGCCAAGGCAATTTTGGCTCGGTCGATGGTGACAATGCCGCGGCGATGCGGTACACGGAGATCAGGCTTGCCAAAATCGCCCATGAAATGCTGGCCGATATCGACAAGGAAACTGTGGACTTTGGGCCCAACTACGACGGCTCAGAAAAAGAGCCCTTGGTGCTACCGAGTCGCATCCCCAATTTGCTGATCAATGGATCCGCCGGCATTGCGGTGGGCATGGCCACCAACATCCCGCCTCACAACCTCAATGAAGTGATTGATGCTTGCTTGCACCTCTTGCAAAACCCAGACAGCAGCATTGATGAGTTGATGGGCATCATTCCTGCCCCTGACTTTCCAACCGCCGGAATCATTTACGGCATCAACGGGGTCAAAGACGGCTACCGCACCGGCAGGGGCCGAGTGGTCATGCGCGCCAAATGTCACTTTGAAGACATTGACAAAGGACAGCGCCAATCGATCATTGTGGACGAGTTGCCCTATCAGGTGAACAAAAAAACCCTGCAAGAGCGCATGGCCGAGTTGGTCCACGAAAAGAAAATTGAGGGCATCAGCCACATCCAAGACGAGTCCGATAAATCGGGGATGCGTTTGGTCATTGAGCTCAAGCGCGGCGAAGTGCCCGAAGTGGTGCTCAACAATTTGTACAAGCAAACGCAACTCCAAGACACCTTTGGCATCAATATGGTGGCCTTGGTGGATGGGCAACCCAGGCTTTGCAACTTAAAGCAGTTGCTTGACATCTTTTTACAGCATCGCCGGGAAGTGGTCACTCGCCGCACCGTCTTTAACCTCAGAAAAGCCCGCGAGCGTGGTCACGTCTTGGAAGGTTTGGCCGTTGCCTTGGCCAACATCGACGAGTTCATCCGCATCATCCGCCAAGCCCCAACGCCACCGATTGCCAAGGCAGAGCTGATGACGTTGTCGTGGGACAGCCAATTGGTAAGAGAAATGCTCTCCCGGGCCAGGTTGGATGGCCAACCCGTTGACCCCAAAGACTATCGCCCCGATGGACTTGAAGCCCAATTTGGCATGGGCGAGGACGGCTTGTACCGCTTGAGCGAGACCCAAGCGCAAGAGATTCTCCAAATGCGCTTGCAGCGCTTGACCGGTCTTGAGCAAGACAAGATTGTTGGGGAATACAAAGAAGTGATGGCAGAGATTGACGATTTTGTTGACATTTTGTCCAAGCCCGCTCGCGTCTCAGCCATCATCTCCACTGAACTTGTCGATGTGAAACAAGAGTTTGGTCAAACCAAACTGGGTGCTCGCCGCAGCGTGATCGAGATGAACGCCCAAGACCTGGCCACCGAGGACCTCATCACCCCAACCGACATGGTGGTCACCTTGTCACACAGCGGCTACTTCAAAAGCCAACCTCTGTCCGAATACCGAGCGCAAAAGCGCGGTGGCCGTGGCAAGCAAGCCACCAGCACGAAAGACGATGACTGGATTGACCAGCTCTTCATCGCCAACACCCATGACTTCATTCTTTGTTTCTCCAACAAAGGCCGCCTGTATTGGCTCAAAGTGTGGGAGGTTCCGGTGGGCTCAAGGGGTTCGCGTGGTCGCCCCATTGTCAACATGTTCCCGCTGCAAGAGGGCGAAAAAATCAATGTGGTCTTGCCCTTGACCGCTGAGATGCGCAGTTTCCCCAACGACCATTTTGTGTTCATGGCCACCTCCATGGGCACCGTCAAAAAGACCGCGCTCGATGAGTTCAGCAACCCCCGAAAGGCTGGCATCATTGCCGTGGACTTGGATGCAGGCGACTATTTGATTGGCGCCACTCTCACCGATGGCAAACACGACGTCATGCTCTTTAGCGATGGTGGTAAAGCGGTGCGTTTTGATGAAAATGATGTGAGACCCATGGGGCGCAACGCGCGCGGTGTGCGGGGCATGAGCTTGGATGAAGGACAAAGCGTGATTGCCATGTTGGTGGCCGAAGATGAGCAACAAAGCGTGCTCACCGCCACCGCCAACGGCTACGGCAAACGCACCCCCATTGGCGAGTACACCCGCCACGGCCGCGGCACCAAAGGCATGATCGCCATCCAGCAGTCTGAGCGAAACGGCAAGGTCGTGGCTGCCACTTTGGCCCATGAAGATGAAGAGATCATGATGATCACCGACCGCGGCGTGCTGGTGAGAACCCGAGTGGCCGAAATTCGAGAGCTTGGTCGCGCGACGCAGGGAGTCAAACTCATTGCGCTTGACGAAGGCACTCAATTGAGCGGCTTGCAACGCATCGTGGAAAACGATGCGAACGTTTTGGCGGACTTGGACCCCGAGGACAGCAGCGGCGAGAACGCTTTGGATTCGAATTTGGGGCCGGCTGAGGATGGCTCACCCAGCGACAAAACTTGATGCTGAATGTGCCGTCCTTTTAACCCATCCATCTCCCTCGTCCCGTTCAAGAGAGTCTTTGTTCATGCGCGCGTTTAATTTCTCAGCTGGCCCGGCCGCCATTCCCCTGGAAGTTCTGGACATCGCTGCCCAAGAGATGACGAACTGGCATGGCTGTGGGATGAGTGTCATGGAAATGAGCCACCGCGGGCGTGAGTTCATCTCCATTTACGAACAAACCCACCAAGACCTCAAAGAGCTCTTGGCCGTGCCCGATCACTTCAAGATCTTGTTCATGCAAGGCGGCGGCATTGCTGAAAATGCAATCGTGCCGCTCAATTTAAGTCAAGGCCAAGAGGTCGACTTTGTACTGAGTGGTTCTTGGAGCCAAAAATCCTATCTTGAAGCGCAAAAATATTGCACTGCATCCATTGCTGCCAGTTCTGAAAGCGATGGGTTTCGCCATCTGCCAGATCCCAGCACTTGGCGCTTGAACTCCAAAGCGAGTTATGTGCACTTGTGCACAAACGAAACCATTCACGGCGTGGAGTGCCATGAAATTCCAGACTTGAAAGCGTTGGGCCACCATTCACCCTTGGTGATCGATTTTTCCTCCCACGTGCTGGCAAACCCGGTGGACTGGAGCCGAGTGGGACTGGCCTTTGCCGGCGCACAAAAAAACATCGGGCCCGCCGGGCTCACCTTGGTGATCGTGCGCGAGGACTTGCTCGGGCATGCACTCCAGATTTGTCCCAGCGCTTTCAACTACAGCTTGGTGGCACAGTTTGAGAGCATGTACAACACACCACCGACCTACTCCATCTACATCGCGGGCTTGGTCATGCAGTGGCTTAAGCGACAAAAGGAAGGCGCCTTGAGCGGGGTGTTGGCGTTGCAGTCTCGCAATCAACAAAAAGCGCAACTGCTTTATGGTGCGATTGACAACTCAGGACTTTATGAAAATCGCGTTGCCAAAGCAAACCGATCGGCCATGAATGTTCCCTTTTATTTGAAAGATGAAAGCCTCAATGATCTCTTCTTGCAAGGCGCCAAAGCCGCGGGTCTCTTGCAACTGAAGGGTCACAAGTCGGTGGGCGGGATGCGCGCGAGTATTTACAATGCCATGCCCTTGGAAGGGGTGCAGGCATTGGTGAGCTTCATGCTCGACTTCGAGCGCACCAAGGCTTGAGGTCAGATCCCTAAGCGGACTTCAAAAAGGGTCCTGGGCTCGCACAGGAGATGATCTGCGCCCGAATGGGCGGCAGGCTAAAAAACAAAGATGCAGGCATTCGACAAAACCTCTGTAAAAAAGCAACTTCTGCGCTTAAACTTCAGTTCATTCGGATTCAAAGCCTCATCGAAACATTGCCCTTCTTTTACCCCACGCAATCCCAACACGCCACCATGGCGACCCAAGCAATGCATTGCGTTTCATTAGTGAGAGATCAACCTATATGACCCAGTCACCACTGCCCCAGCACAACCCCGTCCAGTCTGAAGGCTTGGGCGCCTTGCGTGTCGAGATCGACCGGGTGGACCAACAACTGTTGCAACTCTTGAATGAGCGCGCCAAATTGGCACTCCAAGTGGGCGATATCAAAGCACGGGAGGGCTCCCCATTTTTCCGGCCCGACCGAGTGGCCCAGGTCATCGAGAAAATCAAGACCAACAATCCGGGTCCCTTGGAGTCCACCCACGTGGCTCACATTTGGCAAGAAATCATGTCGGCTTGTCTGGCCTTGGAAGCGCCTCAACGCGTGGCGGTCTTGGGCCCACAAGGCACCTTTTGCGAGGAAGCCGCCATTGAGTTCTTTGGTAGCTCAACGCAGCTTTTGTATTGCGCCAATTTTGACGAGGTGTTTCACGCGACAACCGCAGGCCAAGCACAGTTTGGCGTGGTGGGCATGGAAAACACGTCTGAAGGGGTGGTGGCCAGGTCCTTGGATTTGTTCTTGCGCTCGAGTGTTCATGTGGTGGGGGAAGTGAGCCTCCTTGTCAAACACCATTTGCTGCGGCAAAGTGACTCTCTTCAAGACCTGGAGGTGGTGATGGCTCACCCACAAGCCTTGGCCCAGTGCCAAACCTGGTTGAACAAAAATTTGCCCCACGTCGAGCGCCGTGCAGTGAGCTCCAACGCCGAAGGTGCGCGCTTGGCCAGCACCAACACGCGTTGGGCTGCTTTGGCCAGCGACCGAGCGGCGGCCCAATTCGCCTTGCACATTGTGGCCCATGCCGTTCAAGATGAAGCACTCAACCGAACCCGCTTTGCTGTGATTTGTTTGCCTCAAACACTGGGAACACCGCCCCAAACAGGCAAAGATTGCACATCCTTGGTGGTCTCTGTGCCCAACCGACCGGGTGCTGTGCATGACTTGTTGGTGCCCTTGAAAAAGAATCAAGTCTCCATGACTCGCTTTGAGTCCCGCCCGGCCAAGTCTGGCCAATGGGAGTATTTCTTCTACATTGATTTGCAAGGCCATATCTCTGAGCCCCATGTGCATGCCGCCTTGCAAGAACTGCAAGGACTTTGCGCTTACTACAAAGTCTTGGGCTCCTACCCCGTCAACGATTGAGGCCCATGGTCATGCACTTTCAACGATTGGCACTCATCGGTTGCGGCTTGATTGGCGGCTCATTCGCACTGGGCCTGAAAGCGCAACAACGCGTGACTCAAGTGGTGGGCTTCAGCGCGTCAGAAGCCTCCAAGGACAAGGCATTGGCGCTTGGCGTGATCGACGCCAAAGCAGCCAGTGTGAGCGCTGCCATTCAAGGCGCCGACTTGGTGTTGGTGGCCGTACCGGTGAACGCCGTCGAGGCGTGTTTGAAAGAGATGATGGGTCACCTGGACCCCAACGCCTTGGTGATGGACGTGGGTTCGACCAAAGCTGAAATTTCTCGCCAGGGACAACACATCTTGGGTTCACAGGCCCATCAATTCGTTCCCGCTCACCCCATTGCCGGCAAGGAACTGCACGGGGTAGAACATGCCACGGCCAACTTGTTTGTCAATCACAAAACCATTTTGACACCCACCCCCTTGAATACGCCAACTCAGATTGAGCTCGCGCGTGAAGCATGGGAAAGCTTGGGCAGTGAAGTCTTGTGCATGAACCCCGACGAGCACGACAAAGCCTTGGCAGGCATCAGTCATTTGCCCCACTTCATCGCCTTTGCCGCGGTCAACGCTTTGAACTCACAAGACGAGCGCGAAACCTTTTGGCGCTTGGCAGGACCTGGGTTCAGAGACTTCACGCGCATTGCTGCGAGCTCACCAGCCGTTTGGCGCGACATCTTTTTGTCCAATCCTCAAGAAATTCGGCTTCAACTGAAGGCTTTTCAAAACGCTCTGCAAGAATTGGACTCGGCTTTGATGAGTGAAGACGCGAGTGCCGCCTTGGAGCGTTTGATCCACGCGGCCAGCAGCGCTCGAAAAGCCTGGAGCCACTCTGCTTGATTTCTCCGATGAAGTTCATCGCTTCAATTCACCGCCTCACCACACCGTTTATGTTCAGCATCCCTCACCTTGACCTCCCCTCCATCCAAAGCCTGGACGGTGTGGTTCAATTGCCTGGCTCCAAGAGTATCTCCAACCGCGTGCTCTTGCTGTGTGCGTTGAGTCCAGGTCTGAGCGTGGTGCATGACTTGCTCGACTCCGATGACACGCAGGTGATGCTAGATGCGCTTCGCGCACTTGGGTGTGACATCAACGAAGTGAACAACCATTTGGAGATCACAGGCTTGGATTTGGACCGCCTCAAATCAACGAGTCGCACCGAACCTTTGCCACTTTTTTTGGGAAATGCAGGCACGGCCATGCGACCCCTCACAGCGGCGTTGGCAGCCCTGGGTGTGCATTGCACTTTGAGTGGTGTGGCACGCATGCACGAGAGGCCCATCGAAGACTTGGTGGACGCTTTGCGACAATTGGGTGCCCAAATCGAGTATTCGCAAAATGAGGGTTTTCCTCCGCTGCAAATTTTGCCCAGTCGCATGAGCGTGAAGTCTGCCGTGCGTGTGCGCGGTGACGTCTCCAGCCAATTTTTGACAGCCTTGCTCTTGGCCTTGCCACTGGTGAGCCAAGATCACGACATTGTGATTGAAGTGGTGGGCGAATTGATCAGCAAGCCCTATGTGCTCATCACACTGAAGTTGCTCGACCAATTTGGCGTGCACATCTCGCGCACGGACTGGCAATGCTTCACCATTCCCAAGGGCTCACAATACCGCTCACCTGGCGAGGTCTACATTGAGGCAGATGCGTCTTCCGCGAGTTATTTCATCGCTGCAGGTGCTTTGTCCCAAGGCCACTTGCCCCTCAAAATCGAGGGGCTAGGAAGAGACAGCATTCAAGGCGATATCGAGTTTGTGAAGGCCGCACGCGCCATGGGCGCCGACATCCAAGAAGGGGCCAACAGCTTACTCATCACCCCCAGCCAGCAGCAACTCACGGGCATCGATCTGGACTGCAATCACATCCCCGATGCGGCCATGACCCTGGTCATCATGGCGCTTTTTGCCAGCTCGCCCACCACGCTCAGGAACATCGGCAGCTGGCGAGTGAAGGAAACCGATCGCATCAAGGCCATGGCCCAAGAATGCGCCAAATTGGGCGCCCAAGTCACTGAGGGCGATGATTGGATTGAGGTCCACCCCATCCCTTTGGGGCATTGGAGGCGGGCCAGCATTCACACCTATGACGACCACCGCATCGCAATGTGCTTTGCGCTTGCCAGCTTGAACCCTCAGCATTGCCCGGTGCGGATTTTGGATCCGCGGTGCGTGGGAAAAACTTTCCCCGATTTTTTTGAAACTTTTTTTGCTTTGGCCAAAACACCGAGTGAGCGTATTCCAGTGATCTGCATCGATGGCCCCACCGCATCGGGCAAAGGCACGTTGGCCAGCCTCGTGGCCCAGCAACTGGGCTATGGATACTTGGACTCAGGCGCACTCTACAGAATCACCGCTTGGCACGCGAGCAATTTGGGCATAGCACTCACCCTTGAGCACCAGACACAGATTGCTCAATTGGTGAGTGAGCTCTCACTTCAATTCGAAGGTGAGCGCATTGTGGTGAATGGACAGGAGGTGAGCGAAGTGATCAGGAGCGAGGCCGTTGGGATGGCAGCCTCCCAGGTCTCGGCGTTGCCCCTGGTGAGACAAGCTCTGTTTGACTTGCAAAGAAACACACGCCGCCTGCCTGGCCTGGTGGCCGACGGGCGCGACATGGGCAGCGTCATCTTTCCAGATGCAGAACTAAAGATTTACTTAACGGCGGATGCATCCACCCGTGCGAAAAGACGACATAAACAATTGATTTCTAAGGGGTTTTCAGCTAAACTCGAGGACTTGCTTGCAGATTTAGAGGCACGTGACTTGCGCGACACCCAGCGCACCGTCGCGCCTTTGAAGCCTGCAGTAGGAGCGATGCTTTTGGACAATGCCCACCTCTCGATCGAAGAAACGGTGGAGATGGTATTGACCCAGTGGCAAAGCAAACAGCCGTTTTAACCATTGAATCGGCTGGGGACCGTCCCCTCTTGCCTGTGCGTCAAGCATTTTGATGGGACGGATTTTTTAATTTAACCCGCGGGTTTTATCTCGCAACCATCAACTCCACTGCATTTTATTCAGCTCCTGCCCAACGCCCTTGGTGGTGAACGGCTCGCTTGTCTAAGGTCTTTTGAGTTTCAAGGAAATTTGAATGTCTGAATCTTTTGCCGCCTTGTTTGAAGAGTCTCTCAAACGCTCTGAAATGCGCACCGGTGAGGTGATCACTGCTGAAGTGATCCGTGTCGAGCACAATCACGTGGTCGTCAATGCTGGCTTGAAATCCGAAGCCTACGTGCCAATTGAAGAGTTCAAGAACGATCAAGGCGAACTCGAAGTCCAAGCGGGTGACTTCGTCTCCGTGGCCATTGGCAGTGTTGAAAACGGCTATGGCGACACCATTTTGAGCCGCGACACTGCCAAGCGTTTGGCCTCTTGGTTGTCCCTTGAAAAAGCGTTGGAATCTGGCGAGTTCGTCACCGGCACCACCAGCGGCAAAGTCAAAGGCGGCCTCACCGTCTTGGTCAACGGCATTCGTGCCTTCTTGCCTGGATCCCTCATTGACACACGCCCCATCAAAGACTTGTCTCCCTACGAGAACAAGACCATGGAGTTCAAGGTAATCAAACTTGACCGCAAACGCAACAACGTCGTCTTGAGCCGCCGTGCTGTGGTGGAAGCCTCCATGGGCGAAGAGCGCGCCAAACTCATGGAAACATTGAGAGAAGGTTCTGTCGTTCACGGTGTTGTTAAAAACATCACCGAATACGGCGCCTTTGTGGACTTGGGCGGCATCGACGGCCTCTTGCATATCACCGATATGGCTTGGAGACGCGTGCGTCATCCAAGCGAAGTGGTGCAAGCCGGTCAAGAAATCACCGCAAAAATCCTCAAGTTCGACACCGAAAAGAACCGTGTGTCCTTGGGCCTCAAACAAATGGGCGAAGATCCTTGGTTTGGTGTTGGACGCCGCTACCCACAAAGCACACGCATGTTTGGCAAGATCACCAACATTGCCGATTACGGTGCGTTCGTCGAACTCGAGCCAGGCATCGAAGGCTTGGTGCACGTGTCTGAGATGGACTGGACCAACAAGAACGTCGCTCCCAACAAGATTGTCGCTTTGGGTGACGAAGTTGAGGTGATGGTCCTTGAAATTGACGAAGACAAGCGCCGCATCTCTTTGGGCATGAAACAGTGTCGTGCCAACCCATGGCAAGAATTTGCTGAAGCCACCAAACGCGGTGACCGTGTCAAAGGCCCCATCAAGTCGATCACCGACTTTGGCGTCTTTGTCGGTTTGGCTGCAGGCATCGACGGCTTGGTGCATTTGTCCGACTTGTCTTGGAACGAAGTGGGCGAAGCCGCTGTGCGCAACTACAAAAAGGGCCAAGAAGTCGAAGCGATTGTGCTCGCCGTGGACGTGGAGCGCGAACGCATCTCTTTGGGCATCAAGCAACTTGACGCTGATCCATTCACCACCTTTGTCTCTGTCAATGACAAGGGACAAATCGTGACGGGTAAAGTGAAAACTGTGGACGCCAAAGGGGCAGAGATTGACCTCGGTGAAGACATTGTGGGCTACTTGCGTGTGAGCGAAATTTCACGCGACCGCATTGAAGATGCGCGCTCTGTGCTCAAAGAAGGCGACGAAGTGTCTGCTGTGGTGGTCAATGTGGACCGCAAAACACGCAACATCCAACTCTCCATCAAAGCAAAAGACGCGGCTGACCAACAAGAAGCCATGGCCACATTGAGCCAACAATCGGTTCGCGACAACGCAGGCACCACCAGCTTGGGCGCGTTGCTAAGAGCCAAATTGGACAACAACGGCTAAGCCAGCATTGTTCACCTCACCCTCGAGTGAGCAAAACCCTGAAGGCCTCAGCACTGACTGTGTGCTGCGCCTTCAGGCGTTTTACCCCTTCTTTGCAACCAACTCAAGACCCACATGACACGAAGCGATCTGGTGACCGAGCTCGCAGCGAGGTTTGCTCAACTCACTCACCCGGACGCCGAGTCGGCGGTGAAGACGCTCTTGGACGCCATGAGTGTCGCCTTGATCAAAGGCCACCGCATCGAGCTCAGAGGCTTTGGGACTTTCACGATCAATCGTCGCGCACCCCGCATGGGCCGCAACCCGCGCTCAGGCCAGAGCGTGGCCATCCCAGAAAAACTGGTTCCACATTTCAAGCCCGGCAAAGCCCTCAGAGAGGCCGTGGACCAAAGCGTCATTCCGCCCAAGCCATGAAGCGCATCCCAGGCATGGTGAAGTGTTCATGCATGCTGCTTGCTCAAAGACCTGCTGTGTACCACCCTGGTGGGCACTTGCTGCAAAACCTTGGGATGGTCCTCCAACACCACTCAGCTCGGGGGTCCACATGAAGCAACTCTTGGGCTGGTTGATCACTCTTTTCAAAGTTGGGATTTTTTTCACGTTGTTTGCCTTTGCCCTCAATAACCTAGAGGACGTGAATCTCAAATTCTTCTTTGGCCAGCAATGGACTGGGCCGATGATTTTGGTGGTCCTGGCCGTCTTTACCCTGGGTGTGATGGTGGGTGTTTTGGGCATGCTGCCTCGCTGGTGGGCTCATCGGCGTTGGGAGTCTAAAAAGTTGACCCCGGCAAACAACCCATTGGCGTCCCCTTCTCCCGAGTCAACCGCTCACAGTCGGCCAGGCAATGACATGCCCACCATCAACCCAGGCAGTGACCCTGCACAACGGGGCAACCACCATGGACTTTGATCTGGGATGGATATTATTAGGACTGCCCTTGGCGTTTGTGCTGGGGTGGTTGTCTTCACGTTTTGATATTCGTCAACTCAAACTGGAGAACCGTCAAAACCCCAAGGCTTACTTCAAAGGCTTGAACCATCTCTTGAACGAGCAACAAGACCAAGCCATCGATGCCTTTATTCAAGCGGTTCAACAAGACCCCGACACCAGCGAGTTGCATTTTGCTTTGGGAAGCCTCTTTCGCCGACGCGGCGAGTTTGACCGAGCCGTTCGTGTCCACCAGCATTTGTTGGCTCGCTCAGACTTGAGTCGTCAAGAACACGAACGTGCGCAAAGTGCATTGGCCTATGACTTCCTCAAAGCTGGACTGCTTGACCGTGCGGAGGAAGGCTTCACCAAGCTCAAGCACACAGCCCATGACCAAGAGGCGCAATTGGCGCTATTGAGTATTTTTGAAAAAACCAGAGACTGGCAAAAAGCATTTGAGGTCACCCGTGAGATTGAGCCCCAGGGTCTTGGTGACTTCAAGACACGACAAGCCCACTATCTGTGCGAGTTGGCCTCATCGGCGCTGAGCTCAACGCCCGCTCAACTGACCGTGGCACAAAATCTTCTCCATCAAGCTCAGCTCATTGCTCCCCTTCACCCCCGAGCATTCCTGGCCAGCGCAGACTTGGCGCACTCCCAGGGACAAACAGCTCAGGCCTACCAAACCTTGATGGACCTGGCACTCCAAACCCCCACATGCTTACCGCTTCTGTGTGAGCGACTCCTCCAGTGGGGCCGAGCACTTGGAAAAGTCAAAGAAATTCACACCCTCTTTTTAACCTCCTACAACACCCACCCCTCTTTGGATGTCTTGAAAGCGGTGGCAAGTTTGGAGGGGTCCTCTGAGCGCGCGCAAAGTTTGCTCAGCCAACACTTGCACACCCACCCCTCACTCTTGGTGGCGTCTTGGTGGCTCGGACATGAGCAACTGCAACACGAAGAGGACCGCACCTTTGTGCAAAAAGCCTTGGACCAAGCCACCGTTCCTCTTAACCGCTATCGCTGCGCGGCCTGTGGTTTTGAGGCACAAAAACATTTTTGGCACTGTCCAGGCTGCCAAGCCTGGGACAGTTACCCCAGCCTTAGAATCGAAGAATTATGACGCCCATCAACGCTCAAGCCATGGAGAAAGCCCACATCTTGGTGGTGGGTGACGTGATGCTTGACCGCTACTGGTATGGCGCGGTTGAACGCATCAGCCCTGAAGCCCCCGTGCCAGTGGTCAAAGTTTTGCGCGAAGAAGAACGCCTGGGTGGCTCCGCCAATGTGGCCTTCAATGTGGCCAGCCTAGGAGCCCACGCCTCTCTTTTGAGTGTCGTGGGTGAGGATCCTGCCAGCCACAGCCTAGAGCAACTGATTTTGCAAACCGGGATTGAGCCCTTTCTTGGCCGCGATGCAGAGCTCAAAACCACCGTCAAATTGAGGATCATTGGCCGTCAACAACAATTGATCCGTGCTGATTTTGAGGATTTACCGAAAACGGAGGTGCTGGCTTCTCAAACCCGACAATTCAGTGAACTCATTGCATCACAACAAGCGGTTTTATTCTCTGACTACGGGAAAGGGGGGTTGGCTCACATCCAAGACATGATTGAGCTTGCACGCGCTCATCATCGCCCCATTTTGATCGATCCCAAAGGGAGTGACTACTCCAAATATCAAAACGCCAGCGTCATCACCCCAAACCGCGCTGAGCTTCAAGATGTGGTGGGACCATGGCAGAGCGAAGCAGAGTTGGAGCACAAGGCTCAAGCGCTTCGACAAGCATTGAATCTGGGTGCAGTGCTCGTGACTCGCAGTGAAGAGGGCATGAGTTTGTTCGACAGCGAAGGCTCGAGTCACGTGAAAGCCCAAGCGCGAGAGGTATTTGATGTGACAGGAGCTGGCGACACCGTGATTGCCACCTTGGCGTGCTTGCTGGCGTGTGGATTGACCCTTCGTGAAGCACTCCCCTGGGCCAACCGTGCGGGCGGTTTGGTGGTTGGCAAGTTTGGAACGGCAACTCTGACTTTTGAGGAGCTTTTTGCATGAGACTGATCGTCACTGGAGCCGCCGGATTTATCGGCAGCAACATCATTCGTGGATTGAACGCAAGAGGCATCACCAACATCGTGGCCGTTGACCACCTAAAGACTGGGGATAAATTCAAGAATTTGGTCAATCTGCAAATTGAAGACTATGTCGACAAGGCGAATTTCTACGATCTCTTTGCAGCCAAACACTACGGCGCAGTGGAAGCCGTCTTCCACGAAGGCGCTTGCAGCGACACCATGGAGCACGATGGCGTGTACATGATGCAAAACAATTATGAACGCACTTGCCAGCTCTACACCAGTGCACAAGCGCAGGGCACCCGACTTCTTTACGCATCGTCGGCCGCCACCTACGGCAATTCAAAAACTTTCATTGAAGCGCCCGAGTACGAGCAGCCTTTGAATGTGTATGGTTACTCCAAGTTGCTGTTTGACCAACGCATGCGAAAACTGTGTGGTCCCCAATGGAGCTTGAACTCCTCCCAAGTCGTTGGCTTTCGCTATTTCAATGTTTACGGCCCCCAAGAACAACACAAAGCACGCATGGCCTCGGTGGCCTACCACCAACACCACCAGTTTTTAAGCCTTGGACGAGTCAAACTCTTTGGCGCTCATGATGGTTATGCCAGCGGTGAGCAAATGCGGGACTTTGTTCATGTCTCAGACGTGGTGGCGGTGAACCTGTGGTTTTTTGATCATCCAAGTCTGAGTGGTTTGTTCAACTTGGGCTCTGGTCGCGCTCAGCCCTTCAATGATGTGGCATTGAGCGTGGTCAATAGCCACCGAGCAAGCCGTGGAGAGTCACCTTTGAGCCTTGCGCATGCGGTCTCTCAACAACTCATTGAATACATTGATTTTCCTGACTCGTTGAAAGGAAAATACCAAAGTTATACCCAAGCGAACTTGGACCAATTGCGAGCCGCAGGTTGTGACCATGCCTTCATGGATGTTCAAACCGGGGTGAATCAATACATTGGGCACTTGATTGAACACCCTACAGCGTGAGCCTCACAGTTGGCCAGCATAGGCTCGAGTTGTTGAATTAGGCCTTTTGCACCAACGCTTTGTCGAGCTCCCCCGCTGCCTTGAGCTCAGACACCCAGGCAGGCGTCTTGCCACGACCGGTCCAACTCAAATGAGACTG
The DNA here is from genome assembly GCA_903864315.1 of uncultured Burkholderiales bacterium. GTDB lineage: Bacteria > Pseudomonadota > Gammaproteobacteria > Burkholderiales > Burkholderiaceae_C > Limnohabitans. The sequence continues at coordinate 848 of CAIPFK010000087.1, read as the reverse complement.
TGTGGGGTGCTGATATTTGATGGGCACTTTGATGCCTGCACGGCTTGAAGGTTTTTTACCACCAGCCGACTTGATGGCATTGCCAGCCTTTGCAGATTTGCTGACTTTGTCTGTCTTGTCTGACCTTGGGCCTTTGGCCGCAACCTTGGATCCACGCGCGTGCAAAGTGCCCCCCCATGTAGAGCTGACAGACGATTTGATGCTGTGCTCAGATTGGGCCGGAGTGCCTTCGAGATAATGCACCAAGTCTTCCAGCCCCAATCCACTGCCTTTCATGATCACCTTGATTTGTGCAATCGCTTCCTTGTATGTCTTGTTGATCAAAGCTTGCTCTTGCTTTTCAAGGGCCAATCGCTCTTTACGCAACTTGGCAATTTGGGCTGAGACTGATAATTTGGTCATACTGATATTTCTCATTCATATTCTAATAAACTGATTATAGGTCAATAATCACATTAATAACAATTCTGATTATTAGCGTATTATCGATTGATTATTGCTCGATTAATGAGGCATTGATGACCCATTGAATTTTGCAATCACAACGCCTTTGAGCTTGGAACTCATAATCCTTTGTTCCCTGGTTCAAGTCCAAGTGGGCCCATCATTAAAAAAGTCACTCTTTGAGTGACTTTTTTCTTGTCTTTTAACCACTTTTAAGTCTATATAAATCAACATATTAGTGCCATAGTTACAAAATGTGAAATAGTTTGTCTAATTGAAAACCGTGGAATACCTCGTGTAATCAGTTTGCAGTTCGTAGGATGCTCAATTATTTCAGTTGCTTTTAAGGCAATGAGGATTTAGCATTTACGCATGATTGTTTGGAACTCTTGTCGTACTAGATT
>CAIPFK010000086.1 GCA_903864315.1 uncultured Burkholderiales bacterium | reverse complement strand
CTGCCCGAACACATCAAAGTGGTCAAGATCAGCGCCCAAGGCGAGAACTTTTGCACAGGACGCGACTCCCCCATGCCAGGATTGGGCCCACACCCTTCCGGCGAAAAAATCAGAACCACCGTCGCTCTGCCCCCCTTGAGCCTTTATGACGCAGTGAAAAATTGTCCCGTCCCAGTCGTCTCCATCGTTCGCGGCAATGCCTTCGGGGCTGGCTGTGCTTTGGCGTGTGCGTGCGACATGACCTTTGCTGGTCAAACGGCATGGTTTGAGGTCAATGAAATGGACCGAGACATCCCGCCCACCTTGGTGATGACGGCCTTGCTTGGGAAAGTCCCTATCAAAACCTTGGCCCATTTGGTGCTTTCGCGCGAGAAAATCAGTAGCATGGAAGCTTACGAAGTGGGACTCATTCGAAAAGTCGTGGAGGATGAGCAACTTGAGGCTGCAGCCGATCAATTCATTCAAAAAATGCTCACCAACAGTGCCGTCTCCCTCAAAGCCGTCAAACAGTTCCTCAAGTTTGCGCCGGAAATGTCCAGCGTGGCCTTCAGCTCCTATGCGGGCCACTTGGCCGGTACTGCCCTATCCACCAAGTTTTAATCCAAGTTTCAATCCATGACAACGAACGCCCCCAATTTTGAAGAATTCAGTCTCGCGAGCTTTTTAAAGCAACTCGATGCGAGCAACTTCCATGTTGAAGACAAGCCCCAGTATTTATCAGACATCGCCAGCGAACTCGAAGGCAACCCCAAAGCGGTGCTCTTTAACCACATCCATGACAGTCCTTACCCCTTGTGTGGCAATGTGGCCGCCAGTCGAGAACGCATCGCCAAGGCGTTCAACACGAGCAAAGAGAACCTACTTTTTGAAGTCGCAGCGCGATTGAAAAAAACTGGCGAATTGATCCAAGTCGATTCCCATCAAGCACCTGTGCATGAAGTCATTCAAAAAGGGGACGAGTGTGATTTAACCCAGTTGCCCATTCACTTGCAGCACGGCCTCGATGGTGCACCCTATATTTCATCGAGCATGGATGTGGTGATGGACCCCAGCACCGGATGGACCAATGTCGGGATTCGGCGCTTGATGGTCACGGGCCGCAGAAAAGCCGGCGTTGATTTGGTGGCCCCATCGGATCTGAGGGCCATCTACATCGAGCAGTCCCAAAAAGGCAAGCGCGTGCCCGTCTCATTCGTCATCGGCTCGAGCCCCATCGATCACGTGGCCGCCACCATGCGCATCCCCACCGATGAGCTCAAACTTTTATCGGCCTTGAGGGGGAAACCTCTGGGGGTCGTCAAATGCATCACCAATGACCTTTGGGTGCCAGCCGATGCGCAAATGATCCTAGAGGGCTATTTGGACGAACACGGTCACACGACTGAAGAAGGCCCCTATGGCGAATTTTTAGGCTATTACGGTGGCGTCAAAAAGAATCCCGTCTTTCACTTGACCGCCATCACGCACCGCAAGGATTGTATTTTCCAGACATCGACCATCAGCGGTGCAGAAATGAGCAAGACCGATACCGCTCAACTGAGCGCCTTGCGCACCGAGGTGGTGGTCTACCGTGCGCTTGAAATTGCGGTTCGGGAGGTCAAAGGCGTGTATGCAGACCCGGCCTCGGGTGGCACCTTCAACGTTCGCGTGGCTCTCAAGCAAAGGGTGCCAGGCGAGGCCAAGAGCGCCATTGCCGCGGTGTTTGCCTGCATGGCCAATGTCAAACACGTCTACATTGTGGACCCCGATATTGACATCTTCTCCAGTGAACAAATGGAGTGGGCCATGGCCACACGCTTCCAAGCCGACAAAGACATGATCTTTGCCACGGGCTTTAGAGCCATGCCACTCGACCCCTCCTTGCAAGAAGCAAAAACCACGGCCAAGTTGGGCTTTGATTTAACACTGCCCTTTCAGTTCGGAGACGATGCACGCGCGATGACGTATCGCGTGCCCAAGGCGCCCACATACAGTGGCGATAAATTTGATTCCATCGAGGCGGCTTTGCAAGACGGCCCCAAGTTTTTTCAAGAACTCATGGGCGCCATCTCTTCAAAGGACGGTCGAGAAGTGATTCGCTGGTTGGAAGACCATCACAACAGCCAACACATTGCCAGAGACAAAGAAGGCAAATACTTCATCCAACCATGAGAAAAACCATGTTGCAACTGATCAAAAAAATACACCGCAAAAACAATCTGCGTCTGGCGCTCAGGGTACTGCCCTGGGTTTTGGTGCCCCACATTGGACAAGCCCAGACCCCAAATGAGTACCCCAGCAAACCCATCAAATTCATCGTTCCCTACCTGCCCGGTGGCTTGGGTGACTCGTTTGCTCGCGCGGTCGGACAAGGCCTGAGTGAAAGACTAGCTCAGCCCGTGATCATTGAGAATATGCCAGGCGCGAGTCAAGCCATTGGGGCAGAGGCCACGGCCAAAGCAAATGCTGATGGATACACCATCTTCATGGGAACGCAATCGGGCTTGATTTTCAATACCATTTACCGCAAAACCCTCCCCTACGACGTCATCAAAGACTTCGCACCCATCTCGCTACTCTTCACGAGTCCCCTCTTCTTGGTGGCGCACCCCACAGTTGAGGCCAATTCACTCAAAGAATTGATCAGTGCGGCCAAGTCCCACCCCAATCAATTCACCATCGCCACCATTGGTGAAGGCACATCGACCAGTTTGGCGGTCATGATGCTCGAGACCAAGGCAAAGATCAAACTCACCCAGGTGCCCTACAAAGGCAGCGCCACTGCAATCACCGATGTCATCAGCGGAAACGTGAATTTGATGTTTGAAGGTGGCGCCTCTTCTTTGCCCTTTGTCAAACAAGGCAAACTCAAAGCACTCGCCACCACGGCTGAAAAACGCAATGAGGGCGCAGCCCCTGGCGTGGCCACCAGCAGCGAGACCGTCCCAGGCTTCACGCTGGAGACCTGGTTTGGCATGGTTGCCCCCACAGGAGTGCCCGCGCCGATTGTGGATAAACTCAATCAACAGGTCAAATTGATCTTACAAACCACAAAAATCAAAGAACTGGCGGCCACCTACGCTGCCGACATCATGTACAGCACACCAGAACAATTTGGTCGCCGCATCGCTGGAGATTTGAAAGAATTCTCCACCGTGATGAAAGACTCGGGCGTGAAACCACAATAAGACTCGCACCGGTTTTGATCAGGGTTTCATTCCGGTTCAATTTTGGCGGCCTTGACGATGGGCCCCCATTTGTTGATCTCCCTCTCCACCACCTTGGCAAAAGCCTCAGGATTGCTGGGATTGGGCTCTGCGCCCAGGCCCAGTAAAAATTCTTTGGCCTTGGGGGTCGTCATGACTGCATTGCAGTACTCGGCAAACTTTTCAGTGATGTCCATGGGCGCTTTGGCTGGGAAGAAAACACCAAACCAACTGGTGAAATCATAGCCCTTGACACCCGACTCCAACATGGTGGGCACATCAGGGATGCTCTGCACGCGAATTGAATTGGTCACCGCCAATGGCTTCAATTTGCCCGATTTCGCGGTCGGAATTCCAAGGGTCGCATCGGCAAACATGAAATGGATATTGCCCCCAATCATGTCACTGATCGCTTGGGGCACGCCTTTGTAAGGGACGTGCACGGCATCAAAGCCTACAATTTGTTTGTACCATTCAGCGGCCACATGCCCTGAGGCGTTCCCACTGGCATAGGCCAATTGCCCAGGTCTGGCTTTGATGAATTGGGTCAACTCCTCCACCGTCGAGACTGGCACGGTTTTGGGGTTGACCAAGAGAACAAACCCCAAGCTCAACAACGACGTGACGGGCTGAAAGTCTTTGATGGGATCAAAACCCAGATTCTTGTAAATGTGTGGATTGATGCCATGGGTGGAGTTGGGGGTGAACAGCACTGTATAGCCGTCGGGTGGTGCACTTGCCACATAACGTGCGGCCAAATTGGCAACAGCACCAGGCTTGTTCTCCACAATCCAGGCTTGGTTGGTTTTCTCGCGCAGCTCTTGCGCCAAGAACCGGGCCACGGTGTCGATCCCAGAGCCCGCAGGATACCCAACGACCAAAGTGACTGGCTTGGTGGGCCACTGCACGCCATTGGATTTGGTGGTCTTGGGAAGGATTTGCGCATGACACAAAGAAACAAGGCCAAGAATCACCAAACAGCGTTGTGAGAATTTTAAGAACTTTAACAATTTAAAACCTTTGTTCATCATGACTTTCAATAAAGGGTTCAGCTTTTTTCATCCTGCCTCATCTCCAGCAAGAGACTGCAGACACATCCATCTCAACTGTGGGGCTCTTGCCTGAAAAGACCCAGCTTGTCTAAAACAGGACGATCATTGACTTCGAAAAACCTCGAAGGTTCAGCCGCTTTGAATGTTGCACTAGTCCAAGACGGCAAAGCCATGACGTCCCCCGTCTTCCAAAGACACTTGACGCCGCCAAGTTCAGCCTCGCCTGAACCGCTGGCGACGCAAAAAATTCGGCTCACGGTGGTTTTGGGAATGGCCAGCGTTTGCTCAGCCAAGAAGTGGTGATAGTTCAGACTTTGTGTGACGATGTGCGCTTGAGAATTCAAGGCATGGGTGTAAGCATCGCTTGACTGGAGCCCCGTTTGCCCCAAACGCTGCACCGATTCAAAATGAGACAAGACATCCGCCTCCTTGAACCAGTAGGCGTGTTCATCGGGCTCATCAATCACATCTTGCAAAGCTTGGTGTGAGGGCTCGAAAAACATGGGCTCCAAAAGATGCACGAGTGGCACATCCAAAATGTCAATCCAATATGCACATGCATCGCTTTCATTGTAGTGTGAGTGCATCGATCCACCAGGCGTGAGCAAGACATCGCCTGGCAACATGGGAAGCTTCACCCCGTCGACCACACTGAAAGCACCGGGCTTGGCCTCCAACACAAACCGAAGCGCGTTGGGTGTGTGCCAATGGGGTTTGGCATATTCACCCGGCTTGATCATTTGATAAGCTGCAACCAAGGTTCGCACCGTGTCGTAATCATTGTCACCCACGGGATTGAAGAGGAGTAAGTTGCGCCGCTCTGCAAATTCAGTGTCCATCCAGCGCCCGGCTTGGTCCAAGGCCACCTTGCCCAACTCATAGCTCCAATACATGGGTTGAAACTGGGTTTTGGGGGATTTCCAAAGAGACGCTCGCTTTTTATGCCAACCTGCAGTCAAGCGTTGTTGATCCAGCAAAGGATAGAGCTCATCCAACTGGGTTGCACTTGACAAGGATTTCAAGGCTTGGGGCAAGGGAGTCGTCATGGCTGTAGAGTTGAGAGTGAGTGGCAAAGTTTCATCGCAGGGAAGCAGGTCATTGGAGAAAAAAACGCCCCGATTGCCTGAAATTCAAGCCCTGGCAATGCACTGTGATTACATTCGAATTGTCCTCTGGCGCTGTCACCATCGTCCCTAGTATATTTCCTATCACACCCAAAGCCCCAGAAGTCTTATAGTCAGGAGTCAAAATATTTCTCCCTTGCTGGGCGAGTTGCTTTGACAGCAACCGCCCTTTTCCCTAGCCCTGACCGCGCCACACGAAAGCATTGCCCATGTCCTACAAAATCGAACGTCCCCTGGTTGAGCTGCTCTGGAGTTGGGCCATGGTTTGCGCCTCTTTGATGACTGTGGGCGTGGCCCACGCCAGTTTCCCCGAGCACCCCATTCGCCTCATCATCCCTTACGCTGCGGGGGGGCCCACCGATGTGCTCGGACGCATTGTGGGACAAAAAATGGGCGATGTTCTCAAACAAAGTGTCGTGATTGACAACCGACCGGGTGCGGGTGCCAATGTGGGCATTTTGGCGGTTGCAAAGTCAACGCCCGACGGCTACACACTGCTCTTTGGAGACATCAATCTTGTCGTCAATCCGTTCTTGTACAAAAACTTGAGTTTTGATCCGCAACGTGATTTTGTCAGTGTGGGCCTGGTGGCCTCGGCCCCCTTGGTTTTGCTGGTGAGTCAAAATGCCCCAGCCAAATCCATGGCCGAGCTCATCGCACAAGCCAAAGCCCAAGCGGGTCAGATGAATTTTGGCTCAGCGGGGGCTGGCAACACCACCCATTTGGCCATGGAATTGCTCAAAACCAAATACGGCCTTGAGATCACTCACGTACCTTACAAAGGCGCCAATCCTGCATTGAATGATTTGGTCGCGGGCCATGTCAACATGATGGTCACAGGCCTGTCTGGCGCCAAATCATTGGTGGAAAGCGGCCGACTCAGAGCGCTTGCCATCACTGGCGACAAACGAGCGCCCAGCCTGCCGGCGGTGCCCACGTTCGAGCAAGCCGGTTTTCCATTGGCCGAGATGAAAATAGGCTCATGGTGGGGAGTCGTTGCACCCGCAGGCACTCCCAGCGAGGCGATTCAACAGCTCAATGCTGCACTGAATGTGAGCCTGAACTCAAGCGAGTTGAAGGCCAAACTGCACGATCTCAATATTGAGCCGTTGGGCGGCTCAGGTGCAGACTTGGACAAGTGGATGAGCGCAGAGGTTCAAACGTGGTCCAACGTGATCAAAAAAGCGGCCATTCAAGCCGAGCCCTGAACCGATACAAACGCCTCAATGCGCAGTTTTTTCCAGAAGTCCACACCGCCACAGTGAGTTGATCATGGAGGAATTGAGCAAATGCTCACGCGCCTCACTTTCATTGTTGGCCAGGGCACGCCAGCGAGAGAAGAGTTTTTCTCGCTCTGCGTCATCGCTTTCTTTCAATGCGTTGTAATTGCTTTGCGTTTGGTGATGGATGGCGTTGATGGCCTCTACGCGGCGCTGCTTTTCATAGTCGGCAAAGTGCTCATGGTCCCGCGCAACGTAATCCTCAAACAAATGGGCCAAACTCATGGCGTCGTGCAAGCCGCCATTGAGTCCCATCCCCCCCTTGGGATTGTTGAGGTGTGCGGCATCTCCGACCAAGAAGACTCGCCCCACCTGGTATTGATCCACCACGCGTTGGTGGACGTGGTAGATGCCTTTGACTTGCAATTGATCACTGCTGAGTGCTGGGATCAAGGGGGCCAGGCGTGAATCAATGTAGTCGTCGGTCAACGCCTCTTCATCGCTCACATGGGCAAAAAGCGGCAAACTCATTCGCCACAAATCTGGAATTTTGAGCATGTGGGCATAATTCACAGGATCTGAAAAATAATTGATGAAGGACAGATCTTCAAACGATTGGCGCATGTCGTAGGGTGTGCCCAGCACCAAGATGCGCTCATCGTAGGTGAAGCCTTTGAATTCAAGCCCCAAGCATTTGCGCGCAACGCTTCGCCCCCCATCACTGGCACACACCCACGCGGCATGCATCTCTAAAGCCTTGCCCTGATGAATCAATTGAAGTGTGACGTCGTGCGAGGTTTGTGACAAAGCGGTGAGCTCATGCCCCATCAAGATCTGCACATGGGGCATCTTGGAGAGCTCACCCACCAAGTACTCGCTCAATTTGAATTGCTCACACTGCAATCGATACGGATGCCGCGTGAACTCGCCAATGAGCGCATGGTCAAATTCGGCAATTTTCCCCTCGCTCCAGCCACGGTATTGGAAGGTGGGGCAAGCAAGTCCCATGTCGAGCAACGCTTGCGTGATGCCTGATTCTTCAAAGAGATCCAAGGTGCCCGCGTGAAAGGTGGAGGCTCGGTAGTCTTTTTGCAGTTGCTTTTGTTTTTCCAAAACAATCACAGGAATCTGGTTTTGAGCGAGCAAATAGGCCAAGGTGAGACCCACAGGCCCCGCACCAATCACAACCACTGCTTTGTTGTTTGACATAAACTGAGACCGGGTTAAAGGAAGAAAGATACCAATTTGGGGGCCAATTCGGCTAATCCATCGCCAATTTATTTTTCCGGATGATGACACCCGTGCTCTGAATCTCATTGGAAACAATGGCTTGCAACTCTTCTGGCGTACTCGTGTTCACATCAAGACCTTGTTTTTCCAGGGCGTCTTTGACCTGGGGAGACAGCAAGATGGTTTTCAAGTCTTTGTTGAGGTTTTTCACCAATGGGGTGGACATGCCCTTGGGCCCCCAAAAGCCATACCAAATATCGGCTTCCGCACCTTCGAGACCCACCTCTTTGAAGGTTGGCACTGAGGGCGCTTTTACATGCCGTTTGGGACTGGCCACTGCCAATGCAATCAAACGCCCCGACAGCACATGCGTCATTGCCACATGAACTGGCACAAAACTCACACTCACCTGTCCGCCCAAGAGGTCACTCAAAGCGCCCGCGGAGCCTTTGTAGGGCACGTGCAAGAGGTCAATGCGCGCCAAGTCTTTCACCAACTCCATGGAGATGTGCTGGGAAGTTCCCAATCCTGCGGAAGAATAGGTGAGCACACCAGGCTGCGCTTTGGCTTGTTGGATGAACCCCGCAAAGTCAGAGAACCCACTTTTGGGGTGGGTCACCAAAATAGACGTGCCATAGGCCGCGAGCGTGATTGGGGTGAAATCACCAAGGGGGTTGTAGTTCACGCTTTTGTAGAGCATCGGCGTGAGCGCAAAGGTCTTGGCGTTCACCATGAGGGTGAGGCCATCGGGGGCGGCTTTGGCCACCATCATGGCACCGATGTTACCGCTGGCACCAGCGTGATTTTCCACCACCACACTTTGCCCAGTGAGGCGAGCCAACTCGGGGCTCACCGCCCTGGCAATCAAATCAATGCCAGTCCCCGGCGTGTAGGGGACGATCAACTTGAGGGTAGACCCAGAGACTGGGGTGCTGGGACTGACTCCATTGACAGGATTGGCTGAAATGGCCCCATTCCCATTGGGTGCAGCCGATGGTCTCACTTGGGGTTGGGGTTGGGCTTGTGCTTGCACCAGCACCGCCACAGCCAGCCCCGAGATCAACTGCAACACTTGTCGAAAAAATCCCAATGGCCTTTGCCCGAGCAGGCCCGCTAAAAAAACACCAGACATCATGAACATTTCGCTTGAATCATATTAAACCCATGAGTAAAACACATAGACCTTTGCTTGATCAAGAAGGAGAACCCTCATTCTCAATGCAATGACGGATTGTAGGGACTATCGAGGTGGTAAAACCCAACGAGTAAAACATCCAACAATCAATATACAAGATCTCACAATCGTGCACCATCTCAAACAGTCATGGTCAACTGTTTCATGGCGAGCGTTGCAATGCTTTTCGCGTCCACGCCAAAAAATCGCCTGAGTTCACTTCGTGTGTCACTGCGACCAAAACCATCTGTACCCAAGGTCGCGTAAGGCCTATCGCGAGGAATGTGGGCTCTGAGCCTCTCCGGCACAGCCCTGACATAATCGCTCGCGGCCACAATGGGGCCCTTGGACAAAGCGAGTTGCGAGCGCAAAAAAGAGTCTTCTTCGCTCAAAGCGTGTCGGTCAAGCTCGCTCCAACTCGTGACGCTATAAACATCGGCATCGACACCTTGGGAGACCAAGATTTCTTTGGCCTTCAAGACTTCAAGGAGTATGGCGCCCGAGCCCATCAATGTGACTCGCTTCTTTGATTTTTTTGGGGCGGGACTCAATAAATAGCATCCACTGAGCACCTCGTGTGCCTTCACACTGCCCAGGCTTGGATGGGCATAGGACTCGTTCATCAACGTGATGTAATAAAACACATCGTGCTGCTCAACCATCATCTCTTGCATGCCGTGGGCCAAAATATGGGCGAGCTCACCCGCAAAGGCAGGGTCGTAGGACTTGCAGTTGGGGATGGTGGCCGAGATCAAGTGACTCGAGCCGTCTTGGTGCTGCAAGCCCTCCCCTGCCAAGGTGGTTCTACCCGAGGTCGCCCCCAACAAAAATCCTCTCGAGCGTTGGTCGGCTGCAGCCCAAATGGCGTCCCCCACGCGCTGAAAGCCAAACATGGAGTAGTAAATGTAGAACGGCAGCATGGCAATACCGTGCACGCTGTAACTGGTGGCCGCGGCCGTCCAACTCGAGATCGCACCCGCTTCGCTGATGCCTTCTTCCAATATCTGACCGTTCAAGGCCTCACGGTAACTGAGTACCGAACCAATGTCTTCGGGCTCATAGCATTGGCCCACACTGGAATAAATACCCACTTGCTTGAACAAGTTGGCCATCCCAAATGTTCTGGCTTCATCGGCCACGATGGGAACAATGCGAGGACCGAGTTCTTTGTCTTTCAATAAATTGCCCAGCATGCGAACAAAAGCCATCGTGGTGGACATCTCTTTGCCCTCTGCGTGAACAGCAAATTCAGCGTATTGGCTCAAGGCCGGCACATTGATCACGTCGCAATCGGTGTGACGCCTGGGTAAATAGCCACCCAAGCTCTCGCGTTGATTGACCAAGTAACGCATCTCTGCACTGTCCTTGGCGGGCTTGATGAACTCCAAATTGATGGCCGCTTCATCACTCAATGGCAAGTTAAATCGATTTCGAAATTCAATGAGGGTTTGATCATCGAGTTTCTTTTGACTGTGGGTGGTCATTCGGCCCTGGCCAATTTGCCCCATCCCAAAACCCTTCTTGGTGTGGGCCAAGACCACAGTGGGTTGTCCCGTGTGCTCGAGAGCCGCTTGATAAGCAGCGTGAATTTTTACCAAATCGTGGCCACCGCGCTTTAATCGGTCAATTTGTTCATCGCTCATGCCTTGGGCGAGTTGGCGCAAGACGTCGTTTTGACCAAAGAAGTTATCCCTGTTGAAACGACCGTCCTTGGCCGCAAAGGTTTGCATTTGCCCATCAACCGTGTTGGACAAGGTTTTGATCAACTCCCCGGTTTTGTCTCGGGCAAAAAGTCCGTCCCAATCACTGCCCCAAACGAGCTTGATCACATGCCAGCCCGCTCCAGTGAACAACTTCTCCAACTCATCCATGATGCGACCATTTCCCCGCACAGGACCATCCAAGCGTTGCAAATTGCAGTTCACCACCCAGACCAAGTTGTCCAATTTCTCCCTGGATGCGAGTGTCAAAGCGCTCATGCTCTCGGGCTCATCCATCTCACCGTCGCCAAAGACGCCCCACACCTTTCGTTGACCGCAGTCGAGCAGTTGACGATGCGTGAGGTAGCGCATGAAGCGCGCATGGTAAATCGAGCTGATCGGACCGATGCCCATGGAGCCCGTGGGAAACTGCCAAAAGTCGGGCATCAACCAAGGGTGGGGATAGCTGCTGAGACCTTTGGCACCAGCACTGTCAGCGGTGATTTCTTGACGATAGTGGGCCAAATCGTTTTCGCTCAAGCGTCCTTCTAAAAAGGCCCGAGCGTATACACCGGGCGCAGAATGGGGCTGAAAGAAAACCAAATCTTCCAATTGCTTGCTCGAGCGGGCTCTGAAAAAATGATTGAAGCCCACTTCAAACAAATCCGCAGCACTGGCATAACTGGCGATGTGACCACCCAACTCACCATAAGCTCCATTGGCGCGCACCACCATGGCCAAAGCGTTCCATCGCATCAAAGAGGCCAAGCGCTCTTCTATGGCCAAGTCACCAGGGAACATTCCTTGTTCTTCCACCTTGACGGTGTTGACGTGCGGGGTGAGTGCATCTTTGAATCTCGCAGCAGTCCCCAAGCCCAAGCGCTGGGTGTGCTCAAGCAAGGCGTTGATCAAAAACTGCCCCCGCACAGCACCATGGGCCTCAATGGTTTGCTCCAACGAACTCAACCATTCCTGGGTCTCGCCTGGATCGAGGTCTAGCGCGGCATGCAGGGACAGCGAAGTCGAAGCGTTCAAATTACTCATCTCTCATCCTCAGGCGGGTTCTTCGTGGGTCACAACCGAATTGGCGCATTTGCGCCCTTTGATCTGCATGAACTATAGCCAAATCGCCATGGCATAGGGTTTTAAATTAATTCCAAGGATCGATCTTTTACAGAATAAAATATCAAAAATTCAAGACAATAAAGTATTAAATGCCGATGGACTCGATAGATTTCAAAATTCTGCATGAATTGCAGCAAGATGCGTCCTTGAGCAATGTCGAACTCGCCAAACGCGTTCACCTCTCACCGTCTCCATGTCTGTCCAGAGTCAAAGCCTTAGAGAAACAAGGCGTGATCAAACAGTATGTGGCGCTGCTAGACCCCCAGACTCTGGGACTTGGACTCAGTGTTTTTATCTCGATCAGCCTCAAAGAGCAAACCAAGCAGGCACTTGGAAATTTTGAACAAAGCATTTGGCAGCACACCGAAGTGATGGAGTGCTATTTGATGACGGGGGACTGTGATTACTTGATTCGAGTCGCCGTCAAGGACATTGCTGCGCTGGAGAAGTTCATCTTGGAGTCCCTCACCCCCATACCGGGCATTGAGAAAATACGCTCTAGCTTTACCCTCAAACAAGTGAAATACAAAACCGCCTTGCCCTTGAAACAATGAGTTCTTTGAGGTAACTGAGGCTTCATTGGACAGGGATTCTTTGCCCCTTAGGGCATAGAAGCCGAGGGCCTTTTGATGGTTTGCAACTCCCCCAAGTAGGGTAAATTCAGTGTGGGACTCATCAAGATTTCATTGATGCACACATGCGAGGGAAGTCCAATCAAATAACTCACAACGCTTGCGATATCCTCGGGCTTTAAAAGAGTTTTTCTGACCTCTTCGCGCACCGGTGGCGTGCGGTTGTCCAGGAGCGGTGTGTCAATACCAGCAGGAGAAATGGACGTAGCACGAATTCCGTGAATACACTCCTCCATGTTGATGGTCTCGGTGAGGGCCAAATCGGCTCTCTTAGAAGAAGAGTAAGCAGGACCCGCAAAATAAGCAGCGAAATGTCCGGCCCACGAGGCCACATTGATGATCAGACCGTCTTGACGCTCCCTCATGCCCCCCAAGACCGACTGACAAGCATAGAACATCCCAGACAAATTGACCTTGATGGTTTGGTCCCAATCTTCTAAACTTAAATTGCTCCAGTGCCTCTTGGGTGGATTGATCCCCGCCGTGTTGATCAAGACATCAATCCTTTTGTATTTGGCCTCGATGTAGTCCCGCGCCTTGAGCACCGACTGGCTGTCGCTCACATCCACCACCACAGACTCTGAATCAGCGGCAACCAGCATCTGCGCTGCTAACAACTTGGCTTCATTTCGACCGGAGAGAATCACCGTGTGTCCTTGCAGGACCAAATTTTTAGAAATGGCCAATCCCACAGCACCAGCAGCGCCAATCACCCACACTATTTTTTTCAAATCACTGCACCTGGTTGAGGTTCAAACGTTTTTCACCTTGGGGGCGAAATACCGGGTCCAGCGCGAGGCTGTTTGTGACACGATCAAGGGTTTGGCGGCGGCCAAAAATTCTTGCGTGTGCTTTCGAGTCATGTGATCGGCAAAAGCTTCTTCACTTTTGTAAACCTCATAGAGCAAAACTTGACACTCATCCTTGCTGTCACGCAACACATCGAATTGATAGCAACCTTCTTCATGCTCAACTGAAGCATGGGCATTGATGTCAATGAGTTGATTGAACAAGGCCAAACTCTCAGGCTTCACCACAAACTTCACTTCCAAAACGAATTCATTCATCAGACGACACCTTAAAAAAAACTAAACGTGTTTTGAAAACACAAAACTCATGGAAATCAAAGCGTCTCTTGGTAAGCCCTCAACCCCAACACATGAAATTGAAGGATGGTTGAATTTCTCAAAGAGCGCGGGATAAAGAATAGTCACCCGAGGGTAAAACTTTCTAAATTGACATAAAGAAATATTGACACTGACCACCTCAGAGAGAGTGAATTTGGTCGGTTGCGTTAATTCTTCAATATTGTGAATGATCCTGCGCGCTTGCTCTTCAACGTATTCGGGCAAAAATGCAGCAGGGGTTTGCAAGTCAATCGGCAGTATGCCATTGGCATACATGAGATGACCGCTAGACTTCAATTGATTCAATAGCATGGTGTAGTATCAATTTCAACTCAACGGGTTGTGGACATCGACTCTAGAATCGATTTGACTTTGTGTTGAACGGCCAGCTCTCGCTCAGACGGGGGCAACCCATCAAACTCAACAAAGGCCATCGCCGCTTGGTGCCCAAAGTCAGAGAGTTTTTTGGCGTCCGATAGATCTACACCCTCGGGGATCTTGAGCACAATTTCGTGTGCGTACGTGCTCACAGGGCCATGGTGATAAATCTTGGGTTTGATGGGCGTCTTGCCCGTTTCATTGTCCTTGATGGCATTGGCCAACATTCTTCTAAACGCCACCACACCGCGATCGGTTGTGCCCAAGTGCTCCGCATTGCGATTGGCAACAGCGCCTTGTGTGACCACGGCATCAAAGTCACCTGGCTCTTGTTGGCGCTCATGATAAGGACGATTATCGGTTTGCCCGATGAAGGGAATTTTGTCAACTCCAAAATCATCGCGGCTCATTTTGCGCACGCTTTTGTTGTAGCTGTTCAAATGGGCAAAGCCAATGTAGAACGAATGTGTGTCATCGACCGCGACAGCCCATCGGGTTAAAAAGGGTCGGATACCAACGCTTTCTTGATCCACTTTATTGCCACCATTGGGGAACTGTCCCATGTTGGGCAAAATGATGTCGCTTGAGCGAACAAACACATAGTCTGCGACTTTGCGCGTGGCCATGGACAAAAAACCAAGTGGAGTTTCAGGAAAATCCAGCTGGGGCAGCACCTTGAAGGCAGTGGAAAACTGCTGGCCCGCGACAATCGCATGCAAGAAAGCGTTGTGCATCGGATCCGAGCCATTTTCGACAATTTGCACCCAGTTGCAAGGCATGCTCATCCTAAAGGGCACCACCTCGTTGTCTTGTGGGTGATCCACGCAATCGTAGGTTGGGAATTCAGGCAAGTCGTCAATGGGCCCCATGTAGGCAAAGATCAAACCTTGCCACTCACGAACTGGATAGGCGCCTTGCGTGAGATTGTGTTTTCTTTTGCTCGTTTCTGGCTCCGCTGGAGTGTCCAAAATGGTGCCATCGACATCAAAGTGCCAACCGTGATAACAACAGCGAATGCCTCGCTCAGCAACAATGCCAAACTCAAGCGACGAGCCGCGGTGCACACAGTGGCGGTGCAAGAGCCCAAGCCGAGAGGACTTGTCACGAAAAACCACCAAATCCTCGCCAAGCAACCGCACAGCGACGGGTAAATCTTTGAGCTCAGACGAGAGTAGAAAAGGATGCCAATATTTGCGCAGATACTCTCCGCCTGGAGTGCCCGGCATCACTTGAGTGATGTATTGATCGGAATTGGGAGCCGGCCTGTTGTGATAACCGCTATAGGGCCTAGTATCGCGAACCGAGATGGTCTTGTCTAACATGCATCTTCTCCTGAGCCCAAAATCCTAACCCGCAATGCTCACTTAGTCAATCATGATGATCACTTATAACGATCTCCCCGTCCAAAGAAATCACGGCCTAGTACAAACCCTAGAGGCGAGTAACGTATGATTCTTCCACATATTTCAAGAGAAATTATCTCGAGAACAATTGAGCCACATCAAATCGCGAGACCAAACGGATGGCGTTCATTTGACCACGCTCAAACACCAAAAGGGACATCATGAAAAATTGGAAGTTACTCGGTTGCATGCTTTTCATCGCACCCTTGATCGCTCAAGCTCAAACTTTTCCCAATAAACCCATTCGCATGGTGGTGCCGTATGCGGCCGGTGGTGCCGTGGATGTTCTGGGTCGACCTGTTGCGCAACGCATGTCCGAGTTGCTCGGCCAACCCGTGATCGTTGACAACCGACCTGGTGCGAATGCAACGCTGGGTACAGACAATGTGGCCAGATCCCCTGCGGATGGGTACACCATTGTGCTCACCTCCATTGTTCATTATTTGGTGCCCTATTTTTCCAAAAATGTCCCCTACGACACTTTCAAAGACTTCACCCCGATATCCAGTATTGCGATCACGCCCAATATTTTGGCCGTGCACCCCTCCTTGGGCGTGAGCAACATGAAGGAATTCATTGAGTACGCTCGCAAGAACCCAGAAAAGTTGTTTTATGGCACCACTGGCGTAGGCTCCACCCATCACTTGTCTGGTATTTTGTTGGCCCAAATGGCCAACATCAATATCGAACATTTGCCCTACAAAGGCGGCAACCCCACCATCACGGATGCCATTGGTGGACAAATACCCATGGTGATTTTGACCTCCCCCACCATATTGCCCTACTCCAAATCGGGCAAACTCAAAGCCTTGGCCATCATTGAGGGCAAGCGCTCAAAAACACTCCCCGACCTTCCCACCATCGGTGAAACCGTCCCAGGCTATGCGATTCCTGACTTGTGGTTTGGAGTGCTGGGACCCGCCGGCATGAACAAAGCGCTGGTCGATAAATTGAATTCAAGTGTCAGGCAAGCAGTCAACACTCCCGAGGTCAAGCAAAAGCTAGAGGCGTTTGGCTTTGAGGTCACAGGAACAGCGAATGCAGACGAATTCGCGGGCTCCCTCAAAGGTGACATGGATGTCTTTAAGAAAATCATTGTGACAGCCAATATCAAACCAGAATAATCAAACGGGTATCCAAATGAATCTCAACAGAAGACAGCTCATCGCCTCGGCCTCGGCATTGGCCATTCCTGCCCTCTCCAGAGCAGACAACTATCCCAGCAAACCCCTGCACTTGGTCGTGCCGTATGCACCAGGTGGTGGCTTGGATGTCTTCAACCGTCCCATGTCGATCAAAATGAGTGAGCTCTGCGGCCAAGCCGTGGTGATCGACAACAAAGCGGGTGCTTCAGGCGTCATTGGTGCCGATTACGTTGCCAAAGCGCCAGCAGATGGCTACACGTTTTTAAGCTCTTTTTCATCTCAAATATTGCAACCCTACGTCCTGAAGAACGTCCCATTCGACAACGAACGTGATTTCACCCCCATCCTTGAAGGTGCACGTGCACCCATTGTGATTGTGGTCCATCCCTCTGTCCCCGCCAACAACATGGCTGAGCTGATGGCCTATGCCAAAAACAATTCGGGCAAAGTGGGCTATGTCACGGCTGGCACCAATACGTCACAGCACCTGACTGGCATCATGTTGGAAAAGGTCACGGGCATTCCTTTGGTTCACGTCTCTTACAAAGGGGGAGCGCCTGCATTGACCGACCTCTTGGGGGGGCAAGTCCAGATGGGTATCTTGGTGTTGGGTCCCATCAGCCAACACATTCAATCGGGCAAACTGAGAGCCCTGGCCGTGATCGAGTCAACCCGGGCCAAATCAGCACCACAGATCCCCACATTGGAAGAATCGGGATTTGGCGCAGCCACCATGCCTGACACATGGATTGGATATTTTGGTCCGCGCAATCTTCCACCAGCCATCACCAAGTTCCTCAATCAGTGCATTCAACAATCGACCCAAAACCCCGACGTCAAGGCCAAGCTTGAAACGGCAGGCTATGAGGTGACTGGCGGAACGCCCGAGCAGTTCAAAGACAAAATCGCGTTGACCAACGAGCATTACAAAAAAATTGTGACCGCCGCCAACCTCAAGCCTCAATGAACCCTTTGAGATGAACTCTCTGAAAAGAACAACATGAAATTAGCGACCTTTATCAATTCAAATCACCACACCGTCATTGGTGTGGTCAACGTTGAGAACCAAACCGTATTGGATCTACAAGCGTGCTACGTTGCAAAACACAAGAAAGAGAACCTTGCATTCAAGACCATGCTCGACTTGATCGATGCAGGCAAGGAGGCTCTTGAAGAAGCGCGATTTTTGGATGATTTATTCAAGGGTGACAATCGATACAACCATCACTTGAAAAACATTCAACTCTTGTCACCCGTTCCCGAACCACGTCAAATTCGCGACTTCAACAATGCCGAGGGTCACTGGCGCAATGCGCCTGCCGGAATGGAAATATTGAGAGCGAGATTGAGCAATAAACCCATTCCCAACCGAAGTGATATCTCGGTCTCCATACCTGAAGTCAACTACACACAGCCCATTTTTTACATCAGCAACCGCTTCAATGTGATTGGTCAAGATGCCACGGTCACTTGGCCCAAATACTCCAATTGGTTTGATTACGAAGGTGAATTTGGAATATACATTGCCAAAAAAGGCAAAGACATCTCACAAGCCCATGCCAAAGACTATATTTTCGGCTACAGCATTTTCAATGACTTTTCGGCACGTGACAAACAAATGCGCGAGATGGAAGGCCGAATGGGGCCGACCAAGGGTAAAAGCTTTGACACTGGCAACTCAATTGGTCCTTGGATTGTCACGAGCGATGAAATCGACAATCCACAAAATTTAAAAGTAACCGTCAGGGTCAACCATGAAGTCTGGGGCGAGAGTTCTACGTCAACCATGGTTCACAGTTTTGAAAAAATCATTGAATACATCTCTGAATCTGAAACCATCCATCCAGGTGAATTTCTTGGCTCAGGAACCATTGCAGGCTGCTGCAGTCTCGAGTGCGACAAATGGATGAAGGATGGCGACATCATTGAAATCGAATTCGAGAAACTCGGAGTACTGCGCAACAAAGTCTCCAGAGAAAAATAATCTCAAGGAAAAACCGCAGCAAGTCGCCTCAAGACTTAAACACCACCCGACACCTCAAGGATGGAGCCAGAGCAATACGTGGCCTTGTCGGATATCAACCATGAAATGGCTTGAGCGACTTCTATCGCCTCGCCAACACGTTTCATCGGTACAAAATGCTTGGCTTTATCCGCGCGATTGGGATCGCCTCCATCGGCATGGATTTCGGTGTCGATCATCCCAGGACGCACAGCGTTGACACGAATACCATGGGACGCCAACTCCTTGGACAGTCCCAACGTAAAAACCTCCACCGCCCCCTTGGAAGAAGCGTAGTCAATGGCCATGTCGGGTGCACCAGACTTCACAAAAGCGGTTGATAAATTCACAATTGAACCGCCCGGCCCACCATTTTTTGTTGACATGAGACGAGTGGCCTCTTTTGAGCACATCATGGCACCAATCACGTTCACAGCAAAAATCTGATGAAGTCGCTCAAAGCTCATCCCCGCCAAATTGGAATACGTGGACAAAATACCCGCATTATTGACAAGCCCATGCAAGCCGTCAAAGTTGGATTCTAAGAAATCAAAAATTGACCTGACATCGGCCTCATTGGAAATATCGCCAGCAACGCACTTTGCCGTTCCACCCAAGGCGTGGATCTCATTGACGAGTTTTTCAGCGACCTCGTGTTTATTTCGGTAGTTAATGCAAACAGCATAGCCTGCTTGCGCCAACAACTTGGCTGTTGCAGCACCAATGCCTCGAGCTCCACCGGTAATCAATATTGTTTTACTCATCATTGGCCTGTCATTGGATAAACCACCATCAGTGGATTATCCTTGGTTTTTATTGAAGCAGCATTGGCAAGAGAACCCAACCAACAAAACGATTGCACATACTCGATTGACCATTCAAATCAAACCGAATGGTTTATTTTAGTTCAATTCAAAATCTAAAAAATAATTGATTGAGCCCGCTCCCGTCAAAAATATCTAACGATTCATGATGCCAACTGATATAAATTTTTGATCAAAGCTTTGCGGATCAAAGCTTCTCGAATTTCAGATTTACATTTTGTGGAACATGTCTTTCATATATTTCTAACATTGCGGCTGATTCAATGATGAACTGCAATGACCCACAAGAAAATACGTTGGTATTGATATAAGACATGAAATACTGGAAACAAGAAAAATAATTCTTGCGATGAAGTGATCGTTGCTGGTTAGTGAATTTGAAATGCTTTAGTCATTTACATTGATGGATATCAATATTTTCAATTCTCTCTGAGTAAGAATTATTACTCCTTCAATACGAAAGACATTACATGAAAAACATCCTTCACAAAGGGCTCATTCTTCTACCCTTGGCCCTATCTTCCTTTGTCGCAACTTCTTCGTGGGGACAAGAGGTTGATCAGCCTTGGATGATCAGAGCACGGGCCTTGCAATTGAACTGGGCCAACCAACAAAACAATGGATTGAACACCACCAATGTCACAGCACAAAACAAAACCATTCCTGAAATTGACATCTCTTATTTTTTACAAAAAAATATAGCTCTGGAATTGACGCACACTAATCCTCAACCGATCGATATCAATGTCGGTGGCCGTAGCGCGGGGCAACTCAAAGGTTTACCACCCTCGTTGGTCATTCAATATTATTTTACTGACTTGGGTGTCGTCAAGCCCTACGTCGGCCTTGGCGTGAACTACACGAGCTTTACCAATGTGAACATCTTAAATGGTGCCGCCACGGTCAACTCCAATAGCTCTGGCGCCGTGGGACAAGTGGGTTTTGATTACATGGTCGATAAAAACTGGGGTGTGAATGTCGATGTCAAATACATTCAAATGAAAACCGATGTTTACGTGGGTTCTACAAACATTGGTCAACTTGGCCTCAACCCAACGACCTTTGCCATTGGTGCAACTTACCGCTTTTAATCATAGTTGATGGGGTTAAGGATGGGGCTTTTGTGGGTTGATCACCCGATCAACCTCATCCTTTCCCGTAAGCATGAACGACCATTAAAAATTGAATACTGACTTGATCCCGAATTTCACCTACGAAGAGCTCTCGATAGGTCAGAGTGCTCGACTCGTGCGTACCCTGACGATGCAAGATATCCAAGCCTTTGCTGCAGTCTTGGGTGACACCACTCCCTCTCAACTGGACTCAGACCATGCCAATGCCACCACGTTGGATGGCGTCATTTCCCGTGACATGTGGGGTGGAGCATTGATTTCAGCCCTTTTAGGCACCCAATTTCCAGGACCCGGGTCCATCCATTTGGAACAAGACCTCCACTTCATGCGACCAGTCAGAGTGGGAGATACGTTATCCGTGATTGCAATCGTTGTTGCCAAAGAGGAAAAAAACAAAATACAGCTCCATTGCACGATCGAAAACCAAAAAGGCGAACAAGTTCTCCATGGTATGGCCCGAATTGTTGCGCCGACTCACAAAATGTACCGCCCTCGGCCCAGTGCGTCCCCAATTCAAATATTTGATCCCGACGCCAGGTTTAGGTCATTGCTGAACAAAGCAAGTCTTGTCGAGAAAGTCCCCTGCGCTGTCGTGCATCCCTGTGACGCCGAGTCACTATGGGGTGCAATCGATTCGGCAAAGGCCGGTCTCATCATTCCTTTGCTGATTGGACCGAGCAAAAAGATCAAAGCCGTTGCTCAGTCTCAAGGAATCGACCTCGAGCCTTATGAATTGATCGATGTGGCCCATAGCCATGCGGCAGCAGATAAAGCGGCAGACTTGGCGATTGAGGGCAGAGTCGAGATGATGATGAAAGGCAGTTTGCACACCGATGAACTGATTCACGCCATCTTGAGTCGAGCACAATTGCACACAGGACGCCGCCTATCTCACGTCTTTCGATTCGATGTGCCTATGTACAGCAAAGCTTTACTGGTCAGCGACGCTGCGCTCAATATCAGACCCACGCTCTTGGAAAAAGTCGATATCATTCAAAATGCCATTGACTTTAGCGCCATCTTGGGCGTCAACAATCCCAAGGTTGCAATATTGGCGGCCATTGAAATGGTCAATCCGGACATGCCATCGACCATCGACGCAGCCGCACTTTGCAAAATGGCTGAACGCGGTCAAATCAAAGGTGGCCTATTGGATGGGCCATTGGCTTTTGACAACGCCATTTCCGTTCACGCAGCTCACATCAAAGGAATTCAGTCCTTGGTGGCGGGCGATGCAGATATTTTGATAGTTCCGGATTTGGAATCAGGCAATATGCTTGCCAAACAATTGGAATATTTTGCTGGTGCGAGCTGCGCAGGCATTGTCTTGGGGGCAAAGATTCCGATTGCACTCACAAGCCGGGCTGACAGCTCTAAAACAAGAGTGGCTTCCGCGCTTTTGGCGCTCTTGGTGGCCCATGCTCGCAGGTCTGAAATCTAATATTCTGAACGCAGTCGATAACTGCCCCCAAACACCCATGGCAATCCTATCGATCAATGCAGGCTCCTCAAGCCTCAAATTCTCCATCTATCCCAGCAATGACCAAGATGTTTTGAACTCTGTGTTGAAAGGAGAATTTCAAGGATTGGAGAATGGCGGCAGCCCCACGCTTGAATACACCTCAAAGAGCCAAAACACACAGTGCTTACTCAACATCGTAGATGACGACCCATACATCAGTGCCTTGTGTCAACTCAAAGAACTGATCTCTGCATTGACTCATATCCCCTCGATCAAGGCCATCTCGCACCGAATAGTCCATGGCGGCAGCGTTTACCAAAAAAGCGTAATTGCCAATGATGAAGTATTGAAGGATCTCGCTTGCCTGAACTCATTGGCACCTCTACACCAAGCTCACAACTTGAAGGGCGTGCAGGTATTCATGAAAGCATTTCCGCACTTACCTCAAGTCCTTTGCTTTGACACGGCTTACCACAGCTCCATACCCTCAGTAGAAACCTCATTGGCACTGCCTGCGAGTCTGACCGAGCAAAATATCAGGAAATATGGCTTCCATGGGTTGTCCTACCAGTTCATCATCAGCACCTTGAAAGCATGCTCCTCACGCGCGCATGAAAGAGTCCTCATGGCGCATCTGGGCAATGGTGCGAGTTTGTGTGCAGCTGTCAACGGCAAAAGCATGGCAACAACGATGGGTTTCTCAACCCTGGATGGCTTGATGATGGGGACGCGCGTTGGAACATTGGATCCAGGGGTGATGTTGTACTTACTTCACAAGGGCTATACCCCTCAAAAGCTGGAAACCCTTTTGTATTGTGAAAGTGGTTTACTGGGTGTGTCAACCGTTTCAGCAGACATGAGAAACTTGAGATCCAATCATTCAGCCTTGTCGAAAAAAGCAATCGATCTTTTTACCCATAGAGTGGTCAGAGAAAGCGGTGCCATGATCGCGTGCATGAAAGGGCTTGATGTGATTGCTTTTAGTGGCGGAATAGGAGAACACGATCATCTACTGCGCGAGAGCGTCTGCCATGAATTGACATGGCTAGGAATCGAGTTGGATTCATCGAAAAATCAAAATGCGAGTCCTGATAAAGCATTCTTGATCAGCAAACATTCCAGCTCGGTTGAAGTGTGGGTCATTCCCACAGACGAAGGAAAAATCGCAGCAAAACTAGCGTATGAATTGTTGGTCAACCAACAAGTGTCAGCCCAGTAGAAAAAAATCGGTGAAGACCCCAACGATCTCATCATTCAAAATTAAAACCATACCCAGAATTGCGAAAAATTTCTGCGGACCGTCGTTGAGATCAACAACAATGGGCAAGTTTGCGATACTTGAGCATCGACGGCTGGGTTAACGGCGTTGAACCCTGACTCAAATGCTCGCTCCAGCAAATCTAGCGAAAAGAGTTGGTGCTCCAACTTCTTTTCTAGACTGGTCAACGTATCGGATCATCGTTTGTACCAATGCCGCTGACATCAAGGTTTTCATCTCTTCATGCGAGATCGATCGAAATTGATGACTGGCAATCTCATCAATAACAACCCTAAAGTTCGCACAAACGGTGTTATCGACCACCTACAACAAAGACACGCTAGTCCAATTTCGACTCAAAACATCTAGCTCAACGCCGAAGTTGCCTTGACGCTAAACGATGAGAGAAACTACCAATGGGAATTTGTACGTCGACTCCTAAAATAGAGGTCCATAGTACACAGCTTTCCCCTCAAGCATCCAAAGCCCGATCCACTTCACTGCAAGAGGCCAACAGCTTGGTACGCCCCACTCCAGAGAAACACAATACCATGGGAAGTTCAAAAAAAATACTCATTGCAGGTGCAGGCCTGGGTGGATTGGCAGCAGCACTTGCCTTGCTCAAACGAGGCATTGATGTCGAGGTGTATGAGCAAGCCAAAGAACTTCGCGAAGTGGGCGCAGGCCTGCACATCTCACCCAATGCTTTTCGTGTCCTGGATGAACTTGGCATTGGCCAAGAAGTTCAAGACAAATCCTGCATTGCAGCTGGCCGTGAAGTCAGGATGTGGAGCACGGGTGAAACTTGGCCCGTCTTTGACCTGGGAATGAAGTCGGTTGAGCGCTATGGATTCCCCTACCTCACGGTCTATCGTCCCGACTTGCTTGAAGCACTTGTCAACGCAGTGCGTGCCATCAAACCCGATGCCATCCATTTGCACTCGGCTTGCACTGGTTTTGAACAAAACGAGCAAGGCGTCACACTGCAGCACACCAATGGCAGCACCACGGCCGATGCATTGATCGGCGCTGACGGTGTTCACTCCAAAATTCGGGAGGGACTGTGTGGTGTTGACGCCCCCCAATACAGCGGGCTGATTGCGTGGCGTGGATTGATCCCCATGGAGCGCTTACCCGAGAGAATGCGTCGATTGGTGGGGACCAATTGGATAGGTCCTGGTGGACACATTGTTCATTACCCAGTTCGCAAAGGTGAATTGATGAATTTTGCTGGCATCTCCGAAAGTGAGAGCCAATGGTTGACTGAGTCTTGGAATGTACAAGGCAGTATTGAGGAGTGTCTTGACTGCTACCCTGGTTGGAACGAAGACCTTCATTTCATGATCAAATCCATTGAGACTCCCTACAAGTGGGCCTTGATGATCCGACCACCACTTGATGTTTGGACCCAGGGCCGAGTGACCCTTCTCGGAGATGCGAGCCACGCGACATTGCCATTTTTAGCACAAGGTGCAGCAATGGCCATTGAAGATGGTTTTATTTTGGCACGCGCCATCCATGAAATCAATGCTGTCCCAGACGCGCTCAAGCGCTATGAGAATGCTCGCAAAGAGCGATGCAACCGAGTGGTCACGGGATCAGCGGCCAATGCCAAGCGGTTTCACAACCCTGTATTGGCCAATCCCGATGAAGCGCGGGCCTACGTCAGCCGAGAATTGTCACCCGAAAAAATCGCTGAGCGATATGAGTGGGTCTATATCTATGACGTGAATACAGTCCCTCTTTGATCCTCAACAAGCCCGACACTCACCATGAAAATCACTGCACACCAACTCAAAGCCCTGCGGATTTTTGCGCCCTTGGCCTGGGTGTTTTGTCTGAGCTTTGCCGCCAACGCACAAACCGCCTACCCAGATCATCCCATCAAGCTGATCGTCCCTGCGGCCGCGGGTGGACCCACCGATATTTTGGCTCGCTTTGTGGCCGATGCACTCACAAAATCACTGGGTCAGCCGTCCATCATTGAAAACCGCGCGGGCGCGGGTGGAACCATCGGCGCTCGCGCCGTGGCCACCTCAGAGCCCAATGGTTACACGCTGCTCTTTGGCAATACTGCAACACTGGCCACCATACCCGCCACCTCAAAATCCGCCGGCTACGATCCTCGCACAAGCTTTGCAGCGGTAGCCAAAGTGATCGACTCCTACCAAATTGTGGTGGTCAACCCGAGTTTGCCCATCAAATCCATCGCCGAGCTTATTGCTCATGCCAAAGCCAATCCAGGCAAAATGAATTTTGGCGCGGCAGGTCTTGGAAATTTGACACATCTCTCGGGTGAGCTATTGAAGGTCCGCACAGGCATTCAATTTGAAACAGCACAATACAAAAGCGGAGCCGAGTCTCTTCAAGCCGTCTTGGGCGGTCAGGTGGATTTTGCAATAGACAACATTGGTGCTGTTCGCGCTCTCGCCAAAGAGGGCAAACTGCGTGCACTGGCCCTCACCAGTGCCACGCGTGAGAACGAGTTTCCCGAACTGCCCACCATGGCCGAAGCCGGCGTTCCAGATTATGTTGTCACCAGTTTTTTTGGCGTGGTGGCTCCTTTTGGTACACCCGCGAGCACCATTTCGCGCCTGAATGCCGCCATCAACGAAGGCTTCAAAGTGCCAGCGTTTCAAGCCAGTCTGCGTCAAATCGGTGCCAAAGGCTCTCCCAACACACCCGATCATTTCCAAGCACTGATCGAGCAAGAAACCCGCAAATGGATCGACCTTGCACGTGCTGCCAACATCGACATCAACAACTGATGAGGACCATACCCGAAGCGTTGCAATCACCGGCAAGCGGGCCGTATGAGAACAAGCGGTAATTTTGCCACTGAAATCAGTGGTATCCCCAGCCTAGGCGCACCATCTCAAACCTCTGAACTGATTTGAAAAACCAACAATGGAGACAATGCATTGAAGACCAATCCACTGAATACCCTCAAAGTACTGATGGCGGCCGCACTTTCAAGTGTGATCCCTTTCTTACAACTGGATGCATGCGCACAACCGTTGACGCCAGTGCACATTCTCGTGGGCTTTCCATCGGGTGGCGGCGCCGATGCGGTGGCCAGACTATTGGCCGAGCGTCTTGAAAAGTTGACTGGGCGCTCCCACATCGTGGACAATAAAACAGGAGCCAGTGGGAGCTTACCCATGCGCGCCTTGCTGACAGCCCCGGCCGACGGCAGCACATTGGTGCTGGCACCAGACACCACGGTGATCGTATACCCCTACACCGTCACTTCTGCAGGTTTTAACCCCAGCACCGATCTGATCCCCATCTCAAGGGTGACTTCCTATGACTTTGCGCTAGCGGTGCGAGGGGAATCAGACATCCGTAGCCTTGATCAACTCAAGGAAGCTACACGCTCGAACCCCAAAGCGGCCAGCATCGCCAACCCAGCTGCCGGCAACTTGTTGCATTTTTACGCCATTGCTTTGGCCAAAACCTTGGGGATGGACAATGTGACCCATGTCCCCTATCGAGGCGTTGCCCCAGCGATCACTGACACGATCGGCGGAGAAGTTTTGGCCATGGTGGCACCAGTTGGCACCGTTTTGGCACAGGCCAATGCTGGCAAATTGCGAATTTTGGCCACCACTGGCCAAGAAAGGGGCGCCAAAACACCCAACATTGCATCCATGAAAGAACTCGGATATGCCGAACTCATTTCCAGCGGCTGGTTTGGGCTCTTCGCTCCGGCAAAGACCCCGCTGGAAGTTGTACAAAAAAATAGTGAACTTGTGCGTCAAATTTTGTCCGATCCCACCACGCAAACCAAACTGGCCGCGTTGGACATGGACGCATCTTGGAATAGCCCCCAAGCATTTAGAACTCTCGTCGATACCGAAGGTCGCAAGTGGGCTGGAGTGGTCAAAGCCTCTGGATTCAAAGCAGATCAGTAGCACCTCCACAAAAATATTGACATCAACCGCATCAAACCAATCTAGCGAAGAGAAGGAAAAAAATGGACCTCGAGATCAACGGCAAGAAAGCTCTTCTCACGGGCAGCAGCAAGGGGATCGGCTATGCCATCGCGCACCGTTTGGCCATGGAGGGATGCAATTTAGTGCTGATTGCTCGCTCAAGTGCAGAACTTGAAGAAGCTGCTCAAAAAATTCGTCAAGAAAGCGCCCGAGAAGTGGAGATCTTGGCCATGGATTTGGCTGATCGACATGCTGCAAGAAAGATAGTTCAGGCGCATCCCTGGGTTGACATTTTGGTCAACAATGCAGGTGCCATTCCGCGCGGCTCTCTGGAGCAGTTGAGCGATGAGGTGGTGCGCGAAGCCTGGGACGTGAAAGTCTACGGGTATATCGACATGTGTCGCCACTACATGCCCATCATGCGCAAAAAGCGCGAAGGCGTCATCCTCAACGTGGTTGGAGCCGCTGGCGAGATGAACGACCCCAATTATTTTGCTGGGAGTGTGGGCAATGCAGCACTCATTGCGCTCACCAAAACCTTGGGTTCCACCAGCATTGAAGATGGGGTGCGTGTCGTGGGCGTGAACCCAGGCCCGGTACTGACAGAGCGCACCATCCAAAGCATGCAAAAACGCGCTGCCGATCGACTCGGAGACGCCAATCGTTGGCCGGAAATTGCAGCTCGCATGCCAAGTGGTCGTGCCGCAACCGTCGATGAAGTGGCCGCCATTTCAGCACTGTTGTGTTCGCCCCTATCGTCCTACACCAGTGGCTCCCTCATCAATATTGATGGCGGTTTATCCAACCGCTGTCCAGTCATGTGAATGAAAGTCAAAGGCCATGGAACTCTTCTTACAAAACAAACTCAATTCAAATGGCAAACTGGATGCAAGCTCACTTGCCGTCTTGGCCCTGCACTGGCAAAATGACCTGGTGCTCCCAGATGGAAAATTTGGCTTCTTTGCCAAAGAAATCGAGCGCAACGGTTTGGTGCCCAGAATGGCCAAAGTTCTTGATGCTGTGCGCGCAGCAGGCGGCACGGTCATTTACGTCAATGTGGCGCGCAGTGCCGACTCTCGAGAAGTCATTAAAAACAGTCCTTTGTTTGCAGCTTCTGCCAAAGTGGCCGCCTTCGTGCGGGGAAGCTACGGAGCAGAAGTGATTGATGCCCTCAAACCCCAGCCACTGGACTTTCAAATTGATCACCCCAGGATCAGTGCTTTCTTTGGCAATGGGCTTGATCTACTGCTGCGCGCCAGAAAAATCCAAACTGTGGTGGTTGCAGGAACTGCCACCAATGTGGCCATTGACAGCAGTGTGCGAGACGCACTCCAACTGGGGTATGAGACCATTTTGCTCGAAGATTGTTGCTGCTCATCAGACCCCTCTTTTCATGAAGCAGCGATGAAAACCCTCAGAGTCCTCGCCACTTGGGTGGCCACGACAGAAGATTTCTTGGCTCGACTTGAAACAAGGTGACCGGGCTTCATCCCGTGAAGCTAGCCACAACTCCCCGTTTGGCCACATTGGGTGCAAAATTCACAGCCGTCCTTTTTGATGACTGCATGCGCTCCGCATTCAAAACATTTTTTTCCACTCATCATCGCAGGGGCCGTTGAGGCCTTTGCGTTGTTCTCAGACAAATCGTTGGTCAACAGGCCATTTCTGCGCCCCATGATGTTTTGAATCGCAAAGGCGATGGCAGCCACTTCGGAGTCGTGCCACATGGGAACTCGCGTGCCATCAACCTTTTCAAAAGTCCCCAAACGTACAGCTCCGCGGTCCCATGCCACTTTGCGCATATCACTGAGGGCTCGCTCTAAAAATCCCCCTCTTGCTGCCAAGGACAATAAACGCATGCTCGCAGTGATCCATTGCTGAGACTCTGCGTTTTGACCCACAGGCATGAAAAACTCAATGGCACGATCGACCTCTTCTGCCCCATTGGGGTGTGGCATGGCCATGAAGGAGACGACCAAGTAAAGGGTTTTATGACCCTCTTGGGTCCAATACTCGATTTTTTCAGCCACTGCCGGAAGCATGCCTTTTGGGCGACGCTCAATGATGGCTTTCATGGGATCCCAAACAACTTGCGCCTGAGTCTTGTCGACAGTTTCAGTGTGTTTGTCGGGCTCGAGTTCCAAGACGGAGCCCAAAATACTGTTGGGGCGGTAGACGGCCAAGCCTTTCAAATTCGCCTTCCACGCATGATGGTAGAGTCCTTTGAAGTCTTCAAAGTCATACTCCACCGCCACATTGATGGTTTTGGAGATGGCAGTGTCAATGTAGGGCTGAACCGCTTGCATCATGGCGATATGATCTGCTGCAGACATCTCCATGGCCGAGACGAAGTAGCTGGGCAATTCATGAACATCCCCTCCCATCTCGCGGTACACACGCCACGCATGGTCTTCGACCGAATACTCAACGGTAGCGCCATCTGATTGGCGTTTTTTGCGGCGATAGACCCATGAGAAGGCGGGCTCAATTCCATTGGAAGCATTGTCCGCAAAAGCCAAACTCACAGTCCCCGTTGGTGCAATGGAGAGCAAATGACTGTTGCGAATGCCATGCTGACGGATGCCTTGCTTTAATTCATCACTCAAACGACTCGTGAAATTGTCATTGCCCAAGTACTTGTGAACATCCAATTTGGGAAAGCTGCCTTTCTCTTTGGCCAGTTCGATGGAGGCACTGTAGGCACAGTCGCGCATCACTTTGGCAATTTGTGCGGCCATGTGCCGACCCTCCGCACTGTTGTACGCGAGCTTGAGCATCACCAAGGCGTCACCAAGACCCGTAAAACCAATTCCAATTCGACGCTTGTCTTGGGCCTCTTGTTCTTGCTCGGGCAAGGGCCAATAGGTGACATCCAACACATTGTCGAGCAAACGCACTTGCACTTTGACCACGTTAGAAAACGCCTCAAAATCAAACGAAGCGGTGCCTTGGAATCCAAAAGGGTTGATCACGAAGCGGGGCAAGATGATGGGGCCCAAGTCGCAGCAACCATAGGGTGGCAAGGGCTGCTCGCCACATGGATTGGTGGCAGTAATGCTCTCACAGTAATTTAAATTGTTGTCTCGGTTGATGTGGTTCAAAAACAGGATGCCTGGCTCAGAATAATCGTAAGCCGATCGCATGATCAGATCCCAAATCAGCGCGGCAGATATGGTTTCATAAACCCACGATCCATTGTCTTTTTGGTGCGCTCCGTCTAAGATCAACTGCTCACTGGGTTTTGCCTGATGGACAAGATCCCACTCCTCATTGTTTTCCAATGCATGCATGAATGCATCT
Source organism: uncultured Burkholderiales bacterium (assembly GCA_903864315.1). GTDB lineage: Bacteria > Pseudomonadota > Gammaproteobacteria > Burkholderiales > Burkholderiaceae_C > Limnohabitans. The sequence continues at coordinate 1,186 of CAIPFK010000086.1, read as the reverse complement.
GTGAGCCCCACCGACACATTGAAATTATTCCAACGCCCAGGAGTTCTTTTGGCGACGATGAACTCTTTGATATCGGGATGATCGATTCGAAGCACGCCCATTTGCGCACCACGCCTAGAGCCTGCACTCTCCACCGTAGAACACGATTGATCGAATACATTGATATAGCTGCAAGGCCCGGATGCAATCGATGCGGTCCCCTTGACCTCGGCACCTTTGGGTCGGATTTTGGAAAAATCATACCCTACCCCTCCGCCGCGACGCATGGTTTCAGCCGCTTGCTTCAAGGCTTCATAAATGCCTGGAAACCCCTCTGCATCCAAGCCCTGAATACAGTCACCCACGGGTTGAACGAAACAGTTGATCAAGGTGGCTTGAATGCCCGTTCCTGCCGAGCTCATGATCCGCCCAGCCCCAATGGCGCCTTTGCGCATATTGTTCAAAAACAAGGACTCAATCTCGTCCCTCAAGGCTTGCTTTTCATGTTGAACCAAACCCTTGGCAACACGTTTAAAAATCTCATCTGGTGTTTGCTCTCCCCCCTTGGCGTATTTTTCTATCAAAACATCCTGACTAATAGACTGTTGCATGGGCAGCATTGCCGTCTCCTGGGTTGTGTAACAAATACATCATGAGCTCATCAACATGTCGAATCTTATGACCAAAAGGCAGTGCACTCGCCCCTCGAAAAAACAGTCCTTTTTGGGTATTTCCTTTGACTGCACTGCCAAGCACCTTGTCGATACAAAATTGCCCCACATTGGGGTTTCCTTGCATCAAGCCACACTCTTTTAGACAATTGAACCCCAAGGTACAGCGCTCTTTCTTTTTGGCATGAGACTGTAGGATGGGAAGTACTTTGATGTAGTTCTCCAACCAAGGCGTGTTGACAGCCCTGGCAGGCAAGCCAGCAACCGACATGAATTCAACGATGTCTTCAGGCTTGGCATGAGCGAGGACTTCCTTGAAATGCTGGTGAGCATCGCATTCCACTGTCACAGCGAACGCGGTTCCCAGTTGAACGCCTGCAGCACCCAAGTCTTGCAATCGCTTGATGTCCCCATAGGAGTTGATGCCCCCAGCTGCAATCAAAGGCACCTGCCCCTCAAGACCCAATGTTTTTAACAAGGCCAAGGTTTGGGGGATGACGACTTCAAAGTCAAACTTGGGGTTGTTGATTTCTTCG
>CAIPFK010000085.1 GCA_903864315.1 uncultured Burkholderiales bacterium | reverse complement strand
CTCAGAGCCAGCGCAAAACACTGCGCAGCAGTGCGTTCTTCGAGACACCCAAGCGTGGTTGCAAAAGGCCGTCATTGGTTTGAATCTTTGCCCATTTGCCAAAAAAGTTTGGCGCGAAGGGCGAGTGCGCCTGTCTGTGTACGGGGGGCAATCTCAAGAAGAGGCGCTTGGGCAGTTGGGCCAAGAAATCACACGCTTGTCGCGCAACGTTCAGCAAGGCACGCACCAGAGCACGCACCAAGGCGCTGACCCAGTCTTCCATCAAGGCGAGCTCCACAGCATTGAATCAAGCCATGTTTGCGCAAAAGAAGAGGGATCTTCAACCTCTGCAAACGCGAGCGCTGAAGAGACCACTGAAGAGACCACGCTCTTCATCTTGCCCCACCTTTGCGCGGACTTTTGGGATTTTTTGTCATTGGTGCAAGCTGCACAACGCGTGCTCAAAGCCAAGCACTGTGTGGGCCTCATTCAAATTGCACACTTTCACCCTGAGTATCAGTTTGCCCATACCCAAGTGAATGACCCCGAGAACTACATCAACCGCTCACCCTACCCGACGCTGCATTTGCTCAGAGAAGAGGACATTGAATGGGCGGCGCTGCACCACCCCGATGTCTCCCAGATTTATCAAAACAATGTGGCCCGCTTGAACGAGATGGGGCACGCGGGTTGGGCTCAATTGGGGCTCCAGGTTCAGGGCAAATTGCCCCGAACTTGATCCCCATCTCAAAGCTCGATGCTGGCCGACAACTGGCGACAGTGGGCAATGACCAATAGGCCTTCAAAGATGAGGGACTCCACGAGTTCAATGGGGGTGGACATGCTGGGCGCCATCTTCCAACCCGCGCCCCCAGTCATGAAGCACAGGGGGTCCGTTCCACTTTCCTCCTTCAAGTGCTCTACCATGCGTTGAACAGCGCCCGCGATGGCGTAGGTGCCCCCACTGGTGAGCGCATCCGAGGTGTTGGTGGGAAAGGGTTTGACCTCTCCCGTTGGAACCCGAAGACCGGCGGTTCCCGACTCCAAGGCTCTGAGCATGATGCCGTGGCCTGGGAGGATGAGTCCTCCTAGGAATCGGCCTTGAGCGTCGATCGCCTCCACAGTCACGGCGGTCCCCACCATCACGACCACCATGGGCTTGGCGGGAACGTTTGAGGCTTGCGTGAGTTGTTGCATGCGAGCATGGGCCCCGATCATGGCCACCCAACGGTCCGCGCCCAAGCGGGTGGGGTGATCGTAGCCGTTGGAGAGGCCAGCCTCAGCGGCGCTAGGCACCACCCAACGCGGCACCAAGTCCCAGGCGTCCATTTGCTCTTCCACGCGACGCCGGATGGCCTCACCCGCCACAATGCACCCCAAGGCCAGCCTGGGGCGGGGCAGTGTTTTCCAGTCATCTTCGCTCAGGCGGTCGATGTTTTCTAAAAAAACAGCGCCTTGCTGCAACAAGCGCGCACCTGGCTCGGGTGCGTCGTACAAGGCCCACTTCAAGCGAGTGTTGCCAACGTCCAATGTGAGAAAGGCCATGGGGGTCGATCCTTGTTGAGAAACCTGCATCGGCTCTATGTTCAGGCCAAAGCGGGGTTGCTCGGCGGCCAACATGAGACGGGTCATGAATTGGCGAGAGTCTAGGCAGGTTTCAAATTTATGACAATTGTAGGGTCTTGTGGTTCTTAAACTAGGAGGTGACGTGGGCGTCGACCTTTGCGCCCAGTGAGTCTCCTGGTCTGAATCCTCGTTTTAGAGGGAAATGCGGCTCCCCCTCAGCCTCCAAGGTGGCCACGAGTGAGCGCAAATATCACATGGATCCTCCTTCACTTCGCATTCTCGGTGTATGCTTTGGGCAACATGAACTTGGGGCCCCCAAGGGATGACCCCCCATGCATCTGAGATGAACACCAAACGCGCCCACTTGTCCACGCCTTCAACCCCCAAATCTGATGGGCTCGGTCACACTTCTTTGCAGTCGCAAAGCGCTTTTGCCATGGAAGACCCGCGGGGGTCGGGCTCTGCGTCCTTGCTCAAAGCGCTGCACATCTTGACGCGAGACGGCCAGCTCAATCAGGACTCCCGACGAAAACTCAAGCAAGTCAACCACTTGATTCAGTTGATGACGGATCCCTTGCGGCAGTGCCTCTTGGGCAAGGGTCGAGCAGCATCGCAGCCCGGGCAAGCGCACGCGAGCCCAGGCATCAGTCCCGCTCCTTTGGTGGTGGTGGACCACGGTTGTGGCAAGTCTTATTTGGGCTTCATGCTTTATGAACAGTTTTGTCATTCGCCTGATCCATTGCCCCTTGAGATCATCGGCATCGAGACGCGCGAGCCCTTGGTGGCGCACTCCAAGGCCTTGGCCCAAGAGCTCCACTTCAAGGGCATGGAATTTTTGAACATCAGCGCCAAGGAGGCGGTCACGAGTGAGATGCTGCCTGCCCGAGTGGATGTGGTGACGGCCTTGCATGCCTGTGACACTGCCAGCGACGATGCCATTGAGTTTGCCTTGGCCAAACGGGCCGAATTGGTGTTTTTGGTGCCGTGTTGCCAAGCGGAGTTGGCGGCCAAGCTCAAAGCGGGCAAGGCGATCACGCTGGGCAAAACCCCCTTGGCCGAGCTTTGGCGCCATCCGCTGCACACGCGCGAGATGGGCAGTCAACTCACCAATGTGCTTCGCTGCTTGTACCTTGAGAGTCAAGGCTACAAGGTCAGTGTGACTGAGTTGGTGGGGTGGGAGCACAGCATGAAAAATGAGTTGATCACCGCCTCATTCACCGGCCAGTTCAAGCGAAGCGCGGCCCAACGCTTGATGGCCTTGCTCGAGCAGTTTGGGCTGGAGGGCTTGTGCGAGGTTCGCTATCCCAGGGTGCATGCGCAGCTTGCGCATTGGGGCTCCAAGCCGGCTCAGGGCCACACCAGCATTCAAAGCGAGCAACCCAGTGTGCAAGACATGGACGTTGTTCAAGCGCAGCGGGATGCAGCAGTGGGTCATGCGGTTGATGCACCCCAGGCGTTCAAGAGCGCGGTGTGAAAGGTCGGCGATGGCCAGGCTTTCCAGACTTGATCTGCCACTTCATTTGCACCACGTATGCGTGCGTGGCAACAATGCACAACCCATTGCCAAGGCTCGCGAAGACCTGGATGTGATGTGGCGTTTGTGGCTGGAGATGAGTGAGGCCCATCTTGTCAAGGTGCATGGTTACGCCTTTTTGGCGCAATCGGTGCACGCCCTGGTGACGCCCATCCAAGACGGTGGCTTGAGTGCTTTCATGCAAGGTGTTGGACGTCGATATGTGCAATTTTTTAACCGCAAATATGGACGCACGGGTACGCTTTGGGAGGGGCGGTTTCGCTCCAATGTCTTGCAAGCCGAGCCGTGGCTACTTCAGGCCTTGGTCTACATGGATGGATTGTGTGCCAGTGAGGGCTTGCAAGTCGGGTTTGAAGCGCAAGCGTTGCCCCCACGTCAAGAGGCCAATCGGGACCCCGAACTGCAGGCGGATAGGGTTGTCTACCCCTGGTCAAGTCATGCGCACTGGGTGGGGCGTCGCTTGGACCCCCTGGTCGCTGCCCATGAGTCACTGTGGCAGTTGGGCAATACGCCATTTGAGCGCGAGGTCCATTACGCCGAAATGGTGCGTGATGGACTCGGACTTGCACAAAAAAAAGGCATAGAGTCCTCGCTCAAATCGGGCTGGCCTTTGGGCGACGCTCAATTTGTCGCAAATTTACAAAAACTGACCTCGCGCCGACTTGTGCCTGCACGCCCTGGACGTCCCCGTGGCCCACGACGTGAACCCCCGTGATGGTCTAAATGGCCTTGCATCGGCATATGATTCAAGAAAAGAGATCAATACTTAGAACTTTTGGATGATATTGGATGCTTTTTGAAATTTAATTGATCTGACCACAATTATTAATTCATATTATTCGTCAGTTTTTAATGATGATCTGACCCCAATTAAAAAGCTTGGCATTGTTGTTGCAAACCCTTATCCTCGTGTTTCAATTTCAGTGTTAACCCTTGCTGGGTTTGCCCTATTTTTCACCCCATCGATATCCTTAGGAGTGCGTCATGCACCGTGCTGATTCAAATTCT
>CAIPFK010000084.1 GCA_903864315.1 uncultured Burkholderiales bacterium | reverse complement strand
GGCCCCAAGCTCTGAACACGTGATGAACACTTACGGCAGACTGCCTGTGAGTTTCACGCATGGCGTGGGCCTTCAAATGTGGGACACCCAGGGCAAGAGATACTTGGATGCTTTGGCTGGCATTGCAGTCAACACGCTGGGCCATGCACACCCCAAGCTCGTGCCTGCGCTGCAAGACCAAATTGCAAAAATGATTCATTGCTGCAACTACTACCATGTACAAGAGCAAGAAATATTGGCCAAAAAATTGACCGAGTTGTCTGGGCTGACCAATGTGTTCTTTTGCTCCACGGGCCTTGAAGCCAATGAAGCCGCCATCAAATTGGCCAGAAAATTTGGACACAACAAGGGCATCACTCGACCCGAGATCGTTGTGTATGAGAAAGCCTTTCATGGTCGCTCCATCGCCACCTTGAGTGCAACGGGCAACGAAAAAATTCAGGTCGGTTTTGGCCCTTTGGTGGAAGGCTTTATTCGCGTGCCCGTCAATGATGAAGAGGCGCTCATCAAAGCCACTCAAGGCAACCCCAATGTGGTGGCCGTGTTCATGGAAGCGATCCAGGGAGAGGGAGGCATCAACAGCATGCACTTGGACTATTTGAAAAAGGTCCGCGCTCTTTGTGATCAACATGACTGGTTGATGATGATCGATGAAGTGCAGTGCGGCATGGGACGCACCGGCAAATGGTTCGCGCACCAATGGGCTGACATCCAACCCGATGTCATGCCACTCGCCAAAGGTCTGGGTTCTGGCGTACCGGTTGGCGCCGTCGTTGCTGGACCCAAAGCCGCTCAAGTCCTGCAACAAGGCAACCACGGCACCACCTTTGGCGGCAACCCCTTGGCAATGAGGGCAGGCATTGAGACCATTCGCATCATGGAAGAAGACCATTTGATCGACAACGCCAGCAAGATGGGGGCGTACTTGAGCACACAACTCCAAGCCGCCTTGGGAGGACTTGCCGGATTCAAAGAAATCAGAGGCAAGGGTCTGATGATCGGCATAGAGCTTGATCGCCCGTGCGCAGCCATCATGCAGCTGGCGCTTGAGGCGGGCTTGCTTTTAAGTGTCACGGCCGATAGCGTGATTCGCTTGGTGCCACCACTCATCATCACTCAAAAAGATTGTGATGAAATCGTCGCGATCTTGACCCCCGTGGTCCGCTCATTTCTTGCAAAAAAATGAAACACTACCTTCAATTTTCTGATTTCACCCTTGAAGAATATGAGTATATTTTTCAACGCACGGTGCATATCAAACACAAATTCAAAACTTATCAAAAGCATCGCACCTTGGTAGACCGCACCTTGGCGATGATTTTTGAGAAAGCTTCAACCCGCACACGCGTCAGTTTTGAAGCGGGCATGTACCAAATGGGTGGATCGGTTGTCAATTTAACAACAGGCGACAGTCAACTTGGACGCTCTGAGCCCATCGAAGACAGCGCCAAAGTCATCTCACGCATGGTGGATTTGGTGATGATTCGCACCTACGGTCAAGACAAACTCACCGCGTTTGCCAACAACTCCCGCGTGCCGGTCATCAATGGCTTGACCAATGAATTTCATCCCTGCCAAATTTTGGCCGACTTGTTCACCTTCTTTGAACATAGACACTTTGGCAAATCTCCTCTTGAGAGCTTAAAGGGCATTGTGGTTGCTTGGGTGGGTGATGGCAACAACATGGCCAACAGCTGGCTGCAAGCCGCAGATTTGCTGGACTTTAAAGTTCATGTGAGCACGCCCAGTGGCTACGAAATCGATCCCTCCATTTCTGGCTTGAAGTCCACCCACAGCTTCAAAGTCTTCGCCGATCCCCGCGAAGCTTGCAAAGGGGCCGACTTGGTCACGACGGATGTATGGACCAGCATGGGCTATGAAGCAGAAAACGAAAAGCGCCAAAAGGCCTTCGCCAACTGGTGCGTCAATGCGCAGATGATGTCTGCAGCAAAAACTGACGCCCTCTTCATGCACTGCCTGCCCGCACACCGCGGTGAGGAAGTCAGTGCTGAGGTGATCGATGGCCCTCAGTCTGTGGTTTGGGACGAGGCCGAGAACCGAATGCATGTTCAAAAAGCCTTGATGGAATATTTGCTTTTGGGCCGTCAAACGGACAGCGCTTGAATCTCATCCATTGATGGACACGCTGGACTGCAAAAAATGCGGCGCTTGTTGCGCCAGTTTCCGTGTTGACTTCTCCACCCAAGAGCTTCAGTCAATGGGCGGGCCAACGCCAGACGGATTGACGGAGGGCTTGAATGATCACCTTTGCCGAATGCGCGGCACAGACCACTCCCCGCCTAGGTGCGCGGCTTTGTACGGCAAGCTCGGTGAGCACATTCAGTGTGGCATCTACGAATTCAGGCCCTCACCATGCAAAGAGTTTGAGGCGGGATCAGCCGCTTGCCTGCAAGCCAGGCAACGCCATCACATCGCAAGCCACTGAGCGATCAAGGTCCGCTCAGCGATGGCCATAAAGCCACGGCATGTCCAACAGCCTCTCGCCCAAGACCGCAAGACCCAGATCTCTTATACCCGCCATCACGCCCGAAGCATGAAAGATTGAGGCATTGGTTCTTGCGCGCTTTTGAACTCTTGCGTTTCTAAGCCACCTGGCGTTGCCATAGGTTTGCAAGCGTTGTCCTGGAGAGAGGTCCTGATGGGACCACGCCTTGGCCAGTCGATCTGCATCTTCAATGGACATGCCCGCGCCTTGCGCCAAAAAAGGCAACATGGGATGAGCAGCGTCTCCCAAAAGAGCCACCCGCCCTTGAACCATTTGATGCGCACCCGTCAATGGATTCGCATCAAAGAGCCGCCAAGCACTCCACTCGCCCACGGCTTTAAAGAGTTCTTGAAGATCAGAGCTCGCCCCTTTAAGCGCAAGCCTAAAATGTTCACGCATCACATCCAAGGACACTTTTTCCGTCCACGCTTGTTGGAGCGGTGCTTGCACTTCGTTCATCGCGTGCTCTGCATCAAAGGGGGCCTCCATCAGTGCCACAATATTGAGCCACTCCCCACAGCGAATGGGGTATTGAACACAGTGCATTTGGGGACCGAGAAATACTCGAACACCGCTTTGCCGCAACTTCAAGGGCAGGAGTTTTTGTGGAACCGTTGCCCGGTAGGCCAAATGGGGCGTTGCATGGATCCGTCGATGAGGCCACTCCAAGCGCCTGACCTCACTGGAAACACCATCGGCCCCAATCAGCGCACTGGCGTGCAATTGCATCATAGGCAGGGCATCGAGATCGGTCTTCGCTCTTTGTGTTGTATCCGAACCAAGGGGGCTTTGCGCAGGCGAAAGAGCCCGAGTCCTGATTTCAATGTCCACCCCATCATTTTGATTTTTAAGATCCACCAAGCTGCTGCCCATGCGCAAATCCGTTTGGCCAATGGCCAGCATGCGCTTGTACAAAAGCGCTTGAAAGTCCGCTCGGTGAATGGTGACATAAGGCGCGCCATAGCGATCTTTGAAGTTGACCCCCAAATCCAACTTGGCCAACGAACTCGTTTGATCAAAACGAAAAACCTCAATCTGCTCGGGCCAAGCCGCATAAGTCTTTAAAGCCTCACTCAAACCCCATTGGTGCAAAATTCGCGTTGAATTGGGACCCAACTGAATACCCGCTCCGAGCTCAGCAAAGACGTCTCGCCTCTCGAGCACGGTGCTTGAATGGCCTTCAAGGCCCATGGCAATGCTGGCGCTTAAGCCCCCCATGCCTGCACCCGCAATCACCATCCCTTGACGCATAGACCTCTCCATTTAATGACCCGCCGATGCGTCGATTGCCTGATCTTGCTCATGAGCTAAACGCCAAGTGCGTGAGCAAAGTCTTCAAGTTTTGCACACCAAGCCTTCTTTTGAAGGTCCGACATAAAGCTCGCTT
>CAIPFK010000083.1 GCA_903864315.1 uncultured Burkholderiales bacterium | reverse complement strand
GGTACTTCCAAATAGCATATCGGTTCATGGCAAGTTCAGTTCAAATGAAAGGACCGTCAAGTCCAAAAATCAAAGGCCGCGGAGCCCGCATTCCTCAAGTGCTTCGAGGGCACTCAAACCAATGCCTGGCACCAAGAGACAACCCAAGCGGTGTTGGCCTCCTGTAAAGTTGCCATTGAGCATGGCACAGACAAGGCAGGAGGCCTTCAAGGGCTTGGGAGGCCGCCCGCTGCTCCTCAGGACGGGTCATGCCAAGCCTTGATCAAGACGATTTGACAGTCCCTTTGGGCAATATTTGCGTGATCGCTGAGCGTTGCAGCTGAATCTCTACTCCGCGCGCGATTTCAAGGCTGACAAAGCTGTCGCTGATTTGAGAGATTTTCCCTAAAAACCCGCCTGCGGTGGAGACCTCATCGCCCTTGGCCAAAGCGTCGAGCATGGTTTTGTGCTCCTTTTGGCGCTTCATCTGGGGGCGAATCATGACAAAGTAAAGCACCCCAAACATCAACACCAAGGGCAACATGCTCATCAGTGAGGAGCTTAAATCGGTGGACGCGGCAGCCGCAGGAGCGGCTTGCGCATAAGCAGAGGATAAAAACACAACAATCTCCTTGTAAACAGGGCCAAACGGCACCAGAAAGGGGTCTTCGCAGCAAGCATAGCTTGTTGGGCAGGACATTCCCTCAAACCTTCGATTGTATGCGGGTGCGAGCCTTCGGCGCTCAAGTGGCTTAAAAAGACTCGCTGGGCATGGGATGGGTGGTGTGGTGCGGCCATTCACCTCGGCCAGAGCACCCATAGCCGCAAAGGGTGTTTGATTTGATTGGCCCAGTCACCGGCGGCCTCCCCAGAACCGGCGAAGAGGTCTGCCCGCACGGCCCCGGTGATGGCACCGCCCGTGTCTTGAGCGAGCACCAAGCGGTTGAGGGCCGGGCGCAGCGCAGCAGACGACAGCCACAGCGCGCTGCCCAAGGGCACACTCAAGGGGTCAATGGCCACGGAGGACATGGGCTTGAGACTGACCCCCCAGGCACCGGTGGGGCCAATCGAGTTGGTCATGCCTGGCGTCCCGATGGAGTCCATGTTGGAGCCGTTGGAGAGGGGGGACAGGCTGAAGAAAATATACCGCGGGTTGCTCCAAAAGGCCTCTTGTGCCCGCTCAGGATTGGCTTTGAGACTTGCGCGCAGACCACCCCAAGAGGCATCCTTGGTGAGACCTTGCTCGAGCATCCAGCGGGCCATGCTTTGATAGGGCTGCTCGTTGGATGCGGCAAAGCTCAATCTGAAATGCTGTAGTTCCCCTGAGGCTTGTCGCACCAGCAAACGCGCAGAACCTTGGACGTGAACAATCATCACGTCCAAGGGGTCCGACAGCCATGCCAGCTCTCGGCCTTTGAGCTCAAGGATGGGCTGGCGAGCGGTTTCAATGTCCTTACGAGTGTACCAAGGCTGCCCTGGTTTGATCATCGAGGGCCAACTCGCAGGCGGTGCATACAAAGGGTATTTGAAGGTCTCGCTGGGTGTGAGAGACGCGTTCAAGGTGGGCTCATAGTAGCTGGTGAGGAGGCCCACACTCTCGCCTTCTAAACTTTGTACGCGGTAGGGCTGCAAGCGGCCCATGAGCCAGATGCGTTGCTCGTCTTCGCTGGCCAAACTCATGGGCCGAAGGTCTTGGCAAAATAACACATAGGCGCTGTGGGCTTGCTCACAAAGGGTCAACAAGGTGTCCCACAGCTTCGACATGGTTTGATCTTGAAAGCCAGGCAAATCATCCCATGAGGCGCCCACCCAAAGGCTTTTGATGGGATTTTGAGGGCTTGGGGTGGGCCTGGTGGTGGCGGACTTGGGGCTGGGGGGAGTTGCTTTTTGCGGCAGTGAGTTGCCATTGGGGAGACTGGCAACAGCTTGGGGCGAAGGTTTGGCTGGGGTCATCAATGTCGCATTGCTGAGCACCGCCGGGGTGGGTCCTGTTGAGATTGAACTTGTGCTTGCAAATGGGGTTGCATTTGCAGTTGCAATGGTCGATGGCGTTGAGTCTGGGCGGTGTAGGCTACTTGGCGCAGTGCATGCCGAAAACAGCCCAGCACAGAAAGCTTCTACAATCAAAAACAACACAGAAGGCACACGCAAGCGATTCATGGTCTATATTTTGTTAGAAGCCTTTTTGGCTGGCATGATTTTGGTGGTCATCGTTTGGTGGACCATGTTCTCCAATCGCCCAGGCGGCGAGATCCAGGACGCAGCCAACGACGAAGGCAAAGACGCTGCGAGCCCAGACGGGCCAAAGGGGTCTTGAGTGCAGACCTCAGGGCGTGGGTCGTTGGTGTACGTTGGCTTCACAGTCGTCGATGTCCCAAAGCGGGCAAACGTGAGCGGTGCTGAGCGACGAGGTCGTGACTGAGCTCGGCCATCACGACGCCTACACCCGATTCTTTTTGCGCCACAACGACACCCCATGGGTCAACCACCATGGAGTGACCGTGGGTTTGCCGGCCATTGTCATGCAGGCCACTTTGAGCGGGCGCCACCACATAGGCCAAATTCTCAATGGCCCGCGCTTTGAGCAAGGTCTCCCAATGGGCCAACCCCGTGGTTTGTGTGAAGGCGCTGGGCACCAATACAACATCGGCACCCTGTTGGGCGTAGACGCGGTAGAGCTCAGGAAACCTCAAGTCGTAGCAAATCGACATGCCGATGCGCCAGATCTCACCCCGCTGATCTTGCAACTCAAACAGTGTGGGCTTGGCGCCCGCCAATAAACTGCGGTGTTCATCATATTGCTCGGTGTCTGTTTTGAACTGAAAGAGGTGCATTTTGTCGTAACGCGCGACACAAACACCGTCTGGGTTAAAGGCCAAAGAGCTGTTGTAGACCTGGCGTGACTGGGTGTCATGGTTGGGCGACAAGGGCAAGCTGCCTGCCACAATCCAAAGCCCGAGAGTCTTGGCCGCATTGGACATCATCTCTTGCATGGGCCCTGAGCCCATGGCCTCTTGGATGCGCAATTTATCGCCATCCCGTTGACCCATCAAGCAAAAATATTCGGGCAAGACTGCCAATTCCGCGCCTTGCTCAGACGCCTCGCGCAGCAACTCCAGGGCCTGGGTCAAATTGGCCTCCCACGTGAACGTACTGGTCATTTGAAGTGCGGCAACTTTCATGGCGGTGTCTCCTGAGGCGGCTCCAATTTGGTGACTTGCGGGTCTTGCCAACTGCCACTGATGTGAAAGGTGCGGGTGCTCGCTTTGATCAGGGGTTGACGCAGGACATACTGGGCCAAAAAACTCGTGAGTCCCACCACAGGATTGATGGTGCTGTAAATGAGGGATGCTGTCCCGGCGTTGATCTCTGGGATCACCACCACGCGCACATCTTGGGTCTCTTGTGAAATGTTGGCCTGACCTTCCAGCATGACGGCTGCCGAGACGCCTTTCATCACCAAGTTGTGCGTTGTGGCATTGCCATGAATCACGCTCACGTCACCGCGCACATTGTCAAAGGCAAAACCCTCGCCAAACAAATCCCGAAAATCCAAGGTCAGTCGCCTGGGCAGTGCTTGCAAATTGAGCACCCCCAAAAGCCTGGAGGCACCAGGATCGGTTTTGAGGAACTGACCGCGTTCAACGTCAAGATTCAATTGACCATTCAGCTGGTCAAAATTGGGGTTGATCAGCGACCCCCCCCAAGAGACCTGGGCTTTGAGACGGCCCGTCCCGCCTTTGAGCACACCCGGCATGCCAAAACGGTCCAATACATTGCCCGCATTGGCGATGTCGAGCTCCAGGTTCAGGGCGGTTTGGGGGCTGTTGTTGGGGTTGTTGCGCTCAGGCCCCCAGTGCCCAGACGCGGTCAAGGTGGCGTCTGAGTTGCTCAGGGTCAAGGGGTCGAATTGCCACACCGTTTGACCCAAAGGGCCAGGGCTGGCGCGCGTGCTGAATTGCAGCTTGCCCAGTGCGTGACCTTTGAGCTCGAGCTGATCAACGGACAAGGTCAGCCAAGACATGAGGGAGGTGTTTTGGTGAAGCAAGGGGTCTGAGCTCATGGGAGCACTAGGGGTGATGTTCAAGTACGTCAAATGCGCATTGAGCCCGCGTTTGGCCAAGTCGCTTGAGAGCACCAAATCCAAAGAGCCCCGCATTTCTTGTGAGTCAATTTGAGCCAACCAGTGCTCGCCACGCCGTGTGGTGGAGAGGTGCGTTTGATGAAAGCTTCGGCCTTGGACGGTGAGTGTTTGAGCACTGAGATTCATGCGAGCGGGCAAGATATCAGACGCGAGATCGATCTCCTTGCCCAAGGCAGCGGTGGCTTTGTCAACACCGATGGCATTGGGCCAGTCTTGGCAAGCGTCATTGCTCGTGGTGGAGAGATGGCTCAACGCCGACTGCCATTCATCCACAGACAGTTGGGCCGCGTCCACCTCCAAATCCCAGCCCATGGGGATTGCGCTGGTGGGCGGGGTGACTTGTCTGAGCCAAGATGCGGGGGTGAGGGCGTTGGCTTGAGGACTGCTTGGCGTGTTGGGCGCCAATCCCCGGGAAGGATCGGTGGATCTGAGACTCAAAGCCCCTTTGTAAATTCGAGGCGAGGCGGTGCTGGTGTCCAGGAATAGGCGCATCAATAGCATGTCGTCCAAGACCAAGCTCATGCGCTCCAAATTGAGCGTGGTGGTGTTGGTCGTGAGTTTGTAGGGGACCGACTCAAAGCTCAAGGGGATGGAGGACGAGGCACTTTTGCGCAAGGGCCCAGGACCTGACAGGGCCAAGCCTTGCAGCGTCGAGCTCAGACTCACTTCAACACCCGATTGGGCGCGAACGACGATGACCGCAGAATAAGCCGCACTGCCTTGAGAGAGGGCGCCCAAGCGAGAAATCCAACCCAACTCACAAGCCTGGGCCAAGCCCTCGGCGTTGAACTGACCATTGACCCGAAGTTGCAGGACCTCTGGGTTGGCATTGGGGGGACTAACCGCATTGCCGCTGTCTTTGGCCACGCCATTGCTGCCCGATGTAGGCAGGGGCGGGGGACTGGCTGGTGTGCTGGCAGATGCGTTGGCAGGTGCGTTGGCAGGTGCGTTGGCAGGTGCGTTGGAAGACGCGTTGCCTAGGGCTGGTGAGGACGTTGCTGCCAAGCCAATGCCCTGGCCGATGAAGCCACCCTCGATGCGGGCATCCCCGCCTAGCGCACGCACTTGGACGTTTTGCAACGACATGGAGCCTTCCGTGAAGGCGATGGAGCCCCGTGCCCGGCTGAGCACGGGCGTGGTGGGTGTGATTTGCAAATCGTTGTTCATCAAGGTGAGCGTGCCTTGCACTTTGCTGCGCTCGATTTGAAGCAAGGGCAAATTGAGTTTGAGTTTGAGTTCGGCCTGGCCTCGAGCATTTGCTTTTTGCAAAGAATGGGATAACAAAGAAGAGATGGCCGAGCGATTGACCACGGACAAAAAATCGGGCAAGGCCGAACGGCTCTCGGCCACAACTTCCAAGTTGGGCGACAACAAGTCTGCTATTCGCACCTCCACGCGTGGCCAAAAAAGGCGTGTTTCTGGCGCCATGTAAGTGCTCGCCTTGGAGATCGAGAGGCTTGGACCGGTGATGTTGAACTCTCCTTGAATGTCCATGAGACTGGGCCAATCCGAGCTGAGCGTGTTGGTGGGCACCAACGCCGGGGATGCAGAGGCGGGCAATGACGGCGTGCCCAGTGTGGCTTCGCGCACGGGTTTGGACAAAGACTTGGGCAAATAATTCAGACCCACGTGGTTCAAGGTCGCTTTGATGGACAACTCACCCTCGCGTGGGTTTTTGTAAGGCAAGGCGGCCAAGGGCCCACGGATTTTGATGAGGCCTTGGCTGGCAAAGCCTTGTGTCAGGGCGTCTTTTAAGTATTGCCTCACCGGCGCATTGATGGTCTGGGGCAAGTACTTGTAGAGTGACTTGGCGTCCAGGTGGTGGACTTGTGCATCCAAGTCCAGGAGGCCCAAGTCGCTGCTAGTGAGGGTGCTGGGGGTGGCGGGGGTGCCTGGGGTTGTGCTTGGTGTGCTTGTGGGCCGGTGCCCCGTGCGCTTCCAGTCCAATTTAAACTGGCCAGCACCATCGGTGTTTTCGATGAGCCCATTGTTCACATGCAAGTGCAGTTGATCGGCGGTGTTTTCCCAAGCCACATCGGCCAAGAATTTTTTCATCTCGACGCGGGGCTCTTCCAATGCACCCAAAAAGTCAGCAAAGCCGTCAGTGACAGCAACGTTGGCGTGTCCTTGGTGATCGGAGACGTCAAACGCGATGTTGGCACCTTTGATATTGGGCAAATTGGAAAGCCAGGGTTTTGTGGCGTTGACAAGCGCCAGGGTTGAAGCGCCATGAGCCGGGGGTGTCAAAGGATTGAATGGGTTGGCTCGCCCTTTACCGTTGGGAGTCAACAAGGTCTGGGGAAGGGCTTTGGCATCTGGGCGGTCTTCTCTTGAAAACTCTTGCAGATGTCCTTGAATGCGAAATTGAGTGATCTCCTTGAATGGGTTGGAGGCCTCGGTGGGTGAGGTCGCCACGGGGGGCTAGCACACAAGAGGGGGGGGAGACTGTTTTTCAGACACGTCGGCAGGGGTGGACGCCGAGAGGAGTTGTTTGGCGCCATTGAGCAAGTCCCCCATTTTCAACGTGGGCGGGGTTGCTGGCTTTGAGCTGCTCCAAGCAGCGCTGAAATCTTTGAGCTCCCCTTTGAGGTTGAGCCCCCACAAGATGGGGGTCAATGGATGCTGGGGGGCGAGTTTTTCAGCCATCGGTGCGACATTGTCCAAAAAGACCTGTCCAATATTGATTTCCCCTTGTGCACCACCGGACCACGGGTGTTCGGGGTCGGTGAGCCTCAAGCGCAAATGAGACAAGTCCCAGGCTTTTGGCTGGCCAGCGACTTCAACCTCTAAGCTTTCGGTCTCCCACTCTCGACCGGTTTTCCAGGGCTTGGAGCGCAAGCGTCCGTGCACAGAATCAAGGACAAGTCCGGCCTTTTGAGCAGAACTTGGAGCTGAAAGTTGCGCCAATGGCTGTGATTTGACGTTGGACAAGGACACGTCCAAGACTTGGGTGGTGGGCGATCCCAGGTTCACCTCGCTCCAAAACCGCAACCAACCTGTGCCCGCCACGCCGAGGGTGCTGGCGGATGGGGAGAGGTATTTCAAGAGGGTGCTGAGCTCAACGTTTTGAGCCTGGGCATACACTTGGCCAGACCATTGCGACCACTCACCAGGGTGCAAACTCAGCAAGGGTTGGTGCATTTGCGCTCTTACACTCAGGGGTGTTCCTGGCGAATTGGGCATGTTTGTGTCGAGGGTGAAGTTGTGGCTCAACAAACCATTTTGAATATCAAGGGACAAGCCCTCCATGAGTCCACTCTCGTGATGGTGAAAGTCATCGATCCAGGTGATTTGGGTGTTGTGGCTCGTAAACGAGTGAATTTTGAAAAATGTGTCGCTCACCGCGCTTTGTGTTCCCGCGCCGATGCGAATGTCACCCACCCACCACTGGCCTTGCTCATCCAAGCGCGCATTCAGATGAAGGCCCTCTACGTCCAAGTGATCCAAACTGCGCCGAAGGACCGACGCCCAAGACAAGCTCACCCAAGCGCTATTGATGCTGAGCACCGGTTTTGCGTGAGGGTCCAGGGCGGACACGCCTTGAAGGTGCAAGGCGGGCCAAATGCCAGACGTGTCCGCATCCAAGGTGTCAATGTGCACTTGCAGGCCCAATGCTTCGCTGGCTTGACGCTCGATGGATGGGCGCAGGACGTCAATTCGAGGCAAAATGAGCGCATGCACCACGCTGAAAATGACCAAAGCCAAAAGCCAAAAGGCAATGCACAGCCACAGCAAGAAGCCACTGACGGAGCTCACCCAGCGCCAAAGGCGCAAAGAGCGGGCTGTGTTGTCGATTTCTGGTGGGGGCATGGATGACAGATCGAGAAGGACGTGACGGGGTGAGTGGAATTATTGCAGGGTTCGACGCCGCGTGCGCGAGTGTGCACCCATCTTACTCAAAGCCCATGACGTTTTCTGACAGGAGTCGTTACGCGAGTCGAGTTCGCCAACGCTATGGCCTTGAGCTTGAGTTTCTCCCTCCTGGCTTGCCCCAAGAGGCACACTTGAGGCGTGCGCTGCAGTCGCTTGAAAAAACTTACCCGCTGGCCAGTGCATTGCGAGTCCTCAGGCAACTGGTCATGCAAAGAGTGCTCACCTTGGATTGTGACCAGGGTCTGGGGCTCAAGGAGGTGATGCTGTGCATTTGTACTTTGGCGCAATTTGCATTGGCCCAGGCCGCAAAGCGTGCGCGCGAGACGTTGGCCGCGCAATGGGGATTGCCGCAAACGGCAGCGGGCGAGGAGGCGCACATTTGGGTGGTGGCCATGGGCAAACTCGGTGCCAAAGAGCTCAATGTCTCGAGCGACATCGATGTCGTTTATGTGTACGAGGAGGATGGCTACACGAGTGGAGCCCAACAGCATCCAGGGGCCCAGGTCATCTCCAACCAAGAGTACTTCTTGAAATGGGTGCGCTTGATGGCCCAACTCATCGCTGACGTGAGTGAGCATGGGTTCGTGTTTCGGATTGACTTGGGGTTGAGGCCTTATGGCAGTGCCAGCGTGAGCGCATTGCCGCTCTCTGCCTTGGCGGTGTATCTCAAGCAAGATGCCAGGCCATGGGAGCGTTTTGCTTGGCTCAAAGCTCGGGTATTGTCCTTGCAAGATGGTGCCCACTTGCTCGCATCCAAACGCCTGTCGGCGTTGATTTTGCCGTTTGTGTTCCGCCCCTATTTGGATTACAGCTTGGTGCAAGCGATGCGCAGCATCCACCAACTCATTCAAGACCAAGCCCAAAAGGATGCCTTGAAACACCATGGCTTGATGGACATCAAACTCGGCCGCGGCGGGATCCGTGAAATTGAGTTTGGGGTTCAATTGTTACAACTCGCCCGTGTGGGAACCCATCCTGAGCTCAGAACGCGCTCAACGCTCAAAGCGATCGAATTCTTGCGTGCGGCGCGTCTTTTGAGCGATGGCGAGGCTTTGCATTTGCACCAGGCATATGTTTTCTTGCGACGTCTTGAGCACCGCATTCAGTACTTGGATGATCAACAAACCCATCGACTGCCCAGCGAAGAGAAAGACCTGAATTGGCTTGGTCTATGCATGGGCTATGGGGAGTGGGGCACTTGTGAGATCGATCTCAAAAGGCATCAAAGTTGGGTGCAAGACCATTTTGATCGTTTGCTCGCACACCCAGTTGTTCAAGAAAGCACGCTGCTGGCTCCCGCTTCGTTGGAGCAAATGGCCAAGAGTTCACACGGGAAAGACCAAGGTACAGCCAATGGCTTGCCCAGTGAAGCAGTGGGAGTGCAACATTTTTTGCACACGTTGATCATTGCCTTGGGCTTGGAGTCGCAGGCGCCGCATGCCCAAGAGGGTCTTGCGCCCATGCCCTCAGCTTGGACCAAGTGGCTCGAGTCGCTCAGGGTGGTCAAACCCACGGCGCTCGTGCAAGAGCGCCTTGAGCGGGTCAAAGAGGTGCTCTCACGCGCGAGCGTGTGGTTGAGACAAGGGGGTGTCAATGAGGCGCAGGTTCTTGCTTGGTTGGAGTGGATGGAGCCTTTGCTCAAACGCGACAATTACTGGGTATTGTTTTATGAAAACCCCACCGTGCACCAGCAGCTTTTGCGTCTCATGGGCGCATCACCTTGGAGTCAGGCGTATTTGAAGGCCCATCCTGCGGTGATCGACCATTGGTTGCAACCCAATGGGATCCAAAAGCGGTTTGAGGCGGAGGTATTCATCAAAACATTGCAGTTGAGAAAAGCCGCTTTGGCCAGGATTGAGCTTGACGATGAAGAGCAACTCCTAGGCGTCATCCGAAGAGAGCACCAAGCCCAACTGTTTCGCACCTTGACACAGGACTTGATGGGTTACTTGACGGTGCAAGAGGTGGGGGATGAGTTGAGTGCCTTGGCCGACTCGGTCCTGAGCATTTGTGCACGATGGGTGTGGATGCGGCTCAATCCCGCTTGGGTGGGTGAGGTGCCCTTGGCCATCATTGGTTACGGCAAGCTTGGCAGCAAAGAGTTGGGGTATGGCAGTGATTTGGATTTGGTCTTGTTGTACGACGATCAGAGCTCGATCACCCAAGAACAGGTGACCAAGATGGCGCGTCAAATGATCCATTGGCTCACCCTTAAAACGGCACAAGGCCGACTCTATGAAATTGACAGTGCACTGCGGCCCAATGGCAGCTCAGGCTTGCTGGTGAGCTCGTTTGCGGCGTTTGAGGTGTACCAGCGGCAATTGGGGGCCAACAGTGCCTGGACTTGGGAGCACCAAGCGTTGACTCGTGCCCGGTTTTGTTTTGGCCCCCAGGCCCTGGCCCAACGGTTTGATGCCTTGCGACACGTTGTGTTGTGTGCAGTTCGTGAACCGACGGTGTTGGCCCGCGAAGTCGCAGAGATGCGCCAAAAAATGTGGGCCAGTCAAACCATCCCCAAAGCCTTGTTCGATCCCAAATCAAGTCCAGGAGGGATGATTGATGTGGAATTTGTGGTTCAGTATTTGGTCTTGGCGCATGCCCACCAATACCCAGAGATGACACAAAACATTGGAAACATGGCCTTGCTCGTGCTTGCGCAAGAATTGGGGCTCATTGTGGTCCCATTGGGGCTGCAAGCGAAGGAAGCGTATCGAGAGCTCAGACGCAGGCAGCACCAGTCAAGCTTGCATGAGACAGCGCTTCGGTGTGATCCAGGGGACTGCAGGGATAGCATAGCTGCAGTGAAGGCCTTGTGGGCAAGTCAATTTGGCCTGTTGGCCGAGGCTGCGCCCCCCCAGTCTTGAGCACGATGGGGCGTGAAATCGCCAAAGTCCTCAGCCCAAGTCCTCAGCCCAAGTCGGGCGCCTTGAGGTCTCAAGAGCGCGTGGACTGGATGAGTTTGACCAACCGGGTGGTGGAGTATCCGCTCACAAAGGGGATGGTCGTGGCCAGCCCCCCATGGCTGCGCACCCATTGGGCCTCGGCCAGCGCATCCATGTCGTAGTCCCCTCCCTTGACCAAGACGTCTGGCTCGAGGGATTGGATGATCTCCAAAGGCGTGTCCTCGTCAAACCAAGTCACCAAACTCACGCTTTGCAAGGCCGCCATGACGTGCGCTCGGTCCAGCAGCGCATTGAGGGGCCTCTCGGGGCCTTTGCCCAAGCGCTTGGCCGATGCGTCGGTGTTCAACGCCACGATCAAATGCTCGCCAAGTCGGCGGGCTTTTTCAAGGTAGGTCACATGTCCCTTGTGCAAAACATCAAAAACACCGTTGGTAAAGACCAAGGGCCCTTGGGTTTTGAGTTTCTGACACTCTTGGACCGCTTCTTGCGGGGAGACAATTTTGTCTTCAATGGCGAGAATGATGGGTGGTGTGGTCATGGGCAACATGTCGCTAGAGGTGGTGTTGGAGATGACATTTGAGTTGGCGTTAGAGTTGACGTAAGAGTTGACGTTAGCCCTGGCGTAACAGGGCCATTGTGGAAAATTATCCAGATTGGTTAAAATTGGGTGTAAACAAAACCATGGAAAAAAACTGAGCTTGAGCTGGAGTTTAAGCCATGATCGACGAGACCCCAGGGGCTGGGTCTGGTCGGAGTTCGCTGATCTTGACCGCATGCACTTTTGCGGCAAACCTTCTTGAGAAACCCCGCTGGGTTGAACCCTTGAGTAGACCTGTACTCGTGACAATAACCATCTTGAGACTGAAAAAACATGAAAAATCATTTGAGGCTCATTGAACTCTGGCTGCTGAGTTGCGCTTGCGTGCTGAGTTGGCCCACTCAAGCACAAACTCTAGCCGTCACCAGTGTGCAAAGCGCGTCGGGCGCGCCCACGGCCTCCAGCGCCCCCATTGCTTCGAATCCCGCCGGTGCCAACAGTGCCCCCAGTGCCGCTGCACTCCAAAGCGCTTGCCCCGGCGTACTGAACTACCGTGTTTTGAGGCTCCAAGATGAAAAACCCCAGGATTTGTGTCAATACGCGGGCCAGGTGGTGCTGGTGGTGAACACCGCTTCCTTTTGTGGTTTTACGCCGCAGTACAAAGGACTGGAAGCCTTGTACGATCAATATAAGTCGCGCGGCTTGGTTGTGCTGGGGTTCCCGTCCAACGACTTTTCACAAGAGCCCAAGAGCAATGCGGACATTGCTGATTTTTGTGAAAATACATTTGGGGTGAAGTTTCCGATGTTCACCAAAACCGCAGTGAAGGGGGAGTCGGCCGCGCCACTCTTCAAACTCTTGGCCAAGAGAACCAATACGACTCCCAAATGGAATTTCTATAAATACTTGATCTCTCGCGATGGTCAAAAAATTTGGAGTTACTCCAGCATGACCACACCGCAGGACAAGGAGTTTTTGTCCCAGTTGGAGTTGGCGCTCAACGCTCGGGCCAATTGAGATGAGCGCACTCAAGGTGGCGGTGGTGGGTTCGGGGGTGGCTGGCCTCGCCGCCGCGCACGCCTTGAGGTATCAAGTGGCTGTGACGCTCCTGGAGGCCAATGACTATTTTGGCGGACACGCCAGGACCGTGGATGTTCGTTTGCCCAATCTTCAAGGTGAGATGCAAACCCATGGTGTGGACACGGGGTTTTTGGTGTTCAACGAAAAAACCTATCCCGAGTTGCTGGGACTATTCAAGGCCCTGAAGGTGCCGGTGGCCAAGTCAGACATGTCGTTTTCTGTTCAAGCCCACTCTGCCTCGCGTGCATCATCTGCGAGCTCTGACGCTGCCCGCGCGCATCAACTCGAATGGAGTGGTAGTGACCTCAATGGCTTATTTGCCCAAAGAGGAAATGTCTTCAGCCCCCAATTCTTGGGCATGGTCCTCGACATCTTGAGGTTCAATCGCATTTGTACCCAGTGCGCTCTAGACTTGATGAAGCCGCAGCCCGCCTTGTCATTGACTTGGGGTGAGTGGAGCGTGCAAACCTTTTTGGATCATCATGCATTTTCCAGGGGGTTTCAAGACTATTATTTGTTGCCCATGTTGGGCTCCATTTGGAGTTGTCCAACGCATCAAATGTTGGCCTTTCCCGTGGCCAGCATGATTTCCTTTTGCCACAACCATGGCCTGCTGCAGGTGATGAATCGTCCCCAGTGGTACACGGTTGAAGGTGGCTCCAAGCAGTATGTGAAAAAAATTGTGGATGGCTTGTCCGATGCGCGTTTGAGCACCCCCGTCCAATCGATCAAGCGCGAAACCGATCATGTGCAGTTGATGACAGACCAAGGCATGGAGCGCTTTGATGCGGTGGTCTTGGCCACCCACGCCCCGCAAGCGCTGGGTCTGCTTCAAGACCCCGAGGAGATTGAGCGCGAGGTGCTCGGTGCAATACACACCCAAGACAATGAAGCGGTATTGCACACGGATGTATCGGCCATGCCCAAGAGCAAACGGGCATGGGCGGCTTGGAATTTTGAGTCCAGTCCACCCGCGCCTGGCCAGTTGCATCCATCGCGCGTGTGTTTGCACTACTGGATCAACCGCTTGCAACCCTTGCCTTTCAAGGACCCCGTGTTTGTGAGCATGAATCCAGTGCGTGACATTGACGCGTCAATGGTGCTGGGGCGGTTTCATTATGCGCACCCGATTTTTGATGCGCGTGCGGTGAGGGCTCAAGCGCAGATCCCATTCATCCAAGGGCGCAACAGGACATGGTTCGCTGGCGCTTGGATGGGACACGGTTTTCATGAAGATGGCTACAGTGCGGGTGTGCGTGCGGCGAAGTCCTTGCTGCATTCGATCAGTGCGGGGACGTTGTCATGAGCCAAGCCGTGGGCCAAGCCTTGGGATACATCGGCTTTGGTCAGGTGGCTCACGAAAGACTGAGCCCCAAACGACATGCCTTTGAACACGCCAGTTTTTTTCTCATGCTGCCCATGCGCGAGATGTCA
Organism: uncultured Burkholderiales bacterium; assembly: GCA_903864315.1. Classification (GTDB taxonomy): domain Bacteria; phylum Pseudomonadota; class Gammaproteobacteria; order Burkholderiales; family Burkholderiaceae_C; genus Limnohabitans. Next base: position 617 of record CAIPFK010000083.1, on the reverse strand, counting down.
GCACGCGGCATTCAATCGTTGGCGTTGAACCGATTTTCTCCCTTGTCCTTTTACGACGAGGACCACGGCGACGCAAGAGGGCCGGTGGCGGGCGGTGCGCTCGGGTGGTTTGATGAGTTGATGAGGCAAGAAGGCATTGGGCCTGTGGATGGAGAGGTTTGGTTGCACTGCTTTCCCAGGGTCTGGGGCTATGCGTTCAAGCCCGTGAGCTTTTGGTATGGCCACTCCTTGGCCGGTGAATTGGTGGTGGTGCTCGCTGAGGTGAACAACACATTTGGTGAGCGGCATTTTTACGTGCTCAAAAATCCATCCTATGGCAAAACCATGGCCGCACAAAAGGTTTTTCATGTGTCACCTTTTTGTGAGGTGAGTGGGCACTATGAATTTCGTTTCATGACCTCCCCAGCGCCCACGGCGTGGCGTGATTTGGCCAATGCACCAGGTGGCATGCACGCCAAAACCATTGCTCGAATTGAGTACCACGACCGTGATGGATTGCTGTTAAAAACCCGTGTGAGTGGTGAGATCGAGCCTTTGAGTCGCGCAAGTGCAAGGCACGCCTTGTGGCATTACCCCATGATGACGCTTGGGGTGATGCTGCTGATTCATTGGCATGC
>CAIPFK010000082.1 GCA_903864315.1 uncultured Burkholderiales bacterium | reverse complement strand
TGGATTCATGTGGACATCGACCCCATCAAAAAGGATTTCCCGCTGTGGGGCTTTGCCAGTCAAACCCGCGTCCAAGCCAACAGCGCCGAGTGGCTAGAGGACTTGCTGAGCGTGATCGAGCCCCTGATCACCCCGGATCATCAAGCCAGAATTCAAGAGCGCCGTCAAAGTGTTCAAGCCCTGCAAGAAGCACGCTTGCAAAAACTGACACTTGAAGTGCAAGCCGCCAGCAAGGCCGGCGAGGTCAACCCAGCGTATCTCATGCACACCCTGTATGAAATGCTCGACACCCAGGACGTGGTGGTCAACGAAGCCATTCGCCACTCACCCACCTTGCTCAATCACTTGAAGAGAAACACCCCCAAAACGCTCTTTGCCTCCGCAGGCGGTGGGCTGGGCTACAGCGGCGGCATGGCGCTTGGATTCAAGCTCGCGAACCCACAGCACCGCGTGGTTCAAATCGTGGGCGATGGAGGATTCCATTTCAGCACACCCACCTCGGTCTATGCGGTGGCACAGGCCGAGGGTCTTGCCATCTTCACCGTGGTGTTGGACAACGGCGGCTGGCAAGCGGTGAAGGAAGCCACCTTGCGGGTGCACCCCGATGGCTATGCGGCCAAGGCAAAAGATTTTCACGCCAGGCTGCACGGTGAGCATCGACAGTTTGAAATGGTGGGTGCGGCCTTTGGCGCCCATGCCGAACGAGTGACTGAGGCCTCAGAACTCAAAGACGCCATTGCACGAAGTTTGCAGGCCCTTGATCTTGGTCAAGCTGTGGTGATGGTGGTGAGCATTCCAAAACTCTATGATGGCGCTTAAGATAACCCAAAGACTCACCTTCCATTTGCTCCATGCTCAACTTACTTATTTTATTGACCCTGCCAGAAGCGGTTCGCCTGCAGTATTTCAATGGCATCAAGTCCAAATTCCCCAAACTCAACATCAATGTCGTTGACCACCACAGCAAGGTGAGCCCGTTCATTGAAGAAGCCGATGTGCTGGTGACCTTTGGCCCCATGATGGCCGAAGACGTGCTGAAAAAAGCAAGACACCTGAAATGGATTCAAGCCCTGGGCTCAGGGGTGGACGGCATCACCAACCGAGAGTCACTCAAAAACCATGTGATCGTCACCAATTTGCATGGCATCCATGGCGCCCCTGTTTCTGAAGCGGCCATCATGATGATGATGGGGCAAGCCAGACACTACAAGAAGATGGTGCAAAACCAACTGCTTGGTGCTTGGGTTCGCAGCGCACCCGTGAGCTTACTCAAGGGCAAAACCGTGACCATCTATGGTGTGGGCGTGATTTCTGCTGAGCTCGCCCCCAAATGCAAAGCGTTGGGCATGCGGGTGCTGGGCATCAGCAGCCAAACTCGTCACGTGGAGGGTTTCGATGAAATACAGCCCCGGCACTCCTGTGCACGCGCCATTGAGGAGGCGGATTTTTTGGTACTCTTGACGCCCTACTCTGAGGAGACCCATCACATCATCAACGCTCAGACTTTTGCGCAAATGAAAAGCACTTGTCACTTGATCAATTTGGCCAGAGGTGGCGTGGTCAACGAGGACGATTTGCTGGTGGCATTGGACAGCGGTCAAATTGCTGGAGCCGCGTTGGATGTATTTGCCCAAGAACCCCTGCCCCCCACTCACCCCTTGTGGAGCCAACACAACGTCACCATCACCCCCCACATGGGTGGGTTTTACGACGCCTATGTGAACGAAGCACTGCCCGTGATTGAGAAAAATATCAAACAATTCATGGCCGGCAACTTCAGCGACATGATCAACATCGTCAGGAAAGAAAATCAATCATGAACCCGATAGAAGAACGGATCAACTCGCCCATCTCCAGCGCTGAGCTCGAGCGCAGGTGGCGTGCGGTGCGCGCGTCCATGGCTGAGCACAACATCGACGTCCTTTTGATGCAGTCCAACAACGACTTCATGGGCGGATATGTCAAATATTTCACCGATATTCCGGCCACCAATGGGTATCCCGTGACGGTGGTATTTCCTGGCGATGATCGCATGAGCGTGGTTGGCCAGGGTCCCTTCAACACGGTGCGTGAATTCTCTGGCGAAGACGATTTACTTCGACGTGGCGTGGCCCGTTTCATGAGCACCCCCAGTTATGCGGCCGCACACTACACGGCGGGCTATGACGCTGAGCTTGCACAAAAAGCATTGGAGACATACGCCCACGGCACGATCGGCCTGCTCGGTACCGCGGCCATGTCGTTTGCGCTGATGGACACACTTAAAAAAGGCAAATTGGCAAACGCCAAATTTGTCGATGCCTCCGAGCTGGTTGACCAGATCAAGTGCATCAAAAGCGAGGAGGAAATTTCCTTCATGCGCCGAGTCGCCCATATGCAAGACAGTGCCATGCAAGCGGTGTTCGCAGGCATCAAGCCGGGCATGCGCGACATCGAAGTGGCTGCCATTGCCGAGCAAGTCGGCCACAGCTTTGGCAGCGAACAAGGTCTTTTCCTGTGCGCCTCAAGCCCTGTGGGTGTGCCCACGGTGTTTGCCAACCGACATCAACAAAACCGCGTCATTCACGAGGGTGACCAATTCACGCTCTTGATTGAGAACAGCGGTGTGGGTGGTTTTTATTGTGAACTGGGCAGAACGTGTGTGCTTGGCAAAGCCTCAGCCGAGATGCTGGACGAGTACGCGTTTGTCATCGAAGCCCAAAAATTCACCGCCAGTTTGTTGCGTCCCGGTGCCTCCTGCCCGGACATCTGGAACGAGTACAACCATTACATGCTCGAGCACGGCCGCCCTGAAGAAAAACGCCTTCACTGTCACGGCCAAGGCTACGACATGGTGGAGCGACCCTTGGTTCGATTCGATGAGACCATGAAAATTGCCAAAAATATGGTGCTCTCAGCCCACCCGACCTACACCACGCCGAGAACCTACAGTTGGTCATGCGATGACTTCTTGGTGGGGGACCACGATGCAAGCGAGCGACTGCACGCATTCCCCCAAAAAATCTTTGAGCTGTGAAGCTCTGCCTGTCCTGCACCTGTGCCCTTTAGGGCTTTTGTCACAACGAGTAACCCAACACCATGAAACACCCTCTAAACCAGTTCGCGTTGATGGCCGGGCTCATCACCCTTGGCCTGGGTTGCTGCAATGCGTTTTCGCAAACAGCCTATCCCAACAAAACCATCACTCTCATTGTCCCCACCGCACCGGGTGGCCCCATTGACATGACGGCACGCATTGTGGCCAAGGACTTGTCAAGCGAACTTGCCCAAGCCATTGTCGTGATCAACCGTCCCGGTGGTTCTCAAAAAATCGGCGTGGAGTCCTTGTTGAGCGCCCCCAAGGACGGCTATACCTTGGCAGCCGTCTCACCGGCCTCCATGACCATCAATCCGGTGATTGAAAAATCAGTGGGCTACGATCCCTTGAAGGACTTCACTTATTTGGCCAATGGCATTGAGTACCAATCGGTGTTGGTGGTGCACCCGTCTGTGCCCGTTAAAACCTTGGCCGAGTTCATTGCCTACGCCAAAGCCAATCCCACCAAACTCAGTTATGGCAGTGGTGGAAACGGCTCGAGCATGCAGTTCACCACTTCAACGTTCCTCAACCTCACCAATGTCGAAGCCTTGCAAATCACCTACAAATCGAGCGGACCTGCCATGCTGGGCCTCTTGGGTGGCGAGGTGAATATGCTCATGCCCGATTTGGGAGACATCCGCCAATACGTCACCAACGGCACTGTGACTGCTTTGGCCGTCACAGGCTCGGAGAGGAACAAAAGGCTACCGAACGTCCCCACATTTCCAGAAAGTGGAATTGCCGAGTTGAAGAACTGGACCTACACAGGTTGGATTGGATTTGTCGCCAGTGCTGGCATCCCCCCAGAGGCCGCCCAACGGCTCCAAAGCGCACTTCAAACCACTTTAAAAACCGACAAAATGAAAGAAGCCTTCGATGGGATTGGCTTCAAAGTGATTGCCACACCACCACTCGAATTCAAGAAACAAATCGCCGATGGCCTGGAGAGCAACAAAAAAGTGGTGAAAGCGATGGGACTCAAGCCCGCGTCTTGATGCCAGCCAGCCAGCCCATTTCAAGTGCGCTCCCTGGGGCAACACCCAAGAGGAATGGCTGGAAGTGGAGAATTAGGCTCTTTGGGCTTGAACGGCCTTGAAGAAACCGCTCTCGTGCAAAATCTCAAATAAGCGTGGCGGCGTCAGTGGAGCCTCTTTCAAAAATAGGCCCGTGCCGGTGAGCGCATTTTCAATGGCCGAAACAATGGCCGCTGCCGCTGGAATGGTCCCACCCTCGCCTGCCCCCTTCACCCCCAAAGGATTCAAATAGGTGGGGCTGGACATGTGAACCAACTGGGCATTGGGAACATCGGTGGACATGGGCAACAAATACTCTGCGAAATTGGTCGAGATCGGTTGTGCTTGTTCGTCATAGCGCATCCATTCAAGCGTTGCGTTTCCGATGCCGTGCGCAATGGAGCCCTGGATTTGTCCATCCACAAGCAATGGGTTGATCAAGTTGCCGCTGTCGTGGGACATGCAATAGCGAATAATGTTGATTTGACCCGTGTCGGTGTCGAGCTCAATTTCGGCCACCGCCGTGCCGTTGCAGTAGGTTGACTGAGAGGGTGAGAAATATTGCGTGTCCTCCAGCCCATTGGTGACCCCAGGCGGGAATGAAAACCCGGGCATGCCTTGAGACACCCGAGCGAGCTCAGCAAAGGTTTTGGAGAGCGCGGGGTTGGACTTCACAAAACAAACACCATCATGAAGGGCCAAGTCCTGCGTACTCACTTGCAGTAAAAATGCCCCCAAGGCCAGCACTTTATCTCGCACGCTTTTGCCCGCCAAATACACCGAGTTGCCTGCGGTGGCAGTGATGCGAGATGCAAACGTACCAATACCCATGGAGATGGTGCTCGTGTCGGCCGTGATCACATCGATCATGGACATCGGAACCCCCAATTGATCGGCACAAATTTGGGCGAAAATGGTTTTGTGACCCTGCCCCTGTGGGCACGCGGCGGTCAATACCGTCACGCGGCCATCTTGCTGAATCCTGACCGTGGCGCCTTCAAAGGGACCGAGTCCCGTGCCTTCGACAAAATTGGCAAATCCGATGCCAATGTAACGCCCCGCTTGCCGAGCTGCCGCTTGGCGA
>CAIPFK010000081.1 GCA_903864315.1 uncultured Burkholderiales bacterium | reverse complement strand
GCTTCAAACGAGAGCTCCGCCCCAGGCACATCATCATGGCCACCAGCGTGAGTGGCACCCCCAACATCCCTCACATCCCCACCCTCGACCAATACCACGGTCAAGTTGTTCATTCCAGCCAATTCGGCGATGGTTCAAAGTGGCGTGATCGCCCAGTCTTGATCATGGGCACGGGCACGAGTGCCCATGACATCGCACAAGATCTGCATTGCCATGGTGCGAGTGTGAGCATGCTCCAAAGAAGTTCCACCCTGGTGGTCAATGTCGAGCCCAGCGCTCAACTCTACGACGGCTTGTATTTGGGAGAGGGTCCATCGCTTGAAGACCGGGATTTGATCAACACCTCCATGTCCATGAAACTGATGCTGGCAACGCACAAGGGACTGACAAATCAAGCCAAAATTCACGACCGTCCTATTTTAGAGGCCCTCACCAAAGTGGGATTCAAACTCAACGACGGCATCGATGGCACGGGGTGGCCCTTTTTGTTTAGAACGCGCGGGGGGGGCTATTACTTCAACGTGGGTTGCTCGGATTTGATTGCCAAGGGGGAGATCAAAATTTTGCAAAATTCAGACTTGGTAACCTTCACCCCGCAGGGCGTCAAGATGAACGATGGTCGTCACTTGGAATTTGATACCGTGGTGTTGGCCACAGGTTACAAAACACAAACGGAGATGATGCCCACCTGGTTTGGCAAAGATGTCGCCCAAAAAGTGGGGGACGTGTGGGGCTTTGACACTCAAAAGCAAGAATTGCAAAACATGTGGTCCAAAACGGCACAAGCCGGTTTATGGTTCACGGGAGGTGCTTTTTCTCAATGCAGGGCCTATTCCAAATATCTCGCACTTCAAATCAAAGCATCCGAGTTGGGTTTGATCGATTGAGAGCGAGCCAGGTCTCCACACCCCTCCCCCCCTACTCATTCAGACTCTACAGACCATTCAGACCCTTGACCCTCATCACACCGACCCATCATGACCAGAAAATTCATCGACCTCTCCGTGCCCATTGAAAACGCCATCAAATCTGACCCCCCAGGCTTGGAGCCCAGCATCGAGTATCGCGATCACAAGTCCACTGCACCACTCGTGGCCGCACGCTACCAGGATTTGAAACCCGAGGAGCTTTTGGATGGTGAAGGCTACGCCATCGAATTTTTGAAGCTCAACACACACAACGGTACTCACGTGGATGCGCCTTGGCATTTTGCCTCCACCATGGACAAGGGCAAACCTGCCGCCACCATCGATGAAATTCCACTCGATTGGTTTTATGGCGCTGGAGTGAAACTGGACTTTAGACACTTCCCCGACGGTTATGTGGTGAGCGCCCAAGACGTGGAAGACGAGCTCAAACGCATCGGGCACGTGCTCAAGCCCTATGACATCGTCATGGTGAATACATCGGCGGGCAAACGCTTTGGTGACCCCGACTACGTAGAAGCCGGTTGCGGGATGGGCCGTGAAGCCACCATGTACCTCACCTCCAGGGGCATCCGACTTACGGGCACGGATTGTTGGTCTTGGGATGCGCACTTCAAGCACATGTCCAAAAAGTACGCTGAAGTCAAAGATGTGGCGGTGATTTGGGAAGGTCACAAATCAAGTCGCGACATTGGCTACTGCCATATCGAAAAATTGCACAATCTAGAAGTTCTTCCGCCTTTTGGTTTTACCATTTCCTGCTTTCCCGTGAAAGTCAAAGGCGGCTCGGCCGGATGGACTCGAGCCGTGGCCATTTTTGAGGAATAGATCATGAAGCTTGCCACCTTTATTCATCCCCTGGGTCATGTGGCCATAGGCGCAGTGAACGTCCAAGAACAAACGGTGCTCGATTTGGGCGCAGCCTATGAGCTGGCGCACAATCAACGCCATCCCGCTCTGACTGGCATGCTCGAATTGATTCAGTCTGGAGCAGAGGGCTTGTCGCTGGCAAAAGACTTGGTGGCACTTTGGACTCCCGAAGCCGTGATCACGCTCAAAGGCCTCCAACTCTTGTCGCCCTTGCCCAGACCGGAGCAAATTCGAGACTGCTTGGTCTTTGAGCAGCATTTGCTCAATGCCATGAAAACCTGGGAGTTGCTCACCAAAAAACCCCCCATGCCGGTGTCTCCTTTGTGGTACCAGCGACCCACGTGGTACAAGGGCAACCGCTTCAGTGTGGTCGGGCACGAGTGCGATGTGCATTGGCCTGCCTACTCTGAGATGATGGACTTCGAGTTGGAGCTCGCTTGCGTCAT
>CAIPFK010000080.1 GCA_903864315.1 uncultured Burkholderiales bacterium | reverse complement strand
GCCCCGGAATTGCAGTAAAGCGTTCATGGGCACAATGAAGACTCCACAAACGGCCCCCATGGCGGCCATGAGCACACTGGCCGTCACCAAGCCGTGCACCACGGTCATGACCATGATGAGTGCCCCCAAAGCCCAACCGAGCTTCAAAAAGCTGCGGGCTTTATCGATGGGAATGGTTTTGGCGGCAATGACAGCACCCAGCACCATCCCAAGCGCGGCACTCACTTGCAAATAGGTCGACTCACTCAAACTCAGTCCCAGCACCTCTTGGGCCCACGCGAGAATCATGATTTGCAGCGTCGCACCTGTTCCCCAAAACAGCGTGGTGACCGACAGCGAGATTTTGCCCTCTGAGTCTTGCCAGAGTTTTTTGAAGTTGAGCAAAAAAAGTGGGGCCGCATTGTTGAGTTTGAGGTGCACATGGGGGTAGAGCGCATGGCTCAAGGGGATGAACCGAGCCCACCAAGTCGCCAAGAGATAAGTCATCAACAGCACCAGAACCGCCGGCGCATAGACCGAGGCAATGGGGGAGTAGGCGTTGAGGGCCAGCGCGAGTGAGCCCTCTTTGAACTGGGTACTCACCAAAGCGCCACCGGCCATGGCGCCCAAGATGGCGGCCAAAACGCTGCTCACCTCTAGCCATGCATTGGCCTTGACCAGGAGATCTCTCTTGACAATTTCAGTCACCAGTCCATATTTGGCCGGCGAGTAAAGCGCAGCACCCAGCCCCGCCAAGGCCAAGCTCACAAACGGATGAAGCCCCAATAACAGGGACAAGCAAGCAAACGCTTTGAGGTTGTTGGCCCAAAAAATCACACTTTTCTTGGGGACCATGTCGGCCCAAATGCCCACAAAGGGGGCAAACACAATGAAGGAGACGATGAAGACAGCCTTGAGGATTGGAATCCACCAAGCGGCGCTGGCGACCTCCAGCAGCATGGCAATGCAGACGATCAAGAGTGCATTGTCGGCGGTGGCCGAAATGAACTGGGTGATGAGCAGAGGAAAAAAGCCGATATTGAACAATTCTGTGCGCGCGAGTGATTTATGGCCACTGGAACAGTTTTTTATGACGCGATGGTGACAAATTGATTTTTGGCCACACTGGCTCGGCGGAGTTGCGTTTTTTAGCCTGGTTTGGGCGTCATGGGGGGCACTGGCAAGGGGGTGCCTTGTAGGGCGTGGATTTTAAGAAGCTGGTTGTAAATCAGGATTTGATAGCGCTGGTTGAAGTATGGCGTGATCGAGTGGTATGCGCCAATGGCAAACCAGGTCACCCCATATTGTGTGAATTGTTTCTTTAACTGCCAAGCGGTGACGTAAGTCGCCACACAGGCATTCAAGAGGTGAACCGGGGCAATGCCGAATTTCGCCAGTTCCTGAAAATGCACCGAGTTCATCCCCCCCAGCCCCAGGTCAATGCTGCCGTTCGCGTTTTTATTGATGGTATTGGGGTTCATGCCCGACTCCACCAAAAGAATCGCTCTCAAGATGGAGTCACTCACTTGGTGAAAGGACGCGGCATACGGCACGCACTCATCGTTTCTGGGTTGAGTTTGGGGCCTCACCCTGGGCCAAGTCACGCTAAGGGCCGGCAGTGCTGTGCTGGTGGAGGCGTTGGAGGGCAACGCCATCTCTGATTCCACGGGGGAGGCCAAGTTGCTCACATTCACCTCAGCAAAGGCGGGTGTGGTGTTGGCGTCTTGGGCCCAGCTTGCGTTCAAGACCAGTGCAAGCATCAATGGCACTGAAAAAAATAATTTCATTGATGAGCAGATGGTGCAGATGGCGCAATTGGGCAATTGAATGGATCAATGCGCTTCATCGATTGGCTCAATGGACAGTGACCACCCAGCGTGCGCGGCCGCGATGGTCTTGGGAGAAAGTCGCATTGTCGCAAAAGCCAGCGGCCAATGCAAGCACTGCCGCGATGGGCCTGGGGATTGATCGATTGAAGGCCCCTCCCACGGGGAGGGGCAAGCCGATTCACGGCGTGTGTCTGATCAGAGGTCTGGGTACCTCTCCCCAACCCTGGTTCAAATGGTTTTGAGTTTGGGCATGATGCGCAGTGCGTTACCGCGGTCGATGGCCATGCGCTCTTCAGGTGTGAACTCACGAGCGGCCAAGCCTTCTCTCACCTCTTGACCTTTTCTGTAGGGGAAATCTGAACCAAACATGATTTGAGACGTTGGAATCAAGGCCCGCAAGGCGGCCATGGCACCGGCGTGATGGCCTTGTGCGGTGTCGTAGTAAAACCGTTGAACTTCGGCCAAGACACCGTTGGGGAGGACCTTTTTGGCGGCGTCTTTCATGTCCACTTCTTGCCGTGTGAATCGACTCCAAAGGTAAGGCATGGTGCCACCACTGTGCGACCAAATCCATTTGATGTTGGGGAATTTGTTGGCAGCGCCCCCAAAGAGCATGCTGGCAATGTCGCGGGTGGTGTCGGTGGCGAATTCAATGGACGAGTCGGGAATGCCCATGCTGCCCAAAGGATTCTTGCAGCACCCTGGGCCCAAGGGGTGAACGTAAATCGCTGCACCTCGGCGGTTCAACTCCTCCCAGATCGGCCAAAACTTCTTGTCTCCCAAGTAGGTTGTGCCATAACTGGTCATGAGGCCGATGCCATCGGCTTTCAACGAGTCAAAGGCAAATTCGATTTCTTTCAAAGATCCTTCGGTGTCCATGAGGGGCAAAGTGGCAAAGGAGCCAAAGCGCCCTGGATAGTCCTGGACCATCTTGGCAGCATATTCGTTGGACTCCCTGGCCAAGCGGCGATCCAACTCTTGGTTGTTGAAGAATGCACCAGGTTGCATGAGGGCCACCACCGAGGTGGCGATCCCATTCATGTCCATGTCTTCAATGGACATTTGAGGGGTCCACTTTGGCGCGGTGGAGCCATCAAAGGCCTTCAATGCTTCGGCGTATTTGGGGGGGACGACGTGGTGATGGATGTCAATGCGGTGGGGCTTCGCGGGTGTTTGCGCCATCGCTTGCTCGCTTGGGGTGAGCAAGGAGGTGAGGGCACCACCCAGCCCCAAAGCGCCAACGCTGGCCAGTCCAGTGACCGCTCCCAGACCCGAGAGCCATCCACGCTTGGAGGTGTCCACGCCTTCGGCGTTGACGTGCGAGAGGTGCTCATTGCCTTTGCAGGCACAACGTAAAAAAGTCATGTGAAGTCTCCTTAAAAATTATGAATGTAACCAGGCCTGTGCCTCATGCACCAAGCGATCAAACGCCTCGCCTTGAGCGGTGGCCAAGTGTGGGCTCACCTGTGCGCCATGGCTGGTTTGTAGGTAAGCCAAATGGCGGTAGCCCTCTGGAAACTGGGCGAGTTTGTTCGCATCGAGCTCGAGCAAGGCCCCGGGGTTGACCAAGTCCATGCGGTCTTTTTCATAGATCACGTTGCGTTTTAAGATTTTCCACTCCCCGCCCACTTTGACGACCCGGTCATAAAAGCGGCCAACACAACTCACATCCACTTCATGGCCCTCCAAGGCGCCACGAACCATGATGGTCATGCGGGTTTGGGCAATGGCCTTGTCCCCCACGATTTGAGCCACGGTGCCGCCCAAGAAATGCTGGCTTCTGGAGCCTTTGCGCCAAGACGCTTGGACTGCGGTGATGAATTGCGTGAAGGGGCCGTCAAACCAAGTGGCGGTCATGTGCGCATCGGGGTGCAAAACGGTTTTGAGGCCTTCCCAGTCCCCCGTGTCACGGTAAAGCGCCCAGCTTTGTACGGCGTCATACAGCGCCAATTTGTCCAGTGTTGCAGAGGAAGTCATTTGTTCAATATCACTTTCTTGGGGTCTACTTTATTCGGGCTCGATGCCGGCTTGCTTCAAAAGCGCAGTCCACTTGAACACTTCCGATTTGACAAAGGCCTCGGTCTCTGGTGTGCTCATGTTGAGGATTCTGCCGCTGCCTTGCTGTAAGCGTGTTTTGACTTCCTGATTGGTCATGGCTTTGTCAATCTCGGCGCGAAGTCTCTCCACAATGGGCTGGGGTGTTTTGGCTGGGGCAAACCATCCAAACCAGGTCTCCATCTCGAGGTCAAGAGCGCCGGTTTCTTTCAAGGTGGGGATGGCCGCTGCGTCTGCCGCTCTCAAGCGAGAGGACACCGCCAAGCCCTTGACCTGACCAGATTCCAAATATGGGCGCGTGGTGGTCGAATTGTCAAAAAACAAGTCCACCCGTCCTGCAATCAAATCCATGTAGACCGGTTGTGCGCCTTTGTAGGGTACTTGCAGGATATCGACTTTGCCCAAGTTTCTCAAGAGGGACGCCAAAATGAATTGACCGCTGCCAGGCCCACTCGAGCCGATGGTGAGTTTGCCTGGTTGCGCCTTGGCCAATGCAAACACGTCTTTCAAACTGTTGGCTGCCAAGGATTGGGTGGCAATCAAGGTGTAGGAGTGGCTCACCACCAAGCGAATGGGGACGAAGTCATTC